>JBALTG010000001.1:0-118938 GCA_036964625.1 Motiliproteus sp.
ACCACTCAGTATGAACGTCTACCTAAATATTAGCTGTTTACTTATTCTTGGAAATTCCAGAGGCTCCTTTGGGCGACTGAAACCTCACACGCCAAAGTCCTGCGAGCGTCTGCTTAGTGCGCATAGCGGCGATTAGGTCGCCTCTTCTAAGCGCTCAATCGGCCACACGTCAAGCACTTTTGATGGATGGTAGAGAGTAGTTTTTTACTTCGTATTATTAGATTGGTTGGTATTTTAGAATACTGCGCCAGCTCCTTTTCTGTCTCATAAGTATCTGATGTAAATAAACAAAACGCTGTTGTGGTGCTGGTTTTTAGCAGGACACCAGGACACCTCAGGACACCAAGGGACACGGTGTGGTGTCCTGGTGTAAGTTGTTGATATTAAAGGCCGGGACACCTAGGACACCACGGGACACCTAGTTTTACAGATATTACTTCCCCGCCCCCGTTTGGCCTGTCGGCTAAGCGCTCAGGTAAAGATAATTAGCCGTTTATTGTTGGGTGAAACCTTTGGCTGATGTTGGTCTGATCGGTTCAGTACCGTCTGTGTTTGTTGTTCGAGATCGATGCTGCAGATCCGGCAGCGGTGATCGGCATGGCTCCAGTTTCATTTCTATTGAGGTAATTGGTTGAGGTCTTGTCCTAGGACAGAGGCTGAATTATTTGCTGTGTGAGCTTGGGTCCCTTGGAGAAAGGTTGGTGGTACGGGTCAGAAAGTCGCAAGGGTTCTGCAGCTACCGGCTCAGCTATGACTTCCTTCCTTTTCTGTTGGTAGGGTATGCGATCGGAGGTCCTGGTTGTTTGATTGGAGGTTAGGTCTCTCGGAAATAGAGCGGGTCCCTCTGAGCAATATCAAGGTGTACGGGGACGAAGAGCGCGGTTCTTCTGCAGATGCCCAGCCCCTAAGGGGGTTATAGTTATAACGTGATGATAATGTATTGTATTGATTTTAAAAGAGTATTTGGCTGATTGTCGGACAGAAAAAACAATGGGTCCCTCTGAGTAATATAGAGGTGTACGGGGACGAAGAGCGCGGTCTTTGCGCAGATCTATAACCCATAGAGGGGGTTGTGGTGGTAGAGAAGAGAGTAAGAAAAATATTCTATCGAACGTAATTATTTGCTGGAGTTCTAACCCCGGCCTAACCCCAAAAGGAATGGGTTAGTAGTTACTATCGCTTAAAGAGGTGGTACCAGTGGGCGGACTCGAACCGCCACGCCTTTCGGCAACGGATTTTGAATCCGTCGTGTATACCAATTTCACCACACTGGCCCTAAAAGAGCGTGTATTATAGGCGGCTTTTTACGCAGGTCAACGCCCGTCTGCGGCTGTTTGTTGATTTATTGGTTTCTGACGAGAAAGTTGTATTGCTATGCGCGTTAAAGATTTTCATTTTGAACTGCCCGATGAGTTGATCGCCCGGCATCCGGCGGAAAAGCGGACCGGTAGCCGGTTGCTCTGTGTTGAGGGTGACAGTGGTGCGATTGTGCACAGTGCATTTACCGAGCTGTTGGCGTTGGTGCGCCCCGGCGACCTGATGGTGTTTAACGATACCCGGGTGATTCCGGCACGGATGTTCGGGCAGAAGGCGACTGGCGGCAAGATCGAGATGCTGATCGAGCGGGTCATTGATGCCCATCATGCGCTGGTGCATATCCGTTCCAGCAAGGCGCCGAAGCCGGGGGCGAGTTTGTTGCTGGAGGGACAGCTGGAGGCCGAGGTGACGGGGCGTCGGGGGGCGCTGTTTGAGGTGCGCTTTAAGGGGGAGCGGTCGTTGTTGAGCTGGCTCGATGAGATCGGCCATATGCCGCTGCCGCCCTATATGAACCGGGAAGATCACGAAGCGGACCGCGAACGCTATCAAACCGTTTATAATCGTGCTCCCGGTGCGGTGGCGGCGCCTACGGCGGGGCTACATTTTGATCAAGAGTTGTTGCAGTCCCTGCGCGACAAGGGCGTTGATCTGGGCTTTGTGACCCTACATGTGGGCGCCGGGACCTTTCAGCCGGTGAAGGTGGAAACGGTGCTTGAGCATCAGATGCATTCGGAATATATCGAGGTCACGGAGCAGGTCTGCCAGCAGGTGCGGGATACTCGGGCCCGCGGCGGGCGGGTGATCGGGGTGGGGACCACCAGCGTGCGCTGCCTGGAGAGCGCGGCCCGCAAGGGCGAGGGTGAGCTGGTGCCGTTCTGCGGCGAGACCGATATCTTTATCTATCCCGGCTATCAATTTGCGGTGATCGATTGCTTGATTACCAATTTCCATCTGCCCGAATCGACGCTGTTGATGCTGGTCAGTGCTTTTGCGGGAGCAGAACATATCCGCCATGCCTATGCCGAGGCGGTGGCGCAGCAGTACCGTTTTTACAGTTATGGCGATGCGATGTTTCTGACGCGCCGCCAAGCGGTTTGATGATTTTATAAAAAGTGGAGCAACAGGTGACACGTAGCTGTTTTATGACATACCAATTGCTGGCGACCGACGGTAAGGCGCGTCGGGGTCGGCTGAGTTTTCCACGGGGTGAGGTCGAGACCCCTGCGTTTATGCCGGTCGGTACCTATGGCACAGTGAAGGGGATGTTGCCGCGCGATATTGAAGCGACCGGGGCGCACATGATCCTGGGCAATACCTTCCATCTGATGCTGCGTCCGGGCACCGAGGTGGTGCGCGAACACGGCGACCTGCACGATTTTATCCAGTGGCAGGGGCCGATCCTGACCGATTCGGGCGGTTTTCAGGTGTTCAGTCTCGGCGCGATGCGTAAGATCACCGAGCACGGGGTGAAATTTCAGTCGCCGGTCGATGGGGCGAAGGTGGAGCTGACCCCGGAGCGTTCGATGCAGGTGCAGCGTGAGCTGGGCGCAGATGTGGTGATGATCTTTGACGAGTGCACCCCTTATCCGGCCACCGAGCAGGAAGCGGCCGAGTCGATGCGTTTGTCGCTGCGCTGGGCCAAGCGCTCGAAAGAGGCGCATGCCGATAATCCGGCGGCGCTGTTCGGCATCGTTCAGGGGGGAATGTTTGAGGCGCTGCGGGATGAGTCGCTGGCGGGGCTGACCGAGATCGGTTTTGACGGCTACGCCATCGGCGGATTGTCGGTGGGCGAGCCCAAGGACGAGATGATGAAGGTGCTCGACTTCACCACCCCGAAGATGCCGGCAGACCGTCCCCGCTACCTGATGGGCGTGGGGAAGCCGGAGGATCTGGTCGAGGGGGTGCGTCGGGGTATCGATATGTTCGATTGCGTGATGCCGACCCGCAATGCCCGCAATGGCCATCTGTTTGTGTCCGACGGGGTGGTCAAAATTCGCAATGCGGTACATCGGCACGATACCGCGCCGCTGGATGCCGAGTGTGATTGCTATACCTGCCAGAATTTCAGCCGCGCTTACCTGTACCATCTGGACAAGTGCAAAGAGATGCTGGGCGCGCAGCTAAATACGATTCATAACCTGCGTTACTACCAAAACCTGATGAGCGGATTGCGCAGCGCTATTGAACAGGGTAAATTGTCGGACTTTGTGGCCGATTTCTACCGCAGGCGCGGTCTGGACGTTCCAGAACTCGATTGAGGGCGGATTGAGTCTGTTATTACAATCCGATTTATAACCTTTTTAGGAGACTTTAATGAGCTTTTTTATCTCTCCCGCTATGGCTGAAGCCGGCGCGGCTGGTGCAGCAGGTCCTTTTGGCGATCTGTCTGGCTTGATCTTTTTGGTTGGTTTCGCGGCGATTTTTTACTTCATGGTATGGCGTCCGCAGAGCAAGCGTGCCAAAGATCACAAAGCCCTGGTTGCCAACATGAGCAAGGGTGATGAAGTGGTAACCAGCGCCGGTCTGCTGGGTAAGATCACGAAGGTAGCCGATGATTACGTGGTACTGAGCGTATCCGATACGGTTGAGCTGACATTCCAGAAGATGCACATTCAGGCGATGCTGCCCAAGGGCACGATTAAGGATATCTAAATCGTCCGTTGTCGTCTTACAAACGCCACGCTTGGTTGTTCCGGGACGTGGCGTTTTGTTTTTTAAACACCGAGCGGGCATGTGGCCGTAGCGGTGCTTTGTAGCAAGGAGCCGAGCGTTATGCTCAATAAGTACCCACTTTGGAAAAACCTGCTGATTGTATTTACGTTGGTGGTGGGCGGTATCTATGCCGCGCCCAATCTGTATCCGGATGATTACGCGGTACAGGTGTCGGGTGCCAGTACCGCAACCGCATTGACGCAGCGCACGCTGGATAAGGCCCTGAAAGGCTTGGATCAAGCCAATGTGGCTTATCACGGTGCCGAGGTGCTGGAAAAGGGATTACTGATTCGGGTCGCCAGCTCTGAAGAGCAACTGCGTGCTAAAGCGTCCATCACCCGGACCCTGGGCGATGACTATGTGACCGCGCTGAACCTGGCCGCAACGACCCCCGACTGGTTGACGTCTATCGGCGCGGGGCCAATGAAGCTGGGTCTGGACCTGCGCGGCGGGGTGCACTTCCTGATGGAGGTCGACATGGGGGCTGCGGTTGCGCAGCGGCTGGATGTCTATGTCAGCGAGATCAAGACGCGATTGCGCAGCGAGCGGCTGCGTTATCGCAGCGTAACGCACGCCGCGGATGGCAGTTTGAAGATCAAATTTACCTCGCTGGAGGCGCGTGACCAGGGCCACAGCTTGTTAAGAAAAGAGTTTAAGGAATTTTCGCTTAGCGATACCGATGCCCAGGGTGCGTTTTTCGTGACGGTAAATCTGGCCGAAACCAAGATCGCGGAGATCGAGAGTTACGCCATCAAGCAGAACCTGACCACGATTCGTAACCGGGTCAACGAGTTGGGCGTCGCTGAGCCGTTGGTACAGCGCCAGGGGCCGAACCGGATCGTGATTCAGCTGCCAGGGGTGCAGGACACGGCCGCCGCTAAGCGAATCCTGGGTAAGACCGCCAACCTTGAGTTCCGGCTCGAGGCGGCGCCCGATGCGCCGCGTTCCAGTCTGGAAACCTACGAGTTCCGTGAAGCGGGTCGACGCCCTGCGGATATCGAAAAGGATGTGATCATCACCGGCAGTGCGGTCTCTAATGCCCAGGCCAACTTTGATGAGAATGGTCAGCCGCAGGTTTCGATCACCCTCGACTCTAGCGGCGGCAAGCTGATGAATCGGGTCACCCGTAATGCGATCAAGCGGCGCATGGCGGTACTGTTTATCGAGCACAAGACCCGTACCCGTTACGAGCAGGTCGACGGGGTCGAAGTCGAGAAGCGGATCCCTTACGTCGAGAAGAAGATCATCTCGCTGGCGACGATCCAGTCGGCGCTGGGTAACAGCTTCCGCATCACCGGCCTCGATGGCGCGGGTGAATCGACCGAGTTGGCGTTGTTGCTCCGTGCGGGTGCGTTGGCGGCGCCGATCTACTTTGTCGAGGAACGTACCGTTGGGCCTAGCCTGGGGCAACAGAACATCGATCTGGGGGTGACCTCGGTGAAGATCGGCTTGGCGATGGTGCTGATGTTCATGCTGGTGTTCTACAAGACCTTCGGTATCGTTGCTAATGTCGCCCTGGTGTTAAACCTGGCGCTGCTGACGGCGGCGATGTCGATGCTGTCGGCGACCCTGACCCTACCGGGGATTGCCGGTATTGTGTTGACGGTGGGTATGGCGGTGGACGCCAACGTACTGATCTTCTCGCGGATCAAAGAGGAGCTTAAGAACGGTATGCCGCCGCAATTGGCGATTAACGCCGGTTACGACCGTGCCTTCTCGACCATCTTCGATGCCAACATCACCACGTTGCTGGTGGCGGTGATTTTGTTTGCGGTCGGTACCGGGCCGGTGAAGGGCTTCGCGGTGACGCTCTCTTTGGGTATCATCTTCTCCATGTTTACGGCGATAGTGGTTACCCGCGCCCTGGTCAATGCGATCTACGGCGGCCGCAAGATCAACAAACTGTCGATCGGCTGGGGGGTATAAGCGATGAGTGATACGGAAATGGTTATGAATGAAGACAGTTTGAGCATCGCCCCAGAGCGCCAGATCAATTTTATGGCGCTGCGCAAGGTGATGTCCGGGCTCTCGATTGCGCTGGTTCTGGCATCGATTGTGTCGTTGTTTGTTTACAGTCTGGAGTTCGGGCTCGACTTTACCGGCGGCTCGTTGGTCGAGGTGGAGTACAGTCAGGAGCAACCGCTGGATGTGATCCGGCAGACGTTGGTAGCGGCCGGTTACGAGTCTGCGATCGTGCAGGCGTTCGGTTCACCGACCGATATCATGGTGCGCCTGGGGCAGACCCACACGCCGACACTGGGCGATGATGTACTGGCGACGTTGCGTGCCGCTAGCGGTGGCACCGAGGTGACCCTGCTACGTTCCGAGTTTGTCGGTGCCCAGGTGGGTGACGAACTACGCGAGCAGGGCGGCTTAGGGATGTTGTTTGCGCTGGGTATCGTGATGATGTACGTGGCGATGCGGTTCCAGTTCAAGTTCTCGGTGGGTGCGGTAGTGGCCTTGGCACACGATGTGCTGATCGTGCTGGGGATCTTTTCGGTGCTCAAGTTGGATTTTGACCTGACCGTACTGGCGGCGATCCTGGCGGTTATCGGTTACTCGCTCAACGATACCATCGTCGTGTCTGACCGGATTCGCGAGAACTTTCGCAAACTGCGTAAGGGCACGGCGGAAGAGATCATCAACCTATCGTTGAACGAGACCCTGGGCCGGACGTTGATCACCTCGTTAACCACGTTGCTGGTGCTGCTGGCGCTGTTTTTCGTAGGCGGCGAGATGATCCATGGCTTTGCGACCGCGCTGATGATCGGTGTGTTGGTGGGTACTTACTCCTCGGTCTATGTTGCCGCCAATGTGCTGCTGGCGATGAAGGTGGTGCGTGAGGATCTGCTACCGCCGGTCAAAGAAGATACTGACGAGCTGGACGACCGTCCCTAAGCGATCATGTCGTGAGCATTGCCAAGGGCCCGGCGGATGCGGGCCCTTGGTCGTTGGTTGCGGCCTGAATTGATTCCACACGGGCTTAATCGCAGCGCCCTGGCCAGCCGGATCGAAGCCACGCCATTGTCGCGGTGGGTTAAATCGGCAACAATGCGTCACACTAAGTAGAATTGATAGTCTGAAAAATTGGTTTAATAGCATTAATAGTCTGATCGGCGTCACCTCTTCTAATCAGACATCACCTCGGGCCGCTAGAAGTCGCCCCTCTAAAATATACGAGAATTATTATGCGTAGAGATCCCCATGCAGAGCGGGAAGCTCAAAAGTACGATAACCCGATTCCCAGTCGCGAATATATTACCGAGCTGCTGACCAAGGCACGTCGGCCGATGTCACACCCGCAGGTCTGTACCGAGCTCAAGATCGACTCCGAGGAGCAGATTGAGGCGGTGCGGCGGCGGTTACGGGCGATGGAGCGCGACGGTCAGTTGGTGCATACCCGGGGCGGCTACGGTCTGGCGGACAAGATGGATCTGCTGTCCGGTCGCGTCAGCGGTCATCGTGACGGTTATGGCTTTTTGAGTCCTGACGATGGCTCCGAGGACCTGTACCTGCACAATCGCCAGATGCGCAAGCTGTTTGATGGCGATCGGGCGATGGTGCGGGTGTCGGGGTTGGATCATCGGGGTCGGCGTGAGGCATCGGTGATCGAGGTGCTCGAGCACAATACCCAGCAGTTGGTCGGGCGTTATGTCGATGATAATGGCGTCGGTTATCTGATTCCGGAAAACAACCGTATCAGCCAGGATCTGGTGATCGCTGATGAAGATCGGGCCGGGGCCGAGAATGGCCAGTATGTGCAGGCGGAAATCATTCAGCAGCCCAGCAAGGGGCGGCCGCGCGCACGGATTACCGAAGTGCTGGGGGAGCATCTGGCGCCGGGCATGGAGATCGAGGTGGCGATTCGTAGCTACAATATTCCTAATCAGTGGCCCGACGGCGTTGAAGCCGAAGCAGAGCGTTACGGGGCCCAAGTCAGCGAAGCCGACAAGAAGCACCGTGTTGACCTGCGCCAGCTGCCGTTGGTCACTATCGACGGCGAAGATGCGCGCGACTTCGACGATGCGGTCTATTGCGAACCGAAAAAAGGCGGTGGTTGGCGCTTGTTTGTCGCGATTGCCGACGTCTCCCATTACGTCCAGCCCGGCACAGCGCTGGATCTTGAAGGGCACAAACGCGGTAATTCGGTGTACTTCCCGCAGCAGGTCGTACCGATGCTGCCAGAAGCCTTGTCCAACGGACTCTGCTCACTTAACCCGCAGGTTGACCGGTTGGCGATGGTGTGTGAAATGACCGTCAGTGCCAAGGGCAAGCTCAGTGGTTACCAGTTCTTTGAGGCGGTGATCCAATCACATGCGCGGCTGACCTATAACCAGGTCGGCACGCTGCTGGATGCCCCGGAATCCGAAGCCGGGCAAAAGCTGACGCGCCAGTATCCCGATCTGATCGGCCATCTGTTCGAGCTGCACAAGCTCTATCGGGGTTTACGCGGGGCGCGGGATGAGCGGGGGGCGATCGATTTCGAAACCACCGAAACCCGGATTATGTTTGGCAAAGACCGAAAGATCGATCAGATTGTTCCGGTGGTTCGAAACGATGCCCATAAACTGATCGAAGAATGCATGCTGTGCGCCAACGTGGCGACCGCACGCTTCCTGGAAAAGCTCAAAATTCCGGCCCTGTATCGGGTCCATCAGGGCCCTAAGGCGAAGAAGCTGGAGAACCTGCGGAAGTTTTTGGCGGAACTGGGGCTTAACCTGCCCGGCGGCGAGAAACCGACCCCGGAAGATTACCAGTTGTTGTTGCAGCAGATTGGCGATCGGCCCGACGCCAGTGTTATCCAGACCATGATGTTGCGTTCGTTGTCGCAGGCAGTCTATACCCCTGCCAACGAGGGCCACTTTGGTCTGGCCTATGCGGCATACGCCCACTTCACCTCGCCGATCCGGCGTTACCCGGATCTGTTGGTGCATCGGGCGATCCGCTCGGTGATCCGCGAAAGAGGCGAGGGCGGCCTGCTGTCGAAGGTTAAATCACTGTTCGGCAAGAGCGGTAAGGCACCGGTGGTGCGGGTCGATGGCGCGCCCAGCCTGGTTGCCAGTCAGAGTTATCCCTATGATCTGGCGGCCATGCTGGCGCTGGGCGAGCACTGTTCCTTGACCGAGCGTCGGGCCGAAGAAGCGACCCGCGATGTCAACGCCTGGCTCAAGTGCGAATACATGCGTGACCATATCGGTGACGACTTTGTCGGGGTGATCAGTGCGGTGACCGGGTTCGGTCTGTTTGTCGAGCTCAAGGATATTCATACCGAAGGGCTGGTGCATGTGTCTGCACTTCAGGGTGATTACTATCACTTCGATGTCGCCAAACAGCGCCTGACTGGCGAGCGTACCCGGGTCACCTACCGTCTCGGTGATGAGCTGCGGGTGAAGGTGACCCGGGTTGATCTGGATGAGCGCAAGATCGATTTTGAATTGATCGAAACTCTGGGTTCTTCTCGCAAGCGCACGGGTAAAACGGCCGCCAAGAAAGACAGCGCCGAAGACCAGGGGCCTGCCAAAAAAAGGGCTCCGCGTAAGCGTAGTGGCAGTCGCAGCCGCAGTAAGCCCAAGTCGCCGCAGGCTTAAGCCACCACAAGCTTAAGTCAGCTTAAAGGCTGGTAGGCGACTAGCGCGCCGTCCAGCCGGATGCCGATATAAACGGCGCTAAGCACGAGCCAGCTTAGCCACAGTCCGGGTCGGTTAAGTGCAATCGACGCGCGGTCGAAACGGCTGTAGAGCAAACGGCTGGCGGCGCAGACTGCCAGCCCCAGTAAGATCCCCCCCAGCACGTCGCTGAACCAGTGTACCCCCAAATAAAGCCTCGATAAGCCGACCCCCAGTGCCGGCAATGCCGCCAGGCTGTAGACCAGCCAGCGTCGCGGGTAGGGCTGCTGCTGGGCGATAAAGGCCGCCAGCAGGGTGAAAAACAGCGTAGCGCTGCTACTGTGGCCGCTGGGGAAGCTGAATGATTGCAACGGCTGCAGCACCAGATCAGGGCGTGGAATCGCAAAGCCGATCTTAATCAGGCTGCTGAGCAGCGCCACCGTCACCATCGCGCCCAGCCAGTACAGTGCTGCGCTGCGGTTATGGCTGCGATAGAGGCTGACGCTTAACGCCAGACTTAATAGCGCCAGATGGGCATTATCACCGATCAGGGTCAGACCGACGATCCAGGGCTCAAGCGGCACGCTGCGCAGGTGCTGGAATGCGCCACTCAGGGCTTGGTCGATCGGCGTCAGCGGGTTGCCGAGGGCGACGCTGACGCTCAGCAGAGCAAATAGGCCTGCGCAGCTCAGCAGGGTCAGCGCAGAGCCCAAGGGCAATTCGCCGGTGCGGGGGCTGCGAAAAGCGTCAAGGCGCAGGTGTCGGGCTAATTTGTGGTGCCGGGGGTGTGTGGGGTGGAGCCAGCGGTGGAAGGCGTACAGGCCGCCGAGGGTCAGTAGGATTAACCCCAGCAGGAGCAGATTTATCAGCCCGCTGCGGCCTGCGTGTTCGAGCCCAACCCGCTCGAGATGGCCGAACAGATAGCCCGGCAGGATATAGGCGGGTGACCAGAGCACTGCCGCTGGGATGTTGATCAGCAGGAACCGCTGCGGCGGCATCTGCAGCATGCCCGCGACAAAGGGCAGCACCGGCCGCAGCGGGCCGACGAAACGGCCGATCACGACGCTGAGCGCGCCGTGCTTGTGAATGAACTCTTCGCCGCGCGCGAGCCAGTCCGGATGCTGCCGAAACGGCCAGCAGCGTAGCGCAGGTTGGTGGGCGTAGCGACCCAGCAAAAAACTTAGAAAGTCTCCGGCCACCGCGCCGACCCATGCTGCCAGCAGGCAGTCCCACACGGACAGCCCGAGCGAGCCGGACAGGGCAGCCCCGGCATAGAGAATCGCGACGCCGGGAATGATCACGCCGATCATCGCCAGCGACTCGACAAACGCCGTAGCCGCGATTGCGGCGGTGATCCATCGGGGGTTCTGGCCTAGCCAATCCAGCAATTCTGCCATGAGGGGGATACTTCAAAGAGGTCTAAATAGGTAGAATAACGTGCCTTAACCGAAAATCCGATCTTTCCGTGCGCTAGCTTTGACGTTGCGCGGAGCCGGATTGAGAACCCTCAAATATCAGGAACCGCCTCTGTGAAAGAGATTATTCTTATAACCATCTCCGGCGCAGACAAGCCGGGTGTGACGTCGACCATTACCGAGATCCTGGCGCGTTACCAGATCAATGTGCTGGATATCGGTCAAGCGGTGATTCATGACAACCTCTCTCTCGGTATTCTGGTGGAGATTCCCAAGCAGGCTGAATCCGCACCGGTGTTGAGTGAGGTGCTGTTTCGGATGCATGCGCTGCAGATGAACACCAAATTTGATCCGGTTGATCCGCATAACTACGCCCACTGGGTGGATGGGCAGGGTAAGTCGAGACATATCATCACCCTGCTGGCGCGCCGCATAGAGGCCAGTCATATTGCCAAAGTGACCCGCATCGCTGCCGACCATGGCCTCAATATCGATAATATCAGCCGTCTTTCGGGACGGGTGCATCTGGATGCCGCCGATGAGCGCACCAAGGCCTGTGTAGAGTTTTCCGTACGCGGTGAGCCCTCGGAAACCCTGCGCGCCGAGTTCCTGAAAGCCGCCAACGAGCTGGATGTCGATATCGCCTTTCAGAAAGATGATATCTACCGCCGCAACCGCCGCTTGGTGGTGTTCGATATGGACTCGACCCTGATCGAAGCGGAGGTGATCGATGAGCTGGCGATCGAAGCGGGTGTCGGCGAGCAAGTCGCGGCGATTACCGAAGAGGCGATGCAGGGCCGGATCGACTTTACCGAGAGCTTTAAGCGCCGGGTGGCGTTGCTCAAAGGGCTGGATGCCTCAGTGCTGGAAAAGGTGGCACAGCGCTTGCCGATGACCGAAGGGGTCGAGGAGCTGGTGTCACGGCTCAAAAGCTTGGGGTATAAGACCGCGATCCTGTCGGGCGGATTCAGCTATTTCGGCGAGCATCTCAAGTCCAAGTTAGGCTTTGACTACGTCTATGCCAACGAGCTTGAAATAGAGGACGGCAGGGTCACGGGCCGGGTCACCGGACGGGTAGTTGATGGTCAGCGCAAGGCCGAGCTGCTACGCGAGATCGCCGCGAAAGAGGGGTTGCGGTTGGAGCAGACCATCGCGGTCGGCGACGGTGCCAATGATCTGCCAATGTTGTCGATAGCGGGTCTGGGTATCGCGTTCCGGGCCAAGCCGCTGGTGCGCCAAAGTGCCAAGCAGGCGATCTCAACTCTGGGGCTGGATGGCATCCTCTACCTGATCGGTTTCCGTGATCGCGATAATCTTGAATCTTAGCGTGCGTCATCTGCAATGAGTCAAATGGAGGCTAGGGTTATGACGGAGCGTGAACAGAGCGCGGACAGCCAGCCCAAGGCGGGACGGATCCGGCGCGAGCGCGAGGCGATGATTCTGGCCGCTGCAGAGCAGGAGTTTGCGCTTAATGGCTTCAAAGGAACCAGCACCCGAGTTGTCGCCAAGCGGGCCGGCAGCAAAAACTGACCAGCAGTATAAAATTTATTGCAGATAGTTCATCATGGACGGCTGGATCTACTCACCCCGCTCTGCAGCGTAGGCCGGTGTTGTAGGCAAGGGTCGAGCCGGGCATCACCGAGTGGTCGCTGATTTAGGCATCAAGACGCAGTGGTTGCTATGAGCCTTGAGAGAGATGATTTGAAGCCGGCACGCATTAGCGGCTTGCAGTACTTGAGAGGCACAACGGTTTGAAACTTTCGACGCCAACTGCTAAGACGCGGGTTCCACCACGGCTGCAACTGCGCCAAATTGTCAAAGCCTATCCGGGCTGTCTGGCCAATGATCGAGTTGATCTGACGGTAGAGCCGAGTCAGATCCATGCCTTGCTGGGTGAAAACGGCGCGGGTAAGAGCACCTTGGTAAAGCTGATCTTCGGCTTGCTCAAAGCGGATTCCGGGCAATTGTTTTGGGAAGGACGGCAGGTCGATATTCGCAGTCCCGCGCAAGCTATGGCGCTGGGTGTGGGGATGGTGTTTCAGCACTTCTCTTTGTTTGAGGCCCTGAGCGTTAAAGAAAATATCTCCTTGGGGATGAGCAACCCGCCGTCGATGAAGGCGCTGGAGGCGCGCATCCTTGAGGTAGAAGCGCGTTACGGCCTGCCCCTAGACCCCAATCGGGCGGTGCATAGCTTGTCGGTGGGGGAGAAGCAGCGGATCGAGATCGTGCGCTGTCTGTTGCAGAATCCGCACCTGTTAATCATGGATGAGCCTACGTCAGTGCTGACCCCGCGGGAGGCCGAAACGCTATTTGTTACCCTGCGCAAGCTGGCCGCCGAAGGTTGCTCCATCCTCTATATCAGTCACAAACTCGATGAAGTGCGTCAGCTCTGCGATGCGGCGACTATCTTACGCGCCGGTCAAAATGTCGGTTACTGTGTGCCTGCAGAGGAGACCGCTGCCAGCATGGCCGCGCTGATGGTGGGCGAAGAGGTTGACGCGGCTCGGGGCAAGACGCATGTCGAGCATGGCGATCCTTGGCTGCGGGTGTGTGGGCTTAGTCGGGGCGCGAGCAGTCAGTTTGCGGTCGCCTTGCGTGATATTAATCTGAGTGTCTGCCGGGGCGAGATTCTGGGTATCGCCGGTGTCGCCGGTAACGGTCAGGCGGAGCTGCTCGAGGTGCTGAGCGGCGAATTTCGCAGCGAATTCGCTGCGGTGCTTATCGGGACCCAGCCAGTGGGGCAGCTTGGTCCGCATCAGCGTCGCGCACTGGGGCTCTGTTTCGTGCCCGAAGAGCGTCTTGGGCACGGCTCCGTGCCGGAGATGAGCCTGAAAGATAATGCGCTCCTGAGTGGGTATGTGCGCCAGCCTTTTCTAACCAAGGGGTTTATCAACGACGCCGAGGTGCAGCGCTTTTCGGACCAGGTGATCGAACGCTTTGATGTGCGTTGCAATGGCGGCGAATCGACTGCTGCGAGTCTGTCGGGCGGCAACCTGCAGAAGTTTATCGTCGGTCGTGAGGTGCAGCAGGCTCCGGATGTTCTGGTGATCGCCCAGCCGACCTGGGGGGTCGATGCGGGCGCGGCGGCCATCATTCATAAGTCGCTACAGGCGCTGGCGGAGCAGGGGGCGGCGGTGCTGGTGATCTCGCAGGATCTGGATGAGCTGATGACCCTGAGTCATCGGATCGGTGCTATTTGTGGCGGGGCGCTTTCTCAGCTGCATGACCGAGCCGGGCTTAGCGTAGAAGATGTCGGCTTATTGATGACCGGTGTAGCGCTGCAAGCAACACCGGCAAGGGTTGCGCCCAGCCCGGAGGCTGGCGTATGAGCCTGCGTTTAGTTCCGCGCCAGCAGCCCTCTAAGGTGATGGTTTACGGCTCGCCGTTATTGGCGCTGCTACTGACGCTGGTGGCCGGCTTTGTGATGTTTACGCTGATGGGGCTTAATGCTGGCGAGGCGCTGCATGCGTTCTTTATTCTGCCGATCAGTGATAGCTACGGGCTTAGCGAGCTGCTGGTGAAGGCGGTTCCGCTGGTGCTGATCGGTATTGGTCTGGCGATCGGTTTTAAGGCAAATGTCTGGAATATCGGTGCCGAGGGACAGTTGGTCATGGGGGCCGTGGCCGCCGGTGGCCTAGCCATATTTAACCACGACAGTGACAGCGCCTGGTTGCTGCCGGGAATGATGCTGGCAGGGGTGCTCGGCGGGGCTGTCTGGGCGTCGATCCCGGCATGGCTAAAGACCCATTTTAACGCCAACGAAATTCTGACCAGTCTGATGCTGACCTATGTCGCGGTGCTGTTTCTGAGTTATCTGATTCATGGCCCCTGGCGTGATCCTGAAGGGTTTAACTTTCCCGAGTCACGGATGTTTGGCGATGCGGCGCTGCTGCCGCTGTTGCTGGAGGATACCCGGCTCCATATCGGCATGCTGATCGCAGTGGCGGTGGTGGTCGCGGCCTGGGTGCTATTGAGCCGCACCCTGATCGGGTTTCAGGTCAAGGTCGTGGGCGCGGCGCCCCGGGCAGCCCGGTTTGCCGGTTTTAAACAATCACGTCTGGTCTGGTTCTGTCTGTTGCTAGCGGGTGGTTTGGCAGGGTTGGCGGGGATGATCGAGGTCTCCGGGCCGATCGGCCAGTTGGTGCCCGAGGTGTCACCGGGGTACGGTTTTACCGCGATCATCGTTGCGTTTGTCGGCCGCCTGCACCCGCTGGGGGTGATGATCGCAGGGTTGCTGCTGGCGCTCTCCTATCTGGGCGGTGAGACCTTACAGATGGAGATGGGGCTGCCACAGGCGGTTACCGGGGTTTTTCAGGGGATGTTGCTGTTCTTTCTATTGGCGTGCGACGTGTTAATTAGCTACCGAATTCGCTTCGGTCGGGCATAGGTAGGCCGGAATGAACGAAACTATGTTGATCGTACAGGCCGCCTGCCTGACGATTGTCGGTGCCGCCACGCCGTTGCTGTTTGCGGCGTTGGGTGAGCTGGTGACCGAGCGCGCCGGGGTGCTTAATCTTGGGATCGAAGGGATGATGCTGATGGGCGCGGTTGCGGCCTTTGGCGGCACCGTCGTGACCGGAAATGGCTATCTAGGCGTGCTGATTGGTGGCTTGGCGGGCATGAGCGTGGCGCTGCTGCACGGCGTTTTGACCCTGAGTTTGTTGACCAATCAGGTGGCGACAGGGCTGGCGATAACCCTGTTTGGGGTCGGGCTCAGTGCGATGCTGGGGATCGGGTTTGTCGGTAAGACGGTTGAGCCGCTGGCTAATCTGCCGATCCCCTGGTTATCTGAGATCCCCTTCATCGGTCCGGTGTTGTTCGATCACAACCTGCTGATCTATCTGTCAGTGGCACTGGCGTGTGGGCTGCACTTTTTTATCAATCGCAGTCGCCCGGGGCTGATCCTGCGGGCGATCGGAGAGTCCCCTGACTCGGCGCACGCGCTTGGCTACCCGGTAATAAAGCTGCGCTATGCCGCCTTGCTGTTTGGTGGCTTGATGGCCGGCGTAGGCGGTGCCTATCTGTCGGTCGTGTATACGCCGATGTGGTCCGAGAATATGACCGCCGGACGGGGCTGGGTGGCGCTGGCGTTGGTGGTGTTCGCATCCTGGAAGCCGCTGCGGACCCTGCTGGGAGCCTATATGTTTGGGGGTGTTACGATTCTGCAGTTGCATGGTCAGGGGTTCGGGTTGTCGGTTCCATCCCAGTTCCTGTCGATGCTGCCGTATCTGGCCACCGTGCTGGTACTGGTGTTGATCTCGCGGGATCAGATCAAATTACGTGAAAATTCCCCGGCCTCGCTCGGGAAGTCATTTCGACCATCACTATGATCGATCAAAAAAGGCCGAGTAATAACTGCTCGGCGGACCCGTTTTAGGAGCGTGTTATGAAGCAAGGTATAAAAAAGCTGTTGGCTGTGACGGCTGGTGTGACGGCGCTAGTGATGGGCTTGGTGGTGTCGGGCCTGGCGCTGGCGGAAACCAAAGTCGGCTTTGTCTACGTGGGACCGGTGGGTGACCACGGTTGGAGCTACCGGCATGATCAGGGGCGTATTGCGATCGAGAAGGCGCTGGGTGATCAGGTGAAAACCAGTTTCGTGGAAAGTGTTAAAGAGGGGCCTGATGCTCAGCGGGTGATCCGTAAGCTCGCCGCTAGCGGTCATGATCTGATCTTTACCACCTCGTTCGGCTTTATGAACCCTACCCATAAGGTGGCTAAAAAATTCAAAAAGGTGAAGTTCGAGCACGCGACCGGCTATAAGCGCGCGGCTAATGTCAGCACTTATGCGGCGCGCTTTTATGAGGGGCGTTATGTGGTCGGTACTCTGGCGGGACGAATGACCCAAAGTAACGTGATCGGCTACGTGGCCTCCTTCCCTATTCCCGAGGTGGTGCGCGGCATCAATGCGACGATTCGGGCGGCACGCGCAGTCAATCCCGAGGTGACACTCAAGGTGGTCTGGGTTAACTCCTGGTATGACCCGGGTAAAGAGGCGGATGCCGCCAAGACGTTGGTGGATCAGGGTGCGGATATCATCATGCAGCATACCGACAGTCCGGCGCCGCTGCAGGTCGCTGAGCAGCGCGGTGTCTGGGGCGTGGGTCAGGCCTCGGACATGACAGGTTTCGCCCCTAAGGCGCAGTTGACCGCGATCATTGATAATTGGGATGCGTACTATATCGGCCGCTCCCGGGCCGTCATCGATGGCAGCTGGTCTTCGGCTGATACCTGGGGAGGGATCAAGTCGGGGATGGTTGATTTTGCCCCCTATAACGCCGCGATTCCGGCTGAGTTTGTTGCCGAGGCTGAAAAGATTAAGAGCGCGATTGCTGCGGGCGCATTGCACCCGTTCGCAGGTCCTGTGATTAGCCAGGGTGGTGAACAGGTCATCCCGGCAGGGCAGGTGCTGGATGATACTGCGCTTGCGGGCATGAACTATTATGTAGAAGGTGTTGATGGCAGCCTGCCGCAGTAAGGAGGCGTAAGTGGGCCCTGCTCCGAATTACGGGCGGGGCTGTTGACTGGAGGTGGCTAAGTGGATCAGTTTATCCGCGACCTGCCTAAGGCAGAGTTGCATATCCATATCGAAGGTTCGCTCGAACCTGAAATGCTGTTTAGGCTTGCCGAGCGCAACGGTATCCCGCTGCATTTTGCAGATGTCGATGCGCTGCGGCGCGCCTACCATTTTGACCACCTGCAGGGCTTTCTCGCTCTCTATTATCAGGGCATGGGGGTGCTCCGGACCGAGCAGGATTTCTATGATCTGACCCGCGCCTACCTTGATCGGGCGCATCGGGAGCGGGTGCTGCGGACCGAGATGTTCTTTGATCCGCAAGCACATGTCGTGCGTGGCGTTGAGTTGGCCAGGGTGGTTGATGGCATCAGTGGCGCGATGGCCGATGCGCAACGCGAGTGGGGGCTCAGCAGTGGGCTGATCTTTTCATTTCTGCGCCATCTGCCGGTCGCGGATGCGGAGGCGATCTTTGAACAGGCGTTGCCGCTGCTGGATCGGTTTATTGCGGTGGGGCTGGACTCGTCGGAGCGCGGCAACCCACCGGGCCCCTTTGCCGCGCTCTACCAGCGCGCGCGCGGACAGGGCTTGTTTACGGTGGCGCATGCCGGTGAAGAGGGCCCTGGCGACTATGTTTGGCAGGCGCTGGAGCGCTTGAAGGTGAACCGTATCGATCACGGCAACCGGGCGCTAGAGGATGAGGCGTTGGTGCAGGAATTGGTCAGGCGGCAGACCCCGCTGACCCTCTGTCCGCTATCGAACCTGGCGTTAGGCGGGGTCGGTGACCTGAGCGCGCATCCGTTAAAGCAGATGCTGGACCTGGGGCTTAATGTCTCGGTTCACTCCGATGATCCGGCGTATTTCGGGGGGTATATTAACGCCAATTACAGCGCGGCAGCGGCAGCCCTGGTCTTAGAGCGGCCGCAGCTACTGCAGCTGGCGCGTAACAGTTTTAACGCCGCCTTCGCCTCTCCCGAGCGGGTTGAGGGCTGGTTGAGCCAGCTCGATGAATATTCTCGTCATCAGACTTAAAAACCCTCTGGTCAGTCGCAGCTAAGTGGATTAGAATCCCGCACCTCCCATTTCTATCATCCGCGTGGATTAAGCTCCCGAGGAATCCTTCCTCTGTGACTTAATTGCAGTTGCGCTATTCTCGTCCAACGCGTACACTTCCGTACCCTTTTTGTAGGGGTGGCATATTTTTGCCGTTTTAATTCCATTTGGAGTTGTGATCGAAATGCAAAACCAGAAAATCCGAATTCGATTGAAGGCTTTTGATCATCGCTTGATTGACGCTTCCACTCAGGAAATCGTTGATACAGCCAAGCGTACCGGCGCGCAAGTGCGTGGCCCGATCCCTCTCCCGACTCGTAAGGAGCGCTTTACAGTACTGACCTCACCACACGTGAATAAAGATGCACGTGACCAGTATGAGATCCGTACTCACAAGCGCGTTCTAGACATCGTTGAGCCGACTGAAAAAACAGTCGACGCATTGATGAAGCTAGATCTTGCAGCGGGCGTTGATGTTCAAATTAGCCTGGGCTAATAATCGATAAGCGCTTCGGCGCTATATAAGTTTAAGTAGAGGAATGCTCTGTGAAGGGCAGCCGTAGTGGGTTAAAGCCCCGTACTCAACTGGCAAGAGGTTTAAATATGACTATTGGTTTAGTCGGACGGAAAGCGGGGATGACCCGCGTATTCACTGATGATGGTGTATCCGTGCCAGTCACGGTCATCGAAGTGGAACCGAACCGTGTGACCCAGCTGAAGACAGTCGATGTCGACGGCTATAGCGCATTCCAGATCACTCTGGGCGCTAAGAAAGCTTCACGTGTTACTAAGCCTGCGGCGGGTCATTTCGCCAAGGCTAGTACCGAAGCGGGTCGCGGTTTATGGGAGTTTCGCTTGGCAGATGGCGAAGAAGTTCAGGTTGGAGATCAGTTGACTGTTACGACTTTTGAAGTCGGGCAGAAAGTTGACGTGACCGGCAGATCTAAAGGTAAAGGTTTTCAGGGCGGTGTTAAGCGCTGGAACTTTGCTATGCAGGATGCCACTCACGGTAACTCAATCTCTCACCGTGCTCCTGGTTCCATTGGTCAGTGTCAAACCCCTGGACGTGTATTCAAGGGTAAGAAGATGGCTGGTCACATGGGTGATGAGAATGTCACTGTGCAGACTCTGGAAGTCGTTCGCGTAGACGTAGAACGTAACCTGCTCCTGATTAAGGGTGCGGTTCCGGGTTGTGCTGGCGGTGATGTGATTGTTAAACCAGCGGTTAAAACGCGCGGCTAAGGGGGATGACAATGAATCTTACTATTGCAGGCGCTAGCGGCTCGGTCGAAGTTTCCGAGCTGGCCTTTGGTAAAGAGTTTAACGAAGCACTGGTTCACCAGGTCGTTACTGCCTATTTGGCAGGTGCGCGTCAGGGTACTCGTGCTCAGAAAACCCGCGCAGAAGTGCGTGGTGGTGGTGCTAAGCCTTGGCGTCAAAAAGGCACCGGTCGTGCTCGTGCAGGTACTATCCGCAGCCCAATCTGGCGCTCCGGTGGTGTGACCTTTGCAGCGAAGCCGCAAGATCATTCGCAAAAAGTTAACAAGAAGATGTATCGCGCTGCGATACGTTGCATCTTCTCTGAGCTGGTACGTCAGGATCGTTTGGTTGTGGTTGAAGAGCTTAAGCTCGAGGCCCCTAAGACCAAACTGATGGTTGCCAAGCTGAAAGAGATGGATCTGGCTAATGTTCTGATCGTCACCGAAGGTGTTGATCTGGATCTTTATCTGGCTGCGCGTAACCTGCCTAGAGTTAATGTGTTGGATGCTGCGGCAATCGACCCAGTAAGTCTGGTTGGTAGCGATAAGGTGCTGGTAACTGTTGCTGCACTGAAGAAAATTGAGGAGATGTTGGGATGAACCAAGAGCGCATCTTCAAAGTTCTGTTAGGCCCACATATCTCTGAGAAGGCGACGATCGTTGCCGAAGATGCTCAGCAGGTTGTTTTCCGCGTGGCGTCTGATGCGACTAAGCCTGAGATAAAGAAGGCTGTCGAGCAGTTGTTCGAAGTTAAGGTTGCGAGTGTTCGTGTGCTGAACGTTAAGGGTAAAACCAAGCGTACCGCGCATGGCATGGGGCAGCGTAAGAGCATCCGCAAAGCTTATGTTCGTTTGGCTGAAGGCCATGACATCGACTTCGTCGGCGAATAAGGGAGGCTAACAAATGGCTATTGTTAAATGTAAACCGACCTCGCCTGGCCGTCGCCATGTGGTTAAGGTTGTAAATACCGATCTGCACAAAGGAGCGCCTCACGCGCCTTTGCTGGAGAGTCAGTCCAAGTCTGGCGGTCGTAACAATAACGGCCGTATCACTACCCGTCATATCGGTGGTGGTCATAAGCAGCATTATCGTATTGTCGATTTTAAGCGTAACAAGGACGGCATTCCTGCTGTTGTTGAGCGTTTGGAATACGATCCAAACCGTACCGCTAACATCGCCCTGCTGAAATATGCTGACGGTGAGCGTCGTTACATCATTGCTGCTAAAGGTATGCAGGCAGGTGATCAGATCTTATCTGGTGCCGGCGCTGATATTAAAGCAGGCAACGCGCTGCCATTGCGGAATATTCCTCTGGGTAGTGTGATTCACTGTATCGAGCTTAAGCCTGGCAAGGGTGCGCAGATGGTGCGTAGTGCTGGTGCTTCTGCGCAGCTGGTTGCGCGTGAGGGTGCTCATGCAACCTTGCGTTTGCGTTCCGGTGAAATGCGTAAGGTCCTGGTTGATTGTCGCGCTACGCTGGGTGAGGTCGGTAACGGCGAGCACTCTCTGCGTAACCTGGGTAAGGCTGGAGCCAGTCGTTGGCGTGGCGTTCGTCCCACCGTTCGCGGTGTTGCGATGAACCCGGTTGATCACCCGCATGGTGGTGGTGAAGGTCGTACCTCTGGTGGCCGTCATCCCGTATCTCCATGGGGCGTTCCGACCAAGGGCTACAAAACTCGTAAGAACAAGCGTACCGATAAGCTTATCGTACGTCGTCGTTCTAAGAAATAAAATACTGAATTCGAGGTAACGGCTGTGCCACGTTCACTTAAGAAAGGTCCTTTTATAGACCTTCACTTGATGAAGAAGGTTGAGGCTGCCATCGAGAAGGGCGACCGTAAGCCAATCAAGACTTGGTCTCGTCGCTCTACGATCTTCCCGAACTTTGTCGGGTTGACGATTGCAGTCCATAACGGACGCCAACATGTTCCTGTCTTCGTGACTGAAGACATGGTAGGTCATAAGCTGGGTGAGTTTTCTGTTACCCGCACCTACCGCGGGCATGCTGCTGATAAGAAAGCGAAGCGTTAGGCGAGGATATAGAGATGGAAGTAGCCGCTAAATTAAAAGGCGCTCGCTTATCCGCGCAGAAAGCTCGCTTAGTAGCGAACCAGATCCGCGGTAAGTCTGTTGATGAAGCCCTGAATCTCCTGACTTTCAGCCCCAAAAAGGGTGCTGCAATCATGAAGAAAGTGCTGGAGTCGGCAATTGCTAACGCCGAGCACAATGAAGGCGCTGATGTTGATGAGCTAAAGGTATCCACCATATTTGTGGATGAAGGTGTGACCATGAAGCGCATTAAGCCGCGTGCCAAGGGTCGTGCTGATCGTGTCCTGAAGCGTTCTTGTCACATCACCGTCAAGGTTGCAGAGAGCTAGGAGATAAACCATGGGTCATAAAATACATCCGACAGGTTATCGACTTGGTATTGTTAAGGACCATACATCGGTCTGGTACGCGAGTCGCTCTACCTATGCTAAAAACCTGCTGCAAGATCTGGAGGTGCGTAAGTATCTTCAGGACAAGCTGAAGGCAGCGTCTGTTAGCCGCATCGAGATTGAACGTCCTGCGCAGAATGCGCGTATTACTATCCATACCGCACGTCCGGGTATTGTGATTGGTAAGAAAGGCGATGATGTTGAAAAGTTGCGTACCGCTATCACTAACATGATGGGTGTGCCGGTTCAGATCAACATTGAAGAGATTCGTAAGCCAGAGCTGGATGCGCTACTGGTCGCTCAAGGCGTTGCGAGTCAGCTTGAGCGTCGTGTGATGTTCCGTCGTGCGATGAAGCGCGCGGTTCAGAACGCTATGCGTCTGGGCGCAAAGGGTATCAAGGTTCAGGTTGGTGGTCGTTTGGGAGGAGCTGAAATTGCTCGTTCTGAGTGGTATCGCGAAGGCCGAGTACCTCTACACACCCTACGTGCCGATATCGATTACGGCACTTACGAAGCTCATACAACCTACGGCATCATTGGTGTCAAGGTATGGATCTTCAAGGGTGAGGTTTTGGGTGGTATCGAGCAGGTTCGTGCTCAGAAAGATGCCGCTGCAAAGAAAAAAGCTGCTAAGTAGAGGGTACGTCAATGCTACAACCTAAGCGTACAAAATACCGCAAGATGATGAAGGGCCGTAACCGCGGCCTGGCAGAACGCGGAAGTAAAGTAAGCTTTGGCGAATTCGGACTCAAGGCTACAGGCCGCGGTCGCATCACTGCTCGGCAGATTGAGGCGGCACGTCGTGCTATGACTCGTCACGTCAAGCGTGGCGGTAAAATCTGGATTCGTGTTTTTCCCGACAAGCCTATTACCGGTAAGCCTCTGGAAGTTCGTCAGGGTAAAGGTAAGGGTAACGTCGAATATTGGGTAGCTCAGATTCAGCCTGGAAGGGTTTTGTTTGAGATGGAAGGTGTGCCTGAGCAGTTGGCTGCTGAAGCCTTTGCTCTGGCTTCTGCCAAGCTACCTTTGGCGACAACCATTGTTAAGCGGACGGTGATGTAATGAACACTGTTGAATTACGTGAAAAGTCCGTAGATGAGCTAAATCAAGAGCTGCTGGGTCTGCTTAAGGAACAGTTCAATCTGCGGATGCAGAAGAGTTCTGGTCAGCTAGCGCAGTCCCATCTGGTGGGTAATGTGCGTCGTGACATTGCTCGGGTCAAAACAGTGCTGAACGAGAAGGCAGGTAACTAAGCATGGCAGAGAAATCAATCCGCACTGCAACCGGCCGTGTTGTTAGTGACAAGATGGATAAGACCATCACGGTACTGATTGAGCGCAAGGAGAAGCATCCTATTTACGGTAAGTACGTAAAGCGCTCTACCAAGCTACATGCCCATGATGAGAACAATGAGTGCGGAATGGGGGACTTGGTAGTAGTCAAGGAAACCCGTCCATACTCTAAGTCTAAAACTTGGGCTCTAGTAACAATTGAAGAACACGCAGCAAAGGTGTAGTATACGCGCCTTCGCTCTGAACCTGGATCTCTCTGTAGAGTGGTCCGGGTCGTGTGTTATGGAGTAAGACGATGATTCAAACAGAATCGGTACTTGACGTTGCTGATAACAGCGGTGCCAAGCGCGTTCAATGCATTAAGGTACTCGGCGGTTCACATCGTCGTTATGCTCGCATTGGCGATATTATTAAAGTTACCGTTAAGGAAGCAATTCCGCGCGGTAAGGTTAAGAAAGGCCAGGTCATGAAGGCTGTGGTTGTGCGTACCAAGAAGGGTGTTCGTCGCCCCGATGGTTCCATCATCCGCTTCGATGTCAATTCTGCAGTGCTGCTGAACGATGCCAGCGAGCAGATTATTGGTACTCGTATCTTCGGACCAGTTACGCGTGAGCTTCGTAATGAGAAGTTCATGAAGATCGTTTCCCTGGCGCCTGAAGTGCTATAAAAACCAAGCTCCGAGTAGCTTGTGTTTATGTGAAACGCTGAGGCCTGATGTGAATCGGGTTCTTGGCGTTTTGAGCATGAGAAGGTAGTAGGAAAGATAAGGTAATAGCAATGCGCAAGATCAGACGTGATGATGAAATAATCGTCATAGCCGGAAGAGATAAGGGTAAGCGCGGTAAAGTGATGAAGATCACTGGCGATGACCGTTATTTTGTTTCCGGCATCAATATGGTGAAGAAGCATACTAAGCCCAATCCGATGGCTGGCCAAGCTGGCGGCATCGTAGAGAAGGAAGCGCCGATTGCGGCTTCCAATGTAGCGCTGTTTAATGCGGCTACAGGTAAGGGTGACCGTGTAGGCTTCAAGATCTTGGAAGACGGTACCAAGGTTCGTTATTTTAAATCCAACGGCGAAGTTGTCGGCGGATAATAGGGGAGCAGGTACCATGTCAAGATTGAAAGCACTATATAAAGACAAAGTTGCTGCCCAGGTTCAGCAGGAGCTGGGTCTAAATGCAATGCAGGTTCCCCGGATCACCAAGATCACTCTGAACATGGGTGTAGGTGAAGGTATCGGCGACAAGAAGATGATCGACAACGCAGTTGCTGATATGGAAGCGATTGCTGGCCAGAAAGCTGTTGTGACGCTGGCGCGTAAGTCTGTTGCGGGCTTTAAGGTTCGTGAAGGCTGGCCGGTCGGTTGTAAAGTTACCCTGCGCGGCGCGCGTATGTGGGAATTCTTTGATCGTCTGGTTGATGTTGCAATCCCCCGTATTCGTGACTTCCGTGGTTTGAGCCCCAAATCATTTGACGGTCGTGGCAACTACAGTATGGGTGTCAAAGAGCAGATCATTTTCCCGGAAATCGATTACGACAAAGTTGATAAGCTACGCGGTATGGATATCACCATTACCACGACTGCGGTCAGCGATGTTGAAGGTCGGGCTGTGATGACCGCTCTGGGTTTCCCCTTTAAAAAATAACGGTGGATTGCAATGGCTAAGGAATCAATGAAGGCGCGTGAAGCAAAACGTGCCAAGACAGTTGCTAAGTATGCTGTTAAGCGTGCTCAGATAAAGGCGATCATCAGCTCCACTGCCTCATCCGATGATGAGCGTTGGGAAGCGCAGGTTAGCCTTCAGGCTCTGCCGCGTGATGCGAGCCCCTGTCGTCAACGTCGTCGCTGCCAGATCACTGGTCGGCCGCACGGTGTTTATCGTAAATTCGGGTTATCCCGAATTAAGCTTCGTGAAGCTGCCATGCGCGGTGATGTACCAGGCTTGAAAAAAGCTAGTTGGTAAGCGTCGATTCCAATTCCTGGAATCGCATGGCTGCACAATAGTGAGGACTCATTAAATGAGCATGCAAGACACACTTGCGGATATGCTGACGCGTATTCGTAACGGTTTGATGGCTGAGAAAGTCACCGTGTCCATGCCTGCATCTACACAGAAAAAGGCGGTTGCCCAGGTTCTGTTAGATGAAGGTTATATCACGGGTTTTAGTATTGAAGGCGATGTAAAGCCAACGCTGAGCGTCGATCTTAAGTATTTCGAAGGCAAGCCCGTAATCGAGACAATCGATCGCGTAAGCCGCCCCTCTCTGCGTATCTATAAGGCCGCTAACGAGCTGCCAAAAGTACGTGATGGGCTGGGTATTGCCATTATTTCAACCTCTAAAGGTGTCATGACCGATCGTGCAGCCCGTGCTGCAAACGTCGGTGGTGAAGTCATCTGCACCGTATTCTAGGAGGTTGACATGTCACGTATCGCTAAAGCGCCCGTCGTTATCCCTGCTGGCGTAGAGATTGAACTCAAAGGTCAGTCTTTGAGTATTAAAGGAAGCAAGGGCACCCTGGGGCTGAATATTCACCCGAGTGTTACCGTGGTTTCTGAAGAAGGCGTACTGCAGTTTGGTGCCCGCGATGGTTCCAAGCAGTCGAAGGCACTTTCTGGTACTATGCGCTCCCTTGCTAACAACATGGTTGTTGGTGTGAGCCAGGGCTTTGAGAAGAAGCTTGAGTTGGTTGGTGTTGGTTATCGTGGCGCGGTCAAGGGAACGGTTGTTAACCTGTCTCTGGGCTTCTCGCATCCGGTTGACTACCAACTGCCTGAAGGTGTTTCTGCAGAGATGCCGTCTCAGACTGCTATCGTCCTGAAGGCTGCTGATAAGCAGAAACTGGGACAGGCCGCCGCTGAAATTCGCGCTTTCCGTCCACCTGAGCCTTATAAGGGCAAGGGTGTTCGTTATGCTGACGAGAATGTGCGTCGTAAAGAAGCTAAGAAGAAATAGTAGGGCAGGATCATGAGCGTAAAGAATGAATCTCGTTTACGTCGTGCCCGCCGCTCTCGCTGTAAAATGCGTGAGATGGATGCGACACGTCTATGTGTCTACCGTACCCCTCGGCACGTCTATGCCCAGATTATCTCTGGCTGTGGCGGCAAAGTACTTGCGAGTGCTTCGACGGTAGAAAAAGAGTTGCGTGAAGGTGCTACCGGTAATATCGAGGCCGCCACTAAGGTGGGTGCTCTGATTGCCGAGCGTGCTAAGACCGCAGGTGTTACCAAGGTTGCTTTTGATCGTGCCGGTTTTAAATACCACGGCCGAGTCAAAGCGTTGGCAGAAGCAGCGCGTGAAGGCGGCCTGGAATTCTAAAGGTTAGGTTATGGCAAATCACGATCAGAAAGATGGCGACCTGCAAGAAAAGCTAGTACAGGTCAACCGCGTCGCCAAGGTGGTTAAAGGGGGTCGTGTATTCGGCTTCACCGCCCTGACTGTTGTCGGCGACGGAAATGGTAAGGTCGGCTTCGGTCGTGGCAAGGCGCGTGAAGTGCCGGTTGCGATCCAGAAGGCGATGGAGCAAGCGCGTCGTAACATGATTACGGTCGAGCTTAATGGTGGCACTCTGCAGTACGCGGTCAAGGCTCGCCATGGCGCGTCTAAGATCTACATGCAGCCTGCTTCTGAAGGTACGGGTGTTATCGCGGGTGGTGCAATGCGTGCGGTACTGGAATTGGCTGGCGTGCATAACGTACTGGCTAAGACCTACGGCTCAACCAACCCCGTTAACGTTGTTCGCGCTACTGTGAATGGTCTGAAAGCGATGAGTTCGCCTGATGCGATTGCAGCTAAGCGTGGCAAAACTGTAGAAGAGATTCTGGGGTAATCTGCGATGACTAAGACAATCAAAGTGACGCAGACTCGTAGCTCTATCGGTATCCTGCCTAAGCACAAATTGTGCCTTAAGGGTTTGGGTCTACGCCGTATCGGGCATGTAGTCGAAGTTGAAGACACACCTTCAGTTCGTGGAATGGTTAACAAAGTTAACTATCTCATTAGCGTCGAAGGCGAATAGTGGAGAGGCATGTCATGCGTCTGAATACACTGAGCCCAGCTGCTGGTTCCAAGCATGCGCCTAAGCGCGTAGGCCGTGGTATCGGTAGTGGATTGGGTAAGACCGCGGGTCGCGGTCACAAGGGACAGAAGTCTCGCTCCGGTGGGTCTGTTAAGCCAGGTTTTGAAGGCGGCCAGATGCCATTGCAGCGTCGTCTGCCTAAGTTTGGCTTTACCTCTCGTAAAGCGCAGTACAATGCCGAAATTCGCTTGAGTGAATTGGCACTGATTAGCGCTGATGTGATCGATCTGGTAGCCCTGGAAGCGGCTAACATCATCGGTCATAAAATCAAGGTAGCGAAAGTTATCCTGTCAGGCAAGATCACCAAGGCCGTTACGGTCAAGGGGCTGAAGGTCACCAAGGGTGCCCGTGCAGCGATCGAAGCCGCCGGCGGAAAGGTCGAGGAATAGATGGCTAAGCAAGGTAGTAAGTCCCCCTCCGGAGTTCAAAGCGGCCTGGGCGAGCTTAAAGCGCGTTTGTGGTTTGTCTTTCTAGCCATTGTGGTTTACCGCATTGGGGCACATATTCCCGTTCCGGGAATCAACCCTGATCGCCTTGCTGCCATGTTCGAACAAAACCAAGGTACTATTCTGAGCTTGTTTAACATGTTCTCGGGTGGTGCTTTGGAACGTATGAGTATCCTGGCGTTGGGCATCATGCCTTACATATCCGCCTCGATCATCATGCAACTGCTGACCGTTGTCAGCCCTCAGCTAGCACAGCTCAAGAAAGAGGGTGAAGCAGGTCGACGAAAGATAAGCCAATACACCCGCTACGGTACTGTCATTTTGGCAACCGTTCAGTCGTTAGGTATGGCGGTAGGTCTCGCGGGGCAGGGCATTGCCTTTAGCGCAGACCTAAGCTTCTACTTCGTCGCTGTTGTAACTCTTGTTTCTGGTGCCGTGTTTCTGATGTGGCTCGGTGAGCAAATTACCGAGAGAGGTATAGGTAACGGTATTTCACTGTTGATCTTTGCTGGAATCGTCGCAGGTCTGCCCGGTGCAATCGGCCAGTCTTTCGAAGCGTCCCGTCAAGGTGATCTGAATATCCTGGCACTGTTAACTATCGCTATTATGGCGGTTGCGACAGTGGCGTTTGTAGTGTTTATGGAGCGCGGCCAACGTCGCATCACCATCAACTACGCCAAGCGTCAGCAGGGTCGGAAAGTGTTTGCCGCCCAAACCAGCCATCTGCCGCTGAAAGTGAATATGGCCGGGGTTATCCCGCCGATCTTTGCTTCCAGTATTCTGTTGTTTCCGGCTTCGGTCGGGCAGTGGTTCGGGCAGAGTGAAGGTATGGATTGGTTGCAGGATCTTGCACTGGCGCTTTCTCCGGGTCAGCCGCTATATATCCTGTTATTTGCCGCAGCTGTGATTTTCTTCTGTTACTTCTACACCGCGATTGTTTTCAATCCCAAGGATGTAGCGGATAACCTGAAGAAGTCAGGCGCCTTTATTCCCGGTATTCGTCCCGGTGATCAATCGGCTCGTTACATCGATCAGGTGCTGTCGCGTCTGACACTCTTTGGTGCTTTATATATCACCGGTGTGTCGTTGATGCCTCAGTTTTTGGTTGTTGCTTGGAACGTGCCGTTTTACTTCGGTGGAACATCGTTACTGATCGTTGTAGTTGTAGTCATGGATTTCATGGCCCAGGTACAGTCGCATCTGATGTCTCATCAGTATGAATCACTGATGAAAAAATCCAATCTCAAAGGTGGCAGCGGTCTCGTTCGCTAACGAGTCCTTGGACCTATTTGGAGTAGATCATGAAAGTACGTGCATCTGTAAAAAAGATTTGCCGTAACTGCAAGATTGTACGTCGTAACGGAGCCGTTCGCGTCATCTGCAAAACTGAACCGCGCCATAAGCAGCGTCAGGGTTAATAACCCCGAGGTGCTTTCGTACGAAGGCCAGAAACAGTGGTTGATAAATAAACGATCAATCATTATAATCTTGCGCCTCTCGTTGAATGGTTAACGTAGCGTGCTGTGAACCAACAAAATTCACAGCCGAACACGGAGTAAATTGAATGGCCCGTATAGCTGGCGTCAATATTCCAGACAATAAGCATGCGGTGATCTCCCTGACTTATATCTATGGGATCGGCCGTACTACTGCACAGTCGCTGTGCGACACAGTGGGCTTGGCGACCGATGTAAAAATCGGAGACCTGTCTGAAGAACAACTGGATGGCCTGCGCGCCGAAATCACCAAGCTCAGTGTTGAGGGTGATCTCCGCCGCGAGGTAAACATGAATATCAAGCGTCTTATGGACCTTGGCTGTTACCGTGGTATTCGCCACCGTCGCAGTCTGCCGGTTCGTGGTCAGCGCACTAAGACCAATGCGCGTACCCGTAAGGGACCACGTAAGCCGATCCGTAAGTAGTGCTGGCGATAGGAATAAACCGACATGGCTAAGCCAAGTTCGCGCGCACCGCGCAAGAAAATCAAAAAGCAGGTTGTTGATGGGTTAGCTCACATCCACGCCTCTTTTAACAACACCATTGTGACCATTACCGATCGTCAAGGTAACACTCTGAGCTGGGCTACCTCTGGTGGTTCTGGGTTCCGTGGTTCGCGTAAGTCCACTCCGTTCGCTGCCCAGGTTGCAGCTGAGCGAGCTGGTCAAGCGGCTCAGGAGTATGGTCTGAAGAATCTCGACGTGTTCGTGAAGGGCCCAGGCCCAGGTCGTGAATCCGCAGTTCGTGCATTGAACAATGTGGGTTACAAAATCACCAACATCACCGACGTGACGCCTATCCCGCATAATGGATGTCGTCCGCCGAAGAAGCGTCGCGTTTAATCAGGAGACGGTAAAATGGCTCGATATACTGGACCAACATGTAAGCTGTCTCGCCGCGAAGGTACGGACCTGTTCCTTAAGAGCGGCGTACGTGCACTAGATTCAAAGTGCAAGGCAGAAACTCCTCCGGGAGTCCACGGAGCGCGTCGTAGTCGTCTTTCTGACTACGGTCTGCAGTTACGTGAAAAGCAAAAAGTTCGTCGTATCTACGGCATTCTGGAGCGTCAGTTCCGCAGCTACTACAAAGAAGCTGCTCGCCTAAAGGGCGCAACCGGTGAGAACTTGTTGCAGCTGCTTGAAGGCAGATTGGATAACGTGGTTTATCGCATGGGATTTGGTGCAACTCGTGCTGAATCTCGTCAGATCGTTTCTCACAAGTCGATTCTGGTTAATGGCAAGACGGTCAATGTACCTTCTTACCAGGTAGTTGCCGGCGACATCGTCTCTGTGCGTGAAAAGGCTAAGACTCAGCTGCGGATTAAAAACGCACTGGAGCTTGCTTCTCAGCGTACTGTGATCGAGTGGGTTGATGTTGATAACGCTAAAATGGAAGGCACCTTTAAGGCAGCCCCTGAGCGTAGCGAGCTATCCGCCGATATCAACGAACATCTGATCGTTGAACTGTACTCTAAGTAATCAATGCTAGGTGGAAATAATGCAGGCTTCTGTAAACGAACTTCTTAGCCCTAGCCGGATCGAAGTTGAGGAGATCTCGAGCACTCGTGCCCGTGTTTCCCTCGAGCCGCTAGAGCGTGGTTTCGGCCACACGCTGGGTAATGCGCTGCGACGGATTCTTCTGTCCTCCATGCCTGGTTGCGCAATCTCCGATGTGGAGATTGATGGCGTACAGCACGAGTACAGCTCTATTGAGGGTGTACAGGAGGATGTCATTGAGATCCTGCTGAACCTCAAGGGCGTTTCTGTAGCCATGCATAATGGTGAAGAAGCGCTGCTGACACTGACAAAGCAGGGCCCCTGTGTTGTCACCGCGGCTGATATAGAGCTGAATCAGGATGTTGAACTGGCTAACCCCGATCACGTGATCGCTCACCTGAGTGATAAAGCCAAGCTGTCTATGCAGCTGCGCGTTACCCGTGGTCGTGGCTATGTGCCTGCCGACGGTCGTGATAGCTCCGATGAAGAGAGTCGCCCTATTGGTCGTCTACTTCTGGATGCTAGTTACAGCCCGGTACGTCGCGTATCTTACGTGGTCGAGAGTGCTCGGGTTGAGCAGCGTACCGACCTTGATAAGCTGGTGATCGACCTTGAAACTACCGGTGCCATCGATCCGGAAGAAGCGATCCGTCGCTCTGCAACTATTCTGCAGCAGCAACTGGTTGCCTTCGTTGATCTGGAAGGTGAGTCTGGTGTTGATGAGGCTGAGCCCGAGCCGGAAATCGATCCGATTCTGCTGCGCCCGGTTGATGATCTAGAGCTGACCGTTCGTTCTGCGAACTGTCTGAAAGCCGAGAACCTCTACTACATTGGTGATTTGATCCAGCGTACTGAAGTAGAGTTGCTTAAGACCCCGAACCTGGGTAAGAAGTCCCTGACTGAAATCAAGGATGTTCTTGCTTCGAAAGGTCTTTCTCTTGGTATGCGTCTGGAAAATTGGCCGCCTGCGAGCCTGAGAAACGACGACAAGATGGCCTCCTAAGGCTGTCTTGACTGAACCACGTCTAGTTTTGTAAGGAATTAAACATGCGCCATCGTAAAAGTGGGCGTCAACTAAATCGCAATAGCTCGCATCGTAAAGCGATGTTCAAAAACATGGCTATAAGCCTGTTTGAGCACGAGCTGATTAAGACGACACTGCCCAAAGCTAAAGAGCTACGTCGTGTTGCTGAGCCTTTGATCACACTGGCTAAGCAAGACTCAGTAGCAAATCGCCGTTTGGCATTTGCCCGTACTCGCTGTGATGCGACTGTCGGCAAACTGTTCACCGAACTAGGACCGCGTTATGCTAGCCGTCCTGGTGGTTACATTCGTATTCTCAAGTGCGGTTTCCGCTCGGGTGACAATGCGCCTATGGCCTACGTTGAATTGGTTGACCGTGTAGTTACGGGCGATGCAGTCGAAGATACGTCTGAAGACTAAACGTCGCTGTTAAGATAAAAAGCCCGGCTTATGCTGGGCTTTTTTTTGCGTGTTGAAAACAGTTGTCGTGGTTGATGGGTGTAGGTAAGTCTCGACCTGATGTTGATGTTTGTGTTGTCACGGACACCTTAAGGGTTCCTTCTTACCTACAAAGCTACGCCATGAAGCAGCGGATCTATTTTCGTGAGCCGCACTAATCAAGCCATAGCGCTTAAGTCTTTCTGTTTACTCGCCCCTCCTTCAAGAAAAATCAGCCATGATGCCGCCGATCTATTCTCGCGTGCCCGTAAGTCCATCGCTGTGATGGCTGGAAATCATGGCTAATCAGGAAATTTGTTACCTGAACAATTGAGGATTGGATTTGTAAACCGTCCTCTATTTTTGCAGCAGTGGTTTAAGGAAATGTCCGGTATGGGATTGGTGCATCTCTGCGACCTGCTCCGGGGTTCCTGTGGCGATAATCTGGCCGCCCTTAATGCCACCCTCGGGGCCGAGGTCTACTATCCAGTCAGCCGTTTTGATCACATCCAGGTTGTGCTCGATGACCACCACGGTGTTGCCATGATCACGGAGTCTGTGGAGCACATTAAGGAGCTGCTGGATATCGTAGAAATGTAGCCCGGTAGTGGGTTCGTCCAGAATATAGAGGGTGTTGCCGGTGTCGCGTTTAGAGAGCTCTTTGGAAAGCTTGACCCGTTGTGCTTCACCGCCGGATAGGGTTGTGGCGCTCTGGCCCAGGCGGATATACGAGAGGCCGACATCCATCAGGGTCTGTAAGCGTCGTGCCAGCATCGGCACGGCGTCGAAGAACAGTCGGGCATCTTCGACGGTCAGATCCAGCACTTCGTGGATGCTTTTGCCTTTATATTTGATCTCTAGGGTTTCACGGTTATAGCGTTTGCCTTTGCAGACGTCGCAAGGCACATAGATATCGGGCAGAAAGTGCATCTCGACTTTAATAACGCCATCGCCCTGGCAGGCTTCGCAGCGACCGCCTTTGACGTTGAAGCTAAAGCGGCCTGGTTTATAGCCGCGTGAGCGTGCCTCCTGGGTCGCAGAGAATAGCTCTCTGACGGGTGTAAAGATGCCTGTGTATGTGGCCGGATTGGAGCGTGGTGTGCGTCCGATCGGGCTTTGGTCGATATCGACGACTTTGTCGAGTAGCTCTAATCCCTGAATATCGGTATGGGGTTGAGCTTCGAGGGTGGTGGCATTGTTCAGCGCCGTGGCCGCCAGGGGGTAGAGGGTGTTGTTGATCAGGGTGGATTTGCCTGAGCCAGAAACACCGGTGATGCAGGTCATCAGGCCCAAGGGGATGCACAGATCGACCTGTTGCAGATTGTTACCGCTGGCGCCGTTGAGGCGGAGTAGCTGGGTGTCATTTACCGGGTGGCGCTGGGCAGGCACCTCAATTTTACGTGTCCCAACGAGGTATTGGCCGGTGATAGAGTCGGTGTTGGCCATGACTTGTGCGGGGGTTCCCTGCGCGATGATCTGGCCGCCGTGAATGCCGGCGCCCGGGCCAATATCGATCACGTGGTCAGCCTGCCGGATCGCATCCTCATCATGTTCCACCACGATCACCGTATTGCCAATATCACGCAGGTGGGTGAGGGTGGCTAGCAGTCGCTCATTGTCGCGCTGGTGCAGGCCGATCGAGGGCTCGTCGAGGATATACATCACCCCGACCAAGCCTGCACCGATCTGGCTGGCAAGGCGGATCCGCTGCGCCTCGCCGCCAGAAAGCGTGTCGGCGTTGCGGTCCAGGGATAGATAATCCAGCCCAACATTAACCAGGAAAGTTAGTCGGGCGCGGATCTCTTTGACGATCTTATCGGCAATTTCGCCCTGCTTGCCGGGAAGTTGCAGCTGTTCGAAATACTGCATGGCGCTGCCCACAGGCAGGGCGGTAATGGCGGCGATATTGTGTTGATCGATCATGACGTGGCGGGCATCGCGGCGCAGTCTGGAGCCACGGCATGAGGGGCATTTTTGCTGCGCTTGGTAGCGGGCCAGATCTTCACGGACAGTTTGGGATTCGGTGTCACGGTAGCGCCGCTGCATATTGGGCATGACACCCTCAAAGGGGTGCGATTTAAGGGTGAGGTCGCCGCGGTCGCTGAGGTAGTGAAACTCAATCTTGTCGCTCCCTGTGCCATGGAGCACGGCGTCGCGCTGCGTGTCCGTAAGCTGGCTAAAAGGGGTGTCGGTGTCGAATCCATAATGCTCGCCTACCGCTTTAAGTAGCTGGTAGTAATAGGCGCTGCGTCGGTCCCAGCCGCGAATGGCGCCTTGCGCAAGCGTCAGGCTGGGATCGCTGACGACTTTGTGGGGATCAAAGATTAATTTGACCCCCAGGCCGTCGCACTCAGCGCAGGCGCCGTGAGGACTGTTAAATGAAAACAGCCGAGGCTCTAGCTCTTGGATGCTGTGCCCGCATTGTGGGCAGGCGAAGCGGGCTGAGAAGATCAGATCTATCTGAGTGCTATCATCCATTGAGGCCAGCAGGGCCAGGCCATCACTGAGTTCGATACAGGTTTCGAGTGACTCGGCGAGACGAATCTGGATGTCATCGCGGACCTTAAAGCGGTCGATGACGACTTCGATAGAGTGCTTCTTGTTCTTATCCAGCTCGGGTGCAGAGTCCAGATCGACAACGATACCGTTGATTCTGGCGCGAACGAACCCCTGTGTTTTAAGGCTATCCAGGAGGTGTAAGTGCTCACCTTTGCGGCCCTGAACCAACGGCGCGAGGAGCATGACTTTACTCCCCTGTTCGAGCGCTAAGATCTGGTCGACCATTTGGCTGACGGTTTGTGCCTTGAGCGGCAGATCGTGATCCGGGCACCGTGGCTCGCCAGCGCGAGCAAACAGCAGGCGCAGATAATCGTATATTTCGGTGATCGTGCCCACGGTTGAGCGTGGATTGTGCGAGGTCGATTTCTGCTCGATTGAAATCGCAGGCGATAGTCCTTCGATATGATCAACGTCGGGTTTTTCCATGATCGACAAAAATTGGCGAGCGTACGTCGATAGTGACTCGACATAGCGACGCTGGCCCTCTGCATAGAGGGTGTCGAACGCCAGTGACGATTTGCCCGACCCTGACAAACCGGTGATCACGATCAGCTGGTCACGGGGGATGTCTATGTCGATGTTCTTGAGATTATGGGTTCGGGCGCCCCGAACGCTGATCGTGTCCATACAGGCCTCTGGCACAACGTGACTGATTAAATAAAGCAGTCCCTAGTATATAAGATCAGGACCTCAAGAAGTGGTTGATAAAACATTAACCGGGCAGAGTCTATCTGCGAAGAGTTATGGTATTCTAAATTGCTAATAGGTTTGTTGTCGGCGCGGCGCGGACTTAGATTGGATCATCATGAAAGAGTAGAGAATCGATGGCACGTGGAGTGAACAAAGTAATCTTGATCGGTAATCTTGGTCAGGATCCTGAAGTGCGTTACATGCCTAATGGTAATGCAGTTACCAATGTGACACTGGCTACCTCTGAGAGCTGGAAGGACCGCGAGAGTGGTCAGCAGCAGGAGCGCACCGAATGGCATCGGGTGGTGTTTTTCGGAAAACTAGCCGAAATCGCCGGCCAATACTTGCGTAAAGGGTCAAAGATATACGTTGATGGCGCTTTGCGGACCAATAAGTGGCAGGGGCAGGATGGCCAGGATCGTTACACCACCGAGATTGTCGTCGGTAATGGAGGTTCGATGCAGATGCTTGACTCGCGTCCCGGAGATCAAGGCGGCTACCAGCAGCAGGGCCAGCAAGGTCAGCAGCAGGGTCAGCAACAGCAGCCCCGCCCTCAGCAGTCTCAGCAACAGCCTCAGCAGCAACAACAGCAGCAAGCGCCTGCGCAGAATTATTCGCAGCAGTCTGGTCAGCAGTCTGGTCAGCAGTCTGGTCAGCAGTCTGGTCAGCAGGGCGGTTACGGTGCCCGGCAGCCATCCGCGCCACCCAAGAACCGGCCACAGAATCAGCCCCAGAATCAACCACAAAGCCCGCCACAACCCCCGGCGGGTATGGATGATTTTGACGACGACATTCCGTTTTAGGTTTAGGGACCGTTTCTTTGTTTGAGCTACCCGCATTATTGGTCGTCGGTGCTCAAGGCCAGCTCGGTTATGAGGTGGAGGTCTTGGCTCGGGAGCAGGGCTTTAGCTTGACCGCGCTGGATCATGCTCAGCTCGATATTCTCGATAGCGCTGCGGTGGTGGCTGCTTTAGCTGAGTACAAGCCTAAGTTTGTCATTAATGCAGCAGCCGTTCTCAATACCCAGGAGCAGCAACTGGCGGCTTATGCGGCTAATACCCGTGGAGCGGCTATTCTGGCTGAAAATTGTCGCGCTGCTGGCTGTGCGATGATCCACCTGTCTTGTGCCGAGGTGTTTGCGGGGGATCTGAATGAGCCGTACGCAGAGGATCAGAATCCCGCTCCGCTTACCCTGTATGCGCAGAGCAAGGCGCGGGGAGAGGAGCTGGTTCGAGCGGCGTTACCGCAGCATATTATCTTGCGTACCGGGTGGCTGTTTGGGGTCCGAAGTGGCAGCTTTGTTCGCGAGTTGCTGGAGCAGGCTCGGCAACAGGAGCAGGTCTGCATTGCGGATGGATTGGTCGGTGATCCGACCCCCGCTGCGGATGTGGCCAGGGTTATTCTGGCGATGATCAAGCAACTGGACAGTGGCGCTGAGTGCTGGGGTACGTATCATTATTCCGCCTCTGAAAGCGTCAGCTGGTTCGGTTTTGCCGAGGCTATTATTGCTACAGCCAGGCAGTATGCCGATATTTCGTTGGAGCGATTGCTAACACGGCCTCAGGCACAGTTGCCGATGCGTCAGCGTCCCGTCAATAGCCGCCTGGATTGCGATAAAATTTTGTGCACGTTCGGTATCCATCAGCGCGCGTGGCGTTCGGGGCTGATGCAGGTCATTCGCAATTATTACAGCTAGTTCGTGACAGCGGTTGTTATAGCAGTCTCGAATAGCTGGGACAGAAAGGCACAGTGAGCTAGATGCGCGCAGTGGGTTAAATTGCCGCACTGACCCAGGCGTCTGTTGTATTTTCCGCACGACTGCATGATTGCAGGCGATAGAGCAGCGCAGCAGCGGTTGTCGAATAGATCCGTGTTAACGTTGACAGCCGCCTAGGCTGCAGTGAAGTAACTCTCAGAATCCGGTGGTGTTGATGTCAAATCCTTCCCTGATTGATCGCTTTGGTCGTCACGTCGATTACATCCGAATTTCGGTCACCGATCGCTGCGATTTCCGTTGTGTTTATTGCATGGCTGAGGAGATGAGCTTTGTGCCTCGTCCTCAGGTATTAAGTCTTGAAGAGATCGAGCTGACCGCGCAGGCGTTCGTAGCGCTGGGGGTTAAAAAAATCCGCTTGACCGGTGGTGAGCCGTTGGTGCGACGCGGCATCGTATCGCTGTGTCAGCGGTTGTCGGCCCTGGAAGGCCTGGATGAATTAGTGATGACCACCAATGGCTCGCAGCTGCCGAAGTTGGCCAGTGCTCTCAGTGGTGCAGGGGTTAAACGCCTCAATATCAGTTTGGACTCGCTGCGTGCTGAGCGATTCGCCGCGCTGACCCGTACCGGTCGACTCGATCAGGTGGTGGCCGGGATTGACGCCGCCTGCGCTGCAGGATTCAAGCGGATTAAGCTCAATGCGGTGATCATGAAGGGCCGTAACGACGACGAGGTGCTTGATCTGGTTGAGTTTGCGCGTGAGCGCAATCTGGATATCAGCTTTATCGAAGAGATGCCGCTAGGGGTTATTCGTGAGCATGATCGCGAAGAGTCCTATTGCTCTAGCGAGGAGGTGCGCGATTTGATTCAGCAGCGTTATGCGCTGCTCGATTCCACGCTGGTGACTGCGGGGCCGTCTCGCTACTATCAGATGGCTGACAGCGCTAGCCGGATCGGTTTTATCTCCCCCCACAGTCATAATTTTTGTCATGCCTGTAATCGAGTGCGTTTGACTGCAGAGGGGCGGTTGTTGCTCTGTCTGGGCAACGAGCATTCGTTCGATCTTCGTGCGCTGCTCCGCGCGCCTGGGTTTACCCCGGCTCAGCTAGAGCCCGCCATCCGCAAGGCCATGGATCTAAAACCAGAGAAGCATGAGTTCGACCTCAGTGGCGAGCCTCAAATCTTACGTTTTATGAACATGACCGGTGGCTGATTATGGATTCATCCGCCATCCAGGTGTGGGCGGAGGTCTTTTCTCCGCGCACGCCTGCCTTTTGTACTAAGAACGCGTAGAATGTGCGCCTCGTATCGTGCCGGAGCGCTCCGTTTCGGGTTGGTTGAGAAATAGATAACGGGCTGTTAATGGCTCGATAATGGCTGCATGAACACAGTAGATACAGACCAGTTTGACGAAATTCGCCCCTACAACGACAGTGAGGTGGCCGCTGTGATTGGTCGTTTGCTGACCACTCCGGAGCTCATTACGGCGTTGATGAAATATCGCTTTCCGCGACTCAGCCGTTGGCTGCCTTTTCTGCTTCGGCCGCTGGTTATACGCGTGCTCTCCAAGCAGTTGGCCGGTATCGATACCGTGGCGAAGATCCAGGATGTGATCGCCTCCTACATCCAAAGCATGGTTGACCGCACGACCGGCCAGTTGAGCTTCTCTGGGATCGAGCGGCTCAATCCAGGGGTTGCTTACCTGTTTATCTCCAATCATCGCGATATTGCCATGGACCCAGCGTTTGTTAATTGGGGGCTGTATCACAACGGCATGGACACCGCGCGCATCGCCATTGGCGATAATCTGCTTAAGAAGCCCTATGTCTCGGATCTGATGCGCCTCAACAAGAGTTTTATTGTTAACCGCTCTGCGACAGGTGTGCGTGGCAAGATGAAGGCGTTATCCCAATTGTCAGCGTATATCGACCACTCGATTGCTGGTGGTAACTCCGTTTGGCTGGCGCAGCGTGAAGGGCGCGCCAAAGATGGCAATGACCGCACCGAGCCTGCGATTTTGAAGATGCTCTTTATGAGTTTGAAAAAACGCGGGCTGAGTTTTCCTGAGGCGGTCAAGGCGTTGCATATCGTCCCGGTTTCTATCTCTTACGAATACGATCCCTGCGATGCCCTCAAGGCGTCGGAGTTGCACGCGTTGGCATCTCAGGGGGGCTATGAGAAGTCTCAGTTTGAGGATATCGAGAGTATCGTTCAGGGTATTGTCGGTTACAAAGGTGATATTCATGTGGCCTTTGGTAAGCCGATGGCTGGTGAGTTTGAAACCGCCGATGATCTGGCTCGCGCAATAGATGAGATGGTTATCAGTAACTACCACCTGCATAGCTCAAACTTGCTGGCAGCCGAGGGGGAGGGGGCTCAGGTATCGGCCGCTCAGCGCGACCGTTATCAGCGCCGGGTTGCCGGGATCGATACTGAATCCCTGCCTTGGTTTGAGGCGCAGTATGCCAATCCGGTCCTGAACAAGCAGAGGCTGGCGTCACTATCGAAAGTTAAGGGGGCTCATGACTGACAAGAATCTTACCCATCTGGATGCCCAGGGGCATGCGCATATGGTGGATGTATCCGGCAAGGATGTGACGACGCGTGAAGCGCGTGCCGAGGCCTACATTCATATGTTGCCAGAGACGTTGGCGATGATCAGCGAGGGGCGTCACCATAAGGGTGACGTGCTCGCCGTGGCGCGTATTGCGGGTATTCAGGCGGCCAAGCGTTGTTCCGACATCATCCCGCTCTGTCATCCGCTGATGCTCAGTAAGGTCACTGTTGATCTGTACCCGGAGCCTGAGCAGCAGCGGTTGCGGATCGAAACTCTGTGCAAACTTAATGGCCGCACCGGCGTTGAGATGGAGGCGTTGACAGCGGCATCGGCTGCTGCGTTGACGCTGTACGATATGTGTAAGGCGGTTGATCGCGGCATGAGTATCGAGGGTGTTCGGTTGTTGGAAAAGATCGGCGGACGGAGTGGTCATTGGCGGGCGGAGGATAGGCAAGCATGATCAGTGTGGTTTTTTTAGCCAGCATTCGTGAGCGTTTGGCGTGCCAGCAGATGCCGTTCGAGATGAGTGCGGCCCAGTTCAGTGTGGCGGAGCTAACAGAGTGTCTGGCCCAGCGCGGTGATCTGTGGCGCCAGGTGCTGATGGATGGCCGGGTGTTGGTGGCGGTTAATCAGCAGATGAGTCGCGCAGATAGCATCATCCATGACGGTGACGAAGTAGCGTTTTTTCCTCCCGTTACCGGCGGTTGAGTCGATAGGTTTTCAGAGTCTATGTCCTACGTTCGCGCGTTTTTGTTCTATCTGGTTATGATTTTAGCTACCGTTGTGCACTCGACCTTGTGTCTGGTTTTTGCCAGTTGGTTGCCGTTTCGGCTTCGCTTTAAAATTGTCAGCTCGGTCAACCATCTCTTTATTGGCTGGTTGCGGCTGGTCTGTGGGGTTCGCTACCAACTGGTTGGACAAGAAAATCTGCCTCAGGGGCGCCCGTATGTGCTTCTGGTTAATCACCAGAGCGAATGGGAAACTATCTACTTGCAGCTGTTGGTCCAGCCGATTAGTACCGTGTTAAAGAAAGAGTTGTTGCGTATCCCCTTCTTTGGCTGGGCGCTGGCACTGTTGCGACCGATCGCGATTGACCGGTCGCAGCGAACGGGCGCAATAAAGCAGTTACTAAAGCAGGGTAAGCAGCGTCTTGAAGAGGGGGTTCCGGTGGTAATTTTTCCACAGGGAACCCGGGTTGCCGCGGGTCAGCTGGGTAAGTTTAACAAGGGCGGTGCGATGCTGGCGTGCAGCGCCAAGGTGCCGGTCGTGCCGATGGTTCATAATGCCGGAGAGCACTGGCCATCGGGGCGCTTTGCTAAGATTCCCGGGCTGATTCGAATTGAAATTGGTGAGCCCATCGCAACCGAGGGGCGCAGTGTCGATGAGGTGTTTCAGCAGTCAACGGGTTGGATTCTGAGCCGTTTAGAGGGCGCTGCAGATGTCGCGGTTGCGGATTAAGTGTTGATTGGAAGGCATAAAAAAGCCGCTCTGTGAGCGGCTTTTTTTTTACCGGTACGTGTCGCTTAGTCGCGGTAGCGCTGGAACACCAAGGAAGCGTTGGTGCCGCCGAAGCCGAAGCTGTTAGACATGACCCGTTCCAGACCGGCGTTATCCTTGCGTTCGGTAATAATCGGCATGCCCGCCGCTTCTTCGTCCAGAGTCTCGATGTTGGCCGAAGCCGCAATAAAGTCGTTCTCCATCATCAATAGGCAGTAGATCGCCTCTTGAACCCCTGCAGCACCCAGGGAGTGACCCGACAGGGATTTGGTGGAACCCACAACAGGGATCTCGTCGCCGAAAGCGAGCTTGACCGCTTTGAGCTCCTGCATATCGCCGACCGGGGTGCTGGTGCCGTGTGCATTGATGTAGTCGATATCGCCGTCGACAGTGCTCATGGCCTGCTGCATGCAGCGCATAGCGCCTTCACCGGAAGGTGCGACCATGTCATAGCCATCGGAAGTGGCGCCGTAGCCAACCAGTTCGGCGTAGATCTTGGCACCGCGCGCCTTGGCGTGCTCCAGCTCTTCGATCACCAGCATGCCGCCACCACCGGAGATGACAAAACCATCACGGTTAGCATCGTAAGCGCGGCTGGCCTTGCCAGGCGTGTCGTTGTATTTGGATGACAGTGCGCCCATGGCATCAAACAGGCAGCTCATGGACCAGTGTAGCTCTTCGCCACCGCCGGCAAAGATAACATCTTGCTTGCCCAGCTGGATCAGCTCCATGGCGTTGCCGATGCAGTGTGCGCTGGTGGAGCATGCGGAGGTGATGGAGTAATTCACGCCCTTGATCTTAAACGGCGTTGCCAGGCAGGCGGAGACCGTGCTACCCATGGTGCGGGTAACTCGGTACGGGCCTACACGCTTCAGGCCGCGGTCGCGAAGGATGTCGGCGGCCTCTACGATGTTGGCAGAGGAGGCGCCGCCGGAGCCGGCGATCAGGCCGGTACGGACGTTGGAGACCTGATCTTCGGTAAGCCCGGAGTCCGTCACTGCGTTTTTCATTGCCAGGTAGGTATAGGCGGCAGAATCACCCATGAAACGCATTAGTTTGCGGTCGATGAGCGGGGACATGTCGAGGTCGATGCTGCCTGCAACGTGGCTGCGAAACCCCAGCTCTTTGTACTCCTTCTGAAAGGATATGCCGGAGCGTCCTGTTTTCAGAGACTCGGTAACGGTCTCCTTATCGCAGCCGATGCATGATGTGATACCGATTCCGGTGACAACGACACGTCGCATAGGTCGAACCTCTTTCGTATTGAAAAAATGGAGCTAAAAAAAGCCAAGCCCCATTTTCTGATATTGAAGCCAGCTTGGCTAGTCTTTACTGAGACTGCAGCACTGCCGTTTGTTGTTTAGTATAAGATCAAAAGTCGGATGTTGAGGTGAACAGTCCGACCTTGAGGTCTTTGGCGCTGTAGATTTCTCGGCCATCGACCGACATGGTGCCGTCGGCAATGCCCATGACCAGTTTGCGTTCAATCAGGCGCGAAAGCTCCAGGTGGTAGGTGACCTTTTTGGCGCTAGGGAGGACTTGGCCAAAGAACTTGATTTCGCCTGCGCCGAGTGCACGGCCGCGCCCCTTGTTGCCTTTCCATGCCAGAAAAAAGCCAACCATCTGCCACATGGCGTCCAGGCCCAGGCAGCCGGGCATCACCGGATCACCGGGGAAGTGGCAGTCGAAAAACCACAGGTCAGGGTTGATATCCAGCTCAGCAATGATCTCTCCTTTGCCGTACTTGCCACCATCGGCATTGATGGTGACGATGCGGTCGGCCATCAGCATATTGCCGACAGGAAGCTGTGCATTACCGGGGCCGTTCATCTCGCCATAGCCACATTGCAGCAGTTCGTCGCGAGTAAAGGAAGATGGCTTTGTCATTGGCGCAAAGATCCGTTAAGTATGAATTAAAAGCCAAACTATACCGGTTTTAGGCGGGTTTCGCCTAGATAAATACGGCTCATCTGGAATCTGGGCGGTTAGGTTCGGCGGTTAACGGCAAGCTCTGCCAGGTGTTGCAGGATGTCACGAAAAGGTGTTGCTGGAATTAGTTCGAGTTGCTCCAGGGCGAGGTCTGCCTGACGCTGGGCTTGGTTGAACGTATAGTCTATGGCGCCACTATCGACCACCGCCTGGCGAATGGGCTCCAGGTCATCCAGGCCGCCTTTACGGATCGCTTGGCGGATGAGTTGGCGCTGCGCTTCCGTGCCATGTTTCATGGTATAGATCAGCGGCAGTGTCGGTTTGCCTTCGGCCAGGTCATCGCCCACATTTTTACCCATCTCCTCGGCGGAGCTCTGGTAGTCAAGGACGTCATCTACCAGCTGAAACGCGATCCCCAGGTGGCGACCGTAGAGCTGCAGTGCTTGGGCTTGGGGCGGGTTTGCACCGGCGATAATGGCTCCCGTCTGGCTGGCTGCTTCGAACAGCATCGCGGTCTTGCCCAGGATGACCTTCATGTAGCTGGCCTCGTCGACATCGGGGTTCTTGCAGTTAAGCAGTTGCAGGACTTCGCCTTCGGCGATGACATTGGTGGCGCTTGAAACAACCGACATGATCGGCATCGAGTTCAGCTCAACCAGCATCTGGAACGCACGCGAGTAGAGAAAATCGCCTACCAGTACGCTAGGTGCGTTGCCCCATCGGGCGTTGGCAGTCGCTTTGCCGCGACGCAGGTCTGATGTGTCAACGACGTCGTCATGAAGGAGTGTGGCGGTATGGATGAATTCAATAACAGCCGCTAGGTTGATGTGTCCGGTTCCCTGGTAGCCGCATCCGCGAGCGGCGAGCAGTACCAGTAGCGGGCGAATGCGCTTGCCGCCACTTTCGACGATATAGCTGCCAATTTTCTCCACCAGCGGTACGCCGGAGTGAAGATTGCCGAGGATGAATTGGTTTACCGCTTCGAAATCGGCGCCGATTTGAGGATGAAGTTGATGTGGCTGCATGGGTAGGCTGGCGTTATGATTTGAGGGAATGCTAAGGGGGTGCAATAACAGAGTCAAGAACTTCGCAGGCGCTTCTTCATCTGGGTTGTTTTTTGTGCACCCTTGGCGTAGTATTCGCTCCCCTGTGGTTCGTTCAATTTTCAGACGGTCGTTTCTTAATCGTTTGAGCTCCCTATCATATGGTCAGGCGCATGCAGTCGGTGCTCTGCTCCATTAGAAGTAGGCGTTAAATAGTAGCCGGACGAAGCCCGTAACTGGAGAAAAATATGTACGCAGTGATTGTAAGCGGTGGTAAGCAGTACCGTGTAAGCGAAGGCCACACTTTGAAAGTTGAAAAGTTGGTTGGTGAAGAGGGCTCATCGCTGGATCTGGACCAGGTTCTGCTGGTTGCCAATGGCGAAGATGTTAAGATCGGCGCGCCGCTTGTTGCCGGTGCCAAGGTCAGTGTTGAAATCTTGGCTCATGGTCGTGGCAAGAAAGTTCGCATCATCAAATTCAAGCGTCGTAAGCACCACATGAAGCAGATGGGTCACCGTCAGTGGTTTACCGAAATTAAGATTACCGGAATTAGCGCGTAAGCGGATACCGGTTGTTGAAGGAGAGTAGTAATGGCTCATAAAAAAGCTGGCGGTAGTACTAATAACGGTCGCGACTCAGAGTCGAAACGCCTAGGTGTTAAGCGTTTCGGTGGTCAGAAAGTTTTAGCCGGTAACATCCTGATTCGTCAGCGTGGAACACGTTTCCATCCGGGCAATAATGTGGGTATTGGCAAGGATCATACCTTGTTTGCCACGTCGGAAGGTGTTGTTAAGTTCGAAGTTAAAGGCCCTAAGAACCGTAAGTTTATCAGTGTGGTTAGTGCCTGATAACAGTTTAGCGGGTGTAAAACAGTCGTTGACTGTTTGTTGAAAGAGCTCCGCAAATGCGGGGCTTTTTTTGTTTTTGGCAGGCTATGATTATGTAAGGCCTTTAAGGTCTCGGATACTCAGCTGCGGAGTGGATCATGAAATTTGTCGACGAAGTCGTCATCGGTGTAGAGGCGGGGAAGGGCGGCAATGGCTGTATGTCTTTCCGGCGCGAAAAGTATATCGCTAAGGGCGGCCCTAATGGCGGAGACGGCGGTGATGGCGGCTCGGTCTGGGTTGAAGCGGCTGATGGGTTAAACACGCTGGTGGATTTCCGCTTCCAGCGTGCCTATCGGGCGGAGCATGGTCAGAACGGGATGAGCCGCGACTGCACCGGTCATAAGGGCGAGGAGCTGGTGCTGCGGGTGCCGGTGGGGACGACGGTCATCGACGAGGATACCCAGGAGGTGCTCTGCGATATGACCCAGGTGGGTCAACGTGACAAGGTAGCCCAGGGTGGTTTTCATGGTCTGGGCAATACCCGGTTTAAATCCAGCGTTAATCGTGCCCCGCGACAGACCACCAATGGCTCTGCAGGTGAGGCGCGTAATCTTAAACTGGAGCTGAAGGTGCTTGCGGATGTGGGGCTGCTGGGGCTGCCTAATGCCGGTAAATCAACCTTTATCCGCGCGGTCTCGGCGGCTACGCCTAAGGTCGCCGATTATCCCTTTACTACCCTGGTGCCCAATCTTGGCGTGGTCAGTGTCGAACGTGATCGCAGCTTTGTGGTCGCTGATATACCCGGTCTGATCGAAGGTGCGGCTGAAGGCGCGGGTCTTGGTGTGCGCTTTCTCAAGCACCTGACCCGCACCCGTATTTTGCTGCACCTGGTTGATATGGCGCCCTGGGATGGCGTGGAGCCTGCTGAGTCGGCCCAGATCATCATCAATGAGTTGCGAAAGTTTAGTCCTACGCTGGCCGACCAGGAGCGTTGGCTGGTGCTTAATAAGCTTGATCTGGTGCCAGAGGATGAGCGTGAAGCGCGTTGTCAGACGTTGGTCGATGCGCTGGCGTGGACGGGTCCTGTGTTTCAGGTTTCTGCGATCAGCAAGCAGGGGACTTTCGAGGCTTGTCGCGCGGTGATGGAGCATATCGAGACGCGTAAGCAGCTGGAGGCGGATGATCCAGAGTTGGCGGAGCAGGAGCTCGAGCGCAAGGCATTACTTGAGCAAGAGGCGCGTGAGCGGCTGCGGTTGCTGCGTATACAGCAGCGTGCGCGGCGCTTGCAAAAGGGCGATCCGGGTGTTGATGGCTTCGATGACGACGATGATGATTACGACGACGATGATTATGACGTCGAGACCGTCTACGCGCCCTAACTCTTTTTTGTAGCAAGGATTAACACAGATGAGTGCCAGGCAGGCGGTCACGCAGGGTAAGCGCTGGGTCGTTAAGATCGGGAGTGCGCTTCTGACTAATGATGGTCAGGGTTTGGATGAACCGGCGATTGCGGGCTGGGTTAACCAGATGGCCGCGTTGCGCAAGCAGGGTATCGAGCTGGTGCTGGTTTCGTCCGGCGCGGTCGCAGCCGGGATGCGGTGCTTGGGTATGACTGAGCGCCCGCATGAGCTGCATAAACTGCAGGCCGCAGCGGCGGTCGGGCAGATGGGTTTGGCACAGACCTATGAAGCGAGTTTTAAGCGCCACAATCTGCATACCGCGCAGATCCTGCTGACCCATGATGACCTCTCTAACCGCAAGCGCTACCTGAATGCCCGGGGTACGCTGGAGGCTTTGGTTGACTGGAGTGTCGTGCCTGTCGTCAACGAAAACGATACCGTGGTTACCGATGAGATCCGCTTTGGTGATAACGACACCCTGGGTGCGTTAGTGGCCAATTTGATGGTGGCAGACGTGCTGATTCTGCTGACCGATCAGCGCGGCTTGTTTGATGCCGACCCACGCAAAAACCCACAGGCAAAAATGATCGAGCAGGCGCGCGCGGATGATAAATATCTGGATGCGGTAGCAGGCGGCGGCGCTGGCGCGTTAGGGCGCGGCGGGATGCAGACCAAGCTTCGGGCAGCGCGCTTGGCGGCCCGCTCGGGTGCGGCGACAGTCATTGTCGGCGGGCGTGAAGCCGACGTGCTGTTGCGGCTGCGCGCGGGTGAATCCTTGGGAACGTTGTTGACTCCTGACTGTGAACCGCAGGCGGCGCGCAAGCAGTGGTTGGCAGGGCATCTGCAGGCGCGGGGCACCCTGGTACTGGATGCCGGGGCGGTTAAGGTGCTGGCGGAATTCGGGCGCAGTCTGTTGCCGGTGGGTGTTAAAGCGGTCGAGGGCGTATTTTCGCGGGGTGAGATGGTGCTCTGTGTTGATGAGCAGGGAACGGTTGTTGCGCGCGGCCTGGTCAATTACAGCGCCGATGAGGCGCGGCGTATCATCGGCCGGTCCAGCACTCTGATTGAGCAGATTCTGGGTTACGTTGGCGAAGAGGAGCTGGTGCATCGGGATAACCTGGTGCTGGCGTAGTGGTTGCTGCTTAGGTTGCCACTGTCTGTTGCTACGTTCTACTGTTCCTGCGTGTTACCGTTTCTGCGTACTAGCTAGCCCCACTGGGCTTCAGGAGTCGTTATGAGTCCCGTCAGCGATCAAGCTCATCCCCTGGCCCGCCTTTATTATGCCCATGATCCGATGTGCAGCTGGTGTTGGGCGTTTAACCCCTGCTGGCAGCAGATTCAGCAGCGACTGCCGCGAACGGTTGAGGTTGTGCGGTTAGTGGGCGGCTTGGCGGCAGATAGCAGCGAGCCGATGCCCCTTGAGATGCAGACTTATCTGCAGCAGACCTGGCGCCAGATTCAGGCCCAGGTGCCGGGAAGCGAATTCAATTATGATTTCTGGCGCCGCTGCAGCCCGCGCCGGTCAACCTATCCTGGCTGTCGCGCGGTTATTGCGGCGCGGCACCAGCAGGCGGAGAGCGCGATGACGCTGGCGATCCAACAAGCCTATTATCTGCATGCGCGAAACCCTTCGGACGAGAGCACGCTGGTCGCGCTGGCGCAGGAGTTAGGCTTGGATGTGTCGCAATTTACGCGAGATCTCAATGCCGCTTTGACCCGGCAAACACTGCTCAGTGAGATCGAGCGGTGTCGCGAGATGGGCGCACAAGGCTTTCCCAGCCTGATCCTGGAAAAACAGCAGCAGCGCTGGCTGCTCGCGCTCGACTATAGCGACCCAGAGGCCGCTCTGAGCCAGATTGAACGGTGCATGGAGGCGCCTGGTTGCCCGTGATCTCCAGCCATACTGCGACAAGCGAAGGGCATACACGCTCGCGAGAATAGATCGGCAGCATCAGGGCTGGGCGTTGTGGTTAATCCGGGTTATTAACTCAGGACTGAAACTCCACTTGCGCCCGCAGTCCGTCGAGATCCTCGACCCGAATCGTGCCCCGCCCAAGCGTCACCAGCCCCTGGTGTTCGAAATGCTTAAGCTGACGACTGATCACCTCCCTGGCCGAACCCAGCTCGGTGGCCAGATCCTGATGGGTGATCTGCAGCTCGATCCGCTCACGCCCGCGCTGGATCAGATAACGTGCCAGGCGCAGGTCGATACGCTCAAACGCCAACTGCTGCACCAGCCCGATCAAGCCACTCAAGCGCGCACCGTAGGAGTGGAAGATAAATGACCGCAGCCCGTCAGAACGGCTCAGCGCTTCTGCAAACTGGGTTCTGGGAATGGCGAAGGCCTGCACGTCGGTCTCGGTAATCCCTTCGGCAGGGTAGGTATCCTGCCCCAGTAGGCAGGCCGTTGTCAGCACACAGGTGCCGCACTCTTCAATCCGGTACAGCACGATTTCACGCCCAGCTGGCGAACACCCCACCACCTTGACGCAGCCCTTCACCACCAGCAGGTAGTTCTGACAGGGGTCTCCGACCCGAAACACCGACTGCCCGGCAGGGACGGTCAACAACCGCGCCTCGGCTAAAATCTTGGCCCCGGCCGGGTCATCGATCTGGCCGAGCGTCGGAAAGGCTTGCTGCAGCAAGGGGTGTAGGCTGTTCATCACTTGTCCTGGGGGGGCTGGCGGCGCTGACGCACCAGCAACATCACATAGCGGATGTTGTAAGCAAAGCCGATCAGCAATGCCAGGGCTGCGGTAATAAAAAACAGCAGCCCGATCCCGGCAGAGCCCAGATAGTTACTGGCCCAGAGGCTGAGAACACTGATCAGCGCCAGCGGGATACCCGTACGCATCATCAGTTTAAGGATGCGGTCATCTCGAATCTCCGGTTTGTCGCTGGCATCAGTAACCGGCTCGATGTTGTTATTAGACAGAGGGTCGGCTTTGTTTTTATTACGGGACATGGAGAGCACTCAGTAGCGGTAAGTTCTGATTCTTGACCGCCATCCTACGTTTCGCGCCGGGGTGCAGCAAGGCGGCTGCGACCATGGTAGCACTGAACAACGGATGATCCTGTCACCACGACCGGCACAGGAGCAGAGGAATACTGCCGCTACGCCTTAACAGCTCTCACCCCCCTTGCTAGAATAGCACTCTTTACCTCAGCCGTTATCAAGGGAGCAGCCATGCCTGTCTACCGTTCCAAGACATCTACCCACGGTCGTAACATGGCCGGCGCCCGCTCTCTCTGGCGCGCCACCGGGATGAAGGACGACGATTTCAACAAGCCGATCATTGCCGTTGCCAACTCCTTTACCCAGTTTGTCCCCGGTCACGTGCACCTCAAGGATATGGGCCAGCTGGTGGCACGGGAGATCGAAAAAGCCGGAGGGGTGGCGAAAGAGTTCAACACCATCGCCATCGATGACGGCATCGCCATGGGCCACGACGGCATGCTCTACTCGCTGCCCTCGCGCGATCTGATCGCCGATTCGGTCGAATACATGGTCAACGCTCACTGCGCCGACGCTCTGGTGTGTATCTCCAACTGCGACAAGATCACCCCCGGGATGCTGATGGCGGCGATGCGGCTGAACATCCCGGTGGTGTTCGTTTCCGGTGGGCCGATGGAAGCGGGCAAGACCAAGCTGGTCGACCACGGCCTGGATCTGGTCGATGCCATGGTACTGGCCGCCGACGACAGCGCCTCGGATGAGTTGGTCGACGCCGTCGAGCGCTCCGCCTGCCCCACCTGCGGCTCCTGCTCCGGCATGTTTACCGCCAACTCGATGAACTGCCTGACCGAAGCGCTGGGTCTGTCACTGCCAGGTAACGGCACCGTCGTCGCAACCCACGCCGACCGTGAAGAGTTGTTCCTGGAGGCCGGGCGCATCATCGTCGATATCACCAAGCGGCATTACGAGCAGGATGATTTCAGCGTGCTGCCGCGCTCGATCGCCAGCAAAGCCGCGTTCGAAAACGCCATGACCCTAGATATCGCCATGGGCGGTTCCACCAACACCATCCTCCACCTGCTGGCGCTGGCCCAGGAAGCCGAGGTTGATTTTGGCATGGCGGATATGGACCGGCTTTCACGCAAGGTGCCCTACCTGTGCAAGGTGGCCCCCAACGATCAGAAATACCATGTCGAAGATGTACACCGTGCCGGTGGCATCATGGCGATTCTGGCCGAACTCGATCGTGGCGGACTGCTGGATACCAGCGTCTCCACCATTCACTCCGCAACAATGGCCGATGCGCTGGCGAAATGGGACATCATCACCTGCGGCGATGACGCGGTTAAAAAATTCTTTAGAGCGGGACCCGGCGGTGTACCGACCCAGGTCGCCTTCTCCCAGGCGGCACGCTGGGGTTCGCTGGATGCCGACCGCAGCAACGGCTGCATCCGCTCGGTCGAGCACGCCTTCAGCAAAGAGGGCGGCCTCGCGGTGCTGACCGGCAACATCGCGCTGGACGGCTGCGTGGTCAAGACCTCCGGCGTCGATGAAAGCATCTGGGTCTTCGAGGGCAGTGCCTATATCTGCGAAAGCCAGGACCAGGCCGTCGCCGATATTCTGGCCGACAAGGTCAAGGCGGGCGACGTGGTGATTATTCGTTACGAAGGCCCGCGCGGTGGCCCCGGCATGCAAGAGATGCTTTACCCCACCAGCTACCTCAAATCCAAAGGACTGGGCAAAGACTGTGCACTGCTGACCGACGGTCGGTTCTCCGGCGGCACCTCCGGCCTGTCGATCGGCCACGTCTCGCCCGAAGCCGCCTCCGGCGGCGCCATCGGCCTGGTTGAGCAGGGCGACCGGATCCGCATCGATATCCCTAACCGCCGCATCGACGTGCTGCTCAGCGATGACCAACTGGCCAGCCGCCGCGCACTCATGGATGGCAAAGGCAAAGAGGCCTGGAAGCCCGCCGCCGAGCGTCCCCGCAAGGTCTCTGCCGCACTCAGGGTCTACGCCAAGATGGCCACCAGCGCCGACAAGGGCGCGGTCCGCGACCTGAGCCTGCTGGACGATTAAGCAGGATCCAGGATCCTGCTCGCAGCAGACTCTGTACGTCACTTGAGCGCAGCCCCCCAGGGGCTGCGCTCTCCCCTTTTTTAGGATTAACAAGCGTGACCGCTTTATTCCTGCCAGCGAAGTCCAAGACACCATGAGCGTAGAAAATACACCGGATCCACAGAGTCCGCAGAGCCCAGAGGGTTCTGATGCCAACAGCGTCAGTGAGAATAAGTATCTGCGCTCCATCCGTACCTTTGTGGTTCGCGCGGGACGCATGACCCCCGGGCAGCAGCGAGCGCTGGAGCAGCAATGGCCGGCAATGGGGCTTAACCTGGCAGACGGGATGATCGATTACGCTCAGGTGTTCGGCCGTAGCGCACCAACAATACTGGAGATCGGTTTCGGTATGGGTGATTCGTTACTGGCGATGGCCGAAGCTGCGCCCGACACCAACTATATCGGTATCGAGGTTCATCACCCCGGCGTTGGCCGCCTGCTCAGCAACGCTGCCAACGCCGATCTGAGCAACCTTAAGGTCTATCACGAGGACGCGTTGCTGGTACTCAAAGACTGCATCCCGGATAGCTCGCTGGATGCGATCCAGCTGTTCTTCCCCGATCCCTGGCACAAGAAAAAGCACAACAAAAGACGCATGGTGCAGCCTGAGATCGCCCAGACCTTCCGCAACAAACTCAAGGTCGGCGGTTGTTTCCACATGGCCACCGACTGGCAGCCCTACGCCGAGCATATGCTGGAGGTGATGAACGCAGCCCCGGGCTACCGCAACGCCGCCGGAGAGAATCAGTACGCCCCCCAACCCGAATCACGCCCCGTCACCAAGTTTCAACGCCGCGGCGAAAAACTCGGCCACGGCGTGTGGGATCTGATGTTTGAGCGGATCAGCTGAGCAACGCCTCTCTCCTCAGAGGGAGGGGGGAAGTAACACCATAATGCCCTTAATTAACTACGTAAATTGCTGACGTGGGTTCTTTGCTGACCCCGCTCCTCTCGTACATGAGGCGGCGACAGATCGCAACCTCCCACGCACACACCCCCCTACAATCTGCCGCAGTTGCGTGGAATTGATTTATATTCAGGGGATAGCATGGGTCTTCGACTCATGTTGACGCATGCTTGCGTCTCCTATTAACCCGCCGGGTTAATAGGAGATGTGGAGCCCTTGTCCCGGTGCCAGAGAATGCAGAGCCCAGGGCTGGTTGAACAGTTGTAGCACCGTGGGTTACTCCGATCACGGGTACAGATAAGATACTCCTTCATTTTAAGCTGGCTCGGATCATTACGGCGGGAATTTACATATCCCTCTTGGTGGAGGAGATTTAACCTGTCACTGAAGGCTTCGATGGTGAAGCATTCGGAGATGCTAATGGGTTCCATGATCTCTCCTTGATAGGTTTCAGTGACGGTGTTGAGTTTGGTGGTTAAAGAAAGATAGCTAATAAATAATCAGTTTCAAATTAGTAATTTTCATGTTGCGACTGCGAAGTTCCTGTCGGTCGCGCAAACTCGATAGTTAGCTCTATGCTGGCTCATAAAATGCTGTTCTGCGGTAGATTTAAAGCCTGGTTACAACGCAGCCGGCAGGCCATCATAGCGGTGAGGCTTGCTTTTTTCCCATAATATCAATTTGTTAAGCGGTGGCAGTGAGCCGTGACGAGTCCCCCTTGGGTATCCGTGACTCCATGACGATCATCAGCAATGCTCAAGGGACACTTACGACACAAACCGGCCACTGAGTGTCTTGGTTGGCAAAAGGTAAGGCTTGTCCTCTTTGTTCTGATCCTTTTGTTCTGAATCGTTATTACCCACCCACAGTCGCGGCGCAGCCGTTCAAATTCCGCCATCGATCCGGATTGTGTTTTAATAGATCATCTAACCGCAGGGTCTTTGCCTCCGCAGAGCCGACAAAGTCGCAACCCAACCATGAATTCAGAACCGGAAAAACTGACTCGCAAGCACGCTGAACTTACCCACACCGACGAACTAAGGGTCATCTCCCACGTGCAGCGCGAATCCGGCGAGTGGTTTGTCAATACGCTGATGATTGAAGCCTGCGAGGTTCCGTTTAAATACCGGCGTAAGAAGCGCTATAAAAGCCTGCAAGGGCAGCAGGTCAACCTCACTTATTATGCCACGACAGAGTCTGTCGCCGGATTGGAGGTCGAGATCATGAGCATTGTCAGGATTAAGCGATCCTGAGCAGATGGGCCGCCATTAACGACCCCGACCGCATGGCCGGAAAAACCTCATGAGCGGGACCGCAGAGCAAAAACCGCGTTGGTTTCGAGTCTGCCTGATACTGCTGCTCTACGCCGGACTTTTTTCGCTAGGCCACTGGGGCGGCGGCTGGATAACAGAATGGATCAACCTCGATCTCAGCGGCGACGCCTCATCTCCCAATTGGCAGATGATGATTGCGGGGATTGTCCTGTATGTGCTGTTGATGGCGATTCCGTTCGTGCCCGGCATGGAGATAAGCATCGCTCTGCTCGCGGTGTTCGGTCCGGCTGCTGCGATACCGGTCTACATCGCGACGCTGGTTGCCTTGACCTTATCTTGCTTGATTGGGCAACGACTGCCCATCGTGGTACTCACCAGACTGTTTGCCGCGCTCGGCCTGCAACAAGCCAAGACACTGGTCCTGAGGCTGGAACCCTTAAACGCGCCACAACGACTCGAGATCCTGACCGAGCAGACCCCCAAGCGGCTCTTGGCGCTGCTGTTACAGCACCGTTACATCGCCGTCATCGTCGCCCTCAATACTCCGGGCAACGCCCTTATCGGTGGTGGCGGCGGCATCGCGCTGCTGGCGGGTATCAGCGGCCTATTCTCGTTACCGCGCTTTGTCATCGCCGTTGCGTTGGCAGCTGCGCCAGTCCCTCTCGCGATTCTGTTGATCAGCGGCTAATAAATCTGACCCCGACAGGTCCGGAGAATAGCGCTAGAGCCGCTGGCACGGAGGAATTTCAGACAAAGAAAAGCCGATCACCTCAGCTCCAGAACGCGCGGTTCAAGAGTGCGATAATCGGCTCGGCTCCAGTTATTATTGTTGTTAGGGAGCGGTGTTCGCAGAGCGCCATTATTATTGTTATTGCAGCGACTCTAACGGAGTTTTCGAACTTTTTTGTTATTCTTATTTTTTGTTATTCTTATTTTTTGTTCTTATTACTGAACTATATAGCAGAGAGCGTGCCAGAAATCGCAACATGCTGTTTTTGATAGGCTAAGAATATTTTCAGCCTAATGCCACCAGATAAGTGTCCGCTAAGCGCTACCTATACACCCACATCGGGTAACACTTAATGGGTAGCAAGGTAACACTTCGGCACAGTCTGCTGTTCTTGCGCGCACAACGACCTCCCAGCAAGCGACGCCTGACAGGCGATCTACCGCGCTGGACCCACAACACAGGATCTATCGGGCCGAAGACGAGCATCAATGCAGCTGACGCAGGGGGATTTCAGACAAAGAAAAGCCGATCACCCCAGCTCCAGAACGCGCGTTTCAAGAGTGCGATAATCGGCTCGGCTCCAGTTATTATTGTTGTTTGGGAGCGGTGTTTCGCAGAGCGCCATTATTATTGTTATTGCAGCGGCTGTTGCGGAGTTTTCGAACTTTTTGTTATTCTTATTTTTTTTGTTCTTATTACTAAGCTATATAGCAGAGAGCGTGCCAATAAACGCAACATACTGTTTTTACAGGGTGTCGGCATGCTTTCAGGCTAATGCCTCCAGATGATAATCCGCTAAGCGCTACCTATATACCCACATCGGGTAACACTTGATGGGTAGCAAGGTAACACTTCGGCACAGGCCGCTTTGTTGCGCCCACAGCAACCTCCCAGCAAGCGACCCACAGCACTAGACCTGCGGCACAGGGCTTATCAGGCCTGGAGACGAGTACTAACATAACGGACGCAGAGGAATTTCAGACAAAGAAAAGCCGATCACCCCAGCTCAAGAACGCGAGGTTCCAGAGTGCGATAATCGGCTCGGCTCCAGTTATTATTATTGTTTGGGAGCGGTGTTTCGCAGAGCGCCATTATTATTGTTATTGCAGCGCCTATTGCGGAGTTTTCGAACTTTTTTGTTATTCTTATTTTTTTTGTTCTTATTGCTAATACATATAGCAGAGAGCGTGCCAATAAATGCAACGCGCTGTTTTTAAAGCGATAGCTGTATTTTAGGTATAAAACCATCTGATAAGCGCCCGCTAAGCGCTACCTATACACCCACATCGGGTAACACTTAATGGGTAGCAAGGTAACACTTTGATACGGCCCGCACTCTTGCGCGCACACTGCTCCGCCGCCGTTATGCCGACGCCTCGGGCTCCAATACAGGCTCCGGCTCCTGATCCAGGATCGGCAGCTGGGAATCGGCTTTGTTCATCGCTTCGAGCACCTTGAGCGCCGCGTAGGCATCATTCGCGGCGTACAGCAGCTGATTGCTTTTCAATTCAGGCAGCGCCCAATTAGAGGTCGATACGTGCTTGGACTTTTGAAAACGCTGTTTCAACACGACCGCTATCGCCGCCTTGACCCCGATCTCCTTGCGATAGCCTTCGGCACGAAATAGCAGATTCAGATCCAGCAGAGCCCTGGGTTTGATAGCGAGCTTTCGCAGCAGGTGACCCCGATCCGATTTCAGCCCGAAACCCACCTTGACCAGCGTCGGCAATTGCAGCAATTCTGCGACCAGGGCATGACAGGCGTCATGCTGTAGCTGAAAAATATAGGCCCTCTTCAGAGTCGTTAGCTGAATCACATGCGGGCCATCGGAGATCTGGCCGGGCCTGAAACAGGGCTTTGACTCGGTATCAAAGCCAACGTAACGACAGCGCGAAAGATCCGCTGCTGCCGCAACAAACTCGGCCTGGGTGGAGGGAACAATGATCTGCTCCAGAGTCAGGCCCGTAAACGGGGGCAGTAAGGCGATATCGGCTTTTGAGGGCGGTTCAAGCTTTTTGGTCATGGATGAGCCTAGGGTAGCGAACAGATAAAAACAGTTGGCGCTAAATATGCGTTACCCTGCCGACATTTACCAGTCGCACGCCTCTCGGGACTGCAGCGCTCGTTAGGCAGCGGGTAGCTACGCCCTCAAGGCGGAGGAGCACTTCAGCCTGCGGCACTCGTTAGGCTGCGGGTAGCTACGCCCTCAAGGCGGAGGAGCGCTTCAGCCTGCGGCGTTCGTTAGGCTGCGGCACTCGTTAGGCAGCGGGTAGGCGTGCCCTTAAGGCGGAGGAGGATAGCGCTGCAGCACCGCCGCGACCGTCTCGGCGATAAAGACGTCGTGTTCAGCTGGGTTTTTAAACCCGCTCAGGCGCCGTTCCGCCACCCCCCGCCACAGCAACCGTCGCTCCGCCGGATCGAGCAGGTCGATCACCAGCGTCGCCTCCTTATACTCCTGAGACTGACCGCCGAGCAACTCCAGACCGTTGTGGCCACGGTGGCGCGAGTAGCTGCCCTCCAGCATAAAGAGATCCAGATCGACCATTTTTTCTATGCCGATCTGATAGCGGACCAAAATATCGGCCTCTGCGCGGTTAGCGGTTCGCAGGATACCGCGTACCAGAAGTTCGTTTTCAACCGCCAGTTCGACCCGCGCGCTGACCAGGGAGCTGTTGTAAATCGACGCCGGAGACAAATCGGCTGGCGAGGGCACCCAGTAGTAGTGGCCAACCTGGCTGAAATCATAGCCCGGCTGATAGTCAACGCTGACCGGAATCATCGAGCAACCGGTGAGCAGTAGCAAAAAAAGAGAGAGCCGTAACGGGCGCATGTTAAGTCCTCCTCATCTAATCAATGCTTATATTATAAGCCAGCAAAATGCGCCACGGATTGCCGGACCGGCACAGTGAGTGCTGCATTGAACAAAAAACGTAGCATCTGGCGGCAGACAACGGTAGCGTGCGCACTACCGCTTTTAAGGACCGTACTCTTAAGGACCGTACCATGCGCTTTATCCACAGCTCCGATTGGCATATAGGCCGCCAGTTTCACAATGTCTCACTGCTGCAGGACCAACAGCATGTCCTCGACCAGCTGCTGGCCTACATCGCCAGTGAGGCGGTTGATGCACTGGTGATCGCCGGTGATATCTACGATCGCTCGGTCCCCCCGGCGGCGGCGGTGGAACTGCTGGACCAGGTATTGAACCAGGTCTGCGCGGAGATGGGCGTGCCGGTGATCCTGATTCCCGGCAACCACGATGGCGCCGAACGACTGCGCTTCGGCGCGCGCCAGCTGCAACGTGCCGGGCTGCATATTATCGGTGATTTTGAACAGATGCTGACCCCGGTGACACTGATCGATAAGGTCTCCCAGGCAGAGGTGCATTTTTTCGGCATCCCCTACAACGATCCGGCGCTGGTTCGCGATCGCTTTGCCACCGAGGCCTCCAGTCACGATCAGGCCCATGCGTTCTTGATCGAGCAGATTAACGCGGTAAAAACAGCCGAGGTGCCGACGGTACTGATCAGTCACTGCTTTATCGATGGCGCGCAGCAATCCGAATCCGAACGGCCGCTGTCGATCGGCGGTGCCGACCGCGTCAGTTACGAGCCCTTTAAGCCCTTCGATTATGTCGCCCTGGGCCACCTGCACAGCCCGCAGTACAAAGGCGAGCCGCATATTCGCTACTCCGGTTCGATTCTTAAATACAGTTTCTCGGAGCAGCATCAAAACAAGGGGGTGACCCTGGTTGAGTTAGATAGTGGCGGCCACTGCAGCACCCGCCACCTGCCGCTGAAACCGCTGCGCGATATGCGCATCCTTGAGGGTGAACTGGCAACGCTGCTGGAACAGGGCAAGGTCGATCCCCACAGTGATGATTACCTGCTGGTACGGCTGACCGATCGCCATGCCATCCTCGACCCGATGGGAAAGCTACGCGCGGTCTACCCCAACGTCCTCCACTTGGAAAAACCGGGCATGCTGGAGACCGGTGAACAACAAATGAGCCGGGATAAACTCAAACGCGGCGAGCTGGAGATGTTCCGCGATTTCTTCATCCAGGTCTCCGGACAAGCGCTGAGTCCGGATCAGGACGCCGCCCTGATTAACACCCTCAACGAGTTGCAGTGCACCGCCACCGTTCGCGAGGAGCCCCAGCGATGAAGCCGCTCAAACTGACCCTGCAGGCCTTCGGCCCCTTTGCCACTACCGAACAGATCGACTTCAGCCTGCTGGGCGCTAATCCTCTGTTCCTGATCAACGGCCCGACCGGCGCCGGCAAGAGTTCGCTGCTGGACGCGATCTGCTTTGCGCTGTACGGCCAGACCACCGGTGCCGAGCGCGAACCGGCGCAGATGCGCTGCGATTACGCCGCTGCCGAGCTGCTGACCGAGGTGACGCTGGACTTTAGCCTGGGCCCTAAGTGCTACCGAATTCGCCGTGCAACGACCCAGGAGCGGCCTAAAGCGCGCGGGGAGGGCACCACCACCCAGCAGGCCGAGGCTCAACTATGGCGGTTGGATGACAGCCCCAACGGCTCGTTAATGGTGGCGAAAAAAGTCAACGAGGCGACCGAGCAGATTGAGCACCTTATCGGCCTCAACGTCGAACAGTTCCGCCAGGTGATGGTGCTGCCGCAGGGGAAATTCCGCGAGCTGCTGATGGCCGACTCCAAAGAGCGCGAGAAGATCTTTGGCCAGCTGTTCCAGACCCAGGTCTACCGGCGCATCGAGGAACGACTCAAAGCGCAGGCCGCAGGTATTCGGCAGTCGGTCGAGCAGCACCAGAATCAGATCAAAGGGCTGCTGGAGGGTGTTGAGGTTAACGCCGAAACCGAGGTCGACGCCGAACTGGACATCCTGGCGCCCCAGCTGGCGGCAGCCGTCGCGCTCAAACTCAGCGCCCTGGAGGCCCAGGCCCAGGCAAGCCGCGCTCAAGATCAGGCCCGCGCACTGCTTGCACGCTTCGACAGCCAAGCCCTTAAGCAGCAGGAGCTAACCGCCAAGCAGGAGGCGGGCCCGGCCATCGAGGCGCAGCAGACCCGACTCGAACTGGCCGCTGCCGCGCAGAAACTCAAGCCCAGGCATGAGCAGCTACAGTATCAAACCCAGCAACAGGCCCGCATTAACCAGCAACTCGGGACCTGTTCCGCAATCCTGGAGCAAGCCCGCCAGGGGCTGACGCAGGCGCAGGCGCAGCTCAGCGAGGCGACTCAAGCGCATGCTCAGGTCGATACCCTCAAGCGCCAACAACTCGAACTGGAACAATACCAGGGCCGTATCCAGGCGCTGACCGATGCTCAAGCCGAAGCCGCGCGGCGCCAGCAGGCCAGCAACGCCAGTCGCGCACAACTCCAGAGCCAGCAGCTCGCGCAGCAACAACTGCTCGATGAGCAGCTCCGCAGCGAAAACCAGGTAGCAGAACTCAACCGGGAGCTGGAATCGCTGGCACCGACCCAGATCGCACTCAATACGTTGCAGCAGCAGCTGCTGCAGCGCCAGGAGCTAGAAGCGCTGCGGCGTCACTACAAGGCCCTAGCGCTAAAACAACAAGCCGCGCAACAGCAGTATGAAACCAAGCGCGCCGAATCGGAATCCGTGCAAACCGCTACCCGCCAGTTAGAGCTGCGTTGGCATACCGGCCAGGCAGCGCTGCTGGCGGCTGAACTGAAGCAGGACCAGCCCTGTCCGGTCTGCGGTAGTATCGACCACCCCGCCGCCGCAGCCACCACGCCCGGTACCGAGCCGGTGACCAGTGAGCAGCTGGACAGCCAACGTGCGGCGCAAACCTGTATCCTGGAGCAGCTGCAGGCAAGCCAGCAGGCGCTGGACTATGGCGCGCGCGATCTGGCCGATAACCTGGGCGCCGGACAGAAGCTGGCCGAGGTGATCGGTGCGCTGGCCACTCAGCCGCTCGCCGCGATTCAGTCCGACGTGGACCAGCGGCAACAGGCGCTGGCGACCCTGGCGACGCAGCAGCAACGCAAACAAACGCTGAGCCAGCGTATCGACGCGATCAAGCAGCAGCTGACCGCGCTGCGTGAACCGCTGACGCGGCTCGAAACGCAGGCCGATCTGGATAAAACCAGCGATCTCGAAGCCCGCGCCCGTATCACCGAGCTGCAGCAGCAACTCCCCGAGGCCTATCGGGATCGCGCGACGTTGCTGCAAGCGCTGAAGGCGATCGGTACCCAGCTCCAGGCATTAAACCAGGCGTTGGAGCGCGCTCAAACCGCCGTCACCCAGAGTCGTTCCGAGGTCGATAAAAGCGACGCTCAGTTGCAGGCGCTGAACCAGCAGCAACAACAGCTGGCGACTCAGTGCGAGACGGCAGAGAGCAACTGGCAGCTGGCGCTGCGGGACAGTCCCTTTGACCGCATCGAGTCGTTTCAGCAGGCGTTGCTCGATGATAGCCAGCAGCAACAGATCGCGTCTGAGATAGAAGCGTATCGATCCGCGCTGAATAGCCTGATGGGCGCATTGGCGCTGTTGCAGCAGGAGCTGGCAGGCAAGACCCGCCCCGACCTGAGGATCATGGAAGCCGCCCTGGATGAAAAGACCAGCGTCTTTAACGGCGCCGATGAACACTGGCGTCAGCTGGATAAACGCCACAGCCAACTGCTCGGGGTGCAGCAAAAACTCCGGCGTGCGCATCAGACCCACGCCGACCTCGAAGCGCAGTATGCGATCTTCGGTACCCTCAGCGAGGTCGCCAACGGCCAGACCGGCGACAAGATCAGCCTGCAGCGCTTCGTCCTCAGCGTGCTGCTCGACGATGTGCTGATCCAGGCCTCGCAGCGCCTCAGCCTGATGAGCAAGGGGCGTTATCAGCTGGTACGCAAAGAGGCGCGGGCCAAGGGCAACAAGGCTTCAGGATTGGAGTTGGAGGTCGAAGACGGGTACAGCGGCAATACCCGCAGCGTCGCAACGCTGTCCGGCGGTGAGTCCTTTATGGCCGCGCTGGCACTGGCGCTGGGACTGTCCGATGTGGTGCAAGCGTATGCGGGCGGAATCAAGCTCGACACTCTGTTTATCGACGAAGGTTTCGGCAGTCTCGACCCCGAATCGCTGGACCTGGCGATCCGTACCCTGATCGATCTGCAAGCCAGCGGCCGCACCATCGGCATCATCTCCCACGTAGCGGAGCTGAAAGAGCAGATGGCGCTGCGCCTCGATGTGATCAGCGGCCGCCAGGGCAGCCGGGTGCAAACGGTCTGTGGCTAAGCCCGCTCTTTGGCCAGCATGGCTGGGTTTAACAGCCATGCAAGGTGAACATTAAGTGGCATGCCTTAGCGCATGCTTTGACCTAACGTCGTGTATAAGGTGTAAAGTCCGGCCTTTAAACTCCAGAGAATCATCATGAACCGGAGCAACACTCACATAGGCAGCAGAGAGTTTATCTGCCTGATGGCCGCGCTTATGTCGCTTGTCGCCCTGGCGATCGATTCCATGCTACCGGCCTTGGATCAGATCGGCGCGAGCCTTGGCGTGCTTGATCCCAATGATAATCAACTGATCATTTCAACCCTCTTTCTTGGGATGGCAATGGGACTGATGCTCTACGGGCCGCTGTCGGATTCGTATGGCCGGAAGAACGCCATTTACCTGGGCATTTTGATTTTTCTGCTCGGTAATCTGATCTCTCTGTATTCTGAGAACCTCACCTTTATGCTGATTGGACGGCTGTGCCAGGGGTTTGGTGCGGCGGCTACTCGGGTCGTTTCCATAGCGATGATCCGGGACAAATTTGAAGGCAGAGAGATGGGCAAAGTGATGTCCCTTATCATGGTTTTTTTCGTGATGGTGCCCGCCATTGCACCCACACTCGGCCAGGGAATCCTGCTGTTTGCATCTTGGCGGGGCATTTTCTGGCTGCTGTTTTTTGCCGGGATCGGTGGCGTCTTATGGCTGCATTTTCGTCAACCTGAAACCCTGGCAAAGGAAAAGCGCCTGCGGTTCTCACTTTCAACCATTTTCGCGGGCGTGAAGGAGACGCTTAAACATCCGATTGCTCGTTATTACATGATCGCGGCGGGAATTATCTTTGGCTCATTTGTTGGCTACTTGAGTTCTGCCCAGCAGGTTTTACAAATTCAATATCAGCTCGGTGAGACCTTTTCGCTGTATTTTGGTGCCCTTGCGTTAGCCATCGGTTTTTCATCGCTGGTTAATTCGAAGCTGGTCATGCGCTACCGCATGGACACACTGTGCTTCGCCGCCCTGACGCTTCTATCCATCGCGTCCACCCTGTTCTTTTTGTATGCGCAGGGCTTCGCAGGACAGCCGCCGTTGGCAACACTGATGGGGTATCTTGCGGTGACATTTTTTTGCTTAGGAATTCTTTTTGGAAATCTGAATACCCTGGCAGTACAGTCTCTCGGGCATATCGCCGGAGTCGCCACCTCCGTGATCAGCTCGATACAGACGTTGGTGTCGGTGGTCATTGGCAGCCTGATCGGGCAAGCGTTCGATGGCACGGTGCGGCCCATGGTCCTTGGCTTTCTCGTGTGTGGGATTTGCGCCTTGCTTATTCTGAGCTACGTGCGCAAAAAACTGCCAGCGCTGAAGCAAGCCTCCGATCAGAAAACCGCCACGCGTTGAGCGGGCATGATTAATAGTCATACCCGGCATCTCGCATTTGCATTTGCATTTCACCCATTGCCATTGCACCAGTTAGACTGGTGCCTGCAACGTTTTGAGATCCAAACATGAGCCTGAGCGTCTGGTTTTCCCTCGTCATTATTTGCCTCCTTGGGGCCATATCCCCAGGGCCGAGTGTGGTCGTGGTGTTGCGTCACAGCCTGAGCAACGGCCGCTTGCACGGTATTCTAGCCGCGCTCGCGCATACGCTGGGAGTGGCCACCTGGGCGATATTGACGATTTCAGGACTGGCGTTGCTGGTGACCGAAACGCCCTTGCTGTTTAGCGTGATCACCTATACCGGAGCGGGTTATTTAGCCTGGATCGGAGTCAAAGCGCTGCAGTCCAAGGGCCAACGATTCCTCCAGACCCGCACATCCAGGGCACCTCTGTCCGCAGCGGTTAGGGACGGCGCGACGGTTGCCCTGTTGAATCCGAAGCTGGCGATCTTCTTTATTGCCCTGTTTTCACAGTTTATCTCTGCGGAGATGGCCCTGGCCGAGCAATGGATCACCGTGGCAACCGTGACCACCATCGATGGCCTTTGGTACCTTTGCGTTGCGATCATCTTGTCCAACTCGCGCGTGATAGAGCAGCTGCAAAAGCAATCGGTGCTTATCGACAGAATCAGCGGCGTGGTCTTGCTCGGATTGGCCTTGAGGGTGATCACTCTTTAGGCCCCTTTGAGCCTGAATTAAATCCTTAATTAAACCCAGATCACGGCACTGGTCCCTTTATAACCGCACCTTAGGAGCTAGCAGCGGTTTTTAAGCCGCTGATATCAGGAGATAGCCACTAGACTACTTTCAGTCACTGAATTAAAGATGCGGTAACAGCAGGAACCATTATCGACGGAATGACTCATAGGCTCAGACATTTGGGGACCCTTGAATCTTATGCTTAGAAATTTGCGACTCTGTACCGGCTTGGTGCTGGCTAGCTTTATCAGCCTGCATCTGCTTAATCACGCCCTCGGGCTGGCGTCGCTGGATGCGATGGAGGCCGTGCGTGAAGTGCTGGCGCCCTTCTGGGGCACCTGGCCGATGATGTTTCTACTGTACGGCTCGCTGCTAACCCATCTGCTGCTGGCGTTCCACTCCCTCTACAACCGTACAACCTTGCGCATGCCACTTTGGGAAGCAGCCCAACTGCTGCTGGGACTGTCGATTCCACCCTTGCTGCTGGTGCACCTGATCGGAACGCGGGTCACCATGGAGCTGATGGATATTGAAGTCCAGTACCGGCATGTGATCACCGCCCTGTGGAGCCTGCCCTATAAGGTTGAGTGGCAGACAGTATTGATCCTGGTGGTGTGGGGGCATCTGTTACTGGGCTTGCACTACTGGTTGCGGCTCAAGCAGGGTTATCGAGACAGCCAATGGTTGTGGCAAATCATGGCGACCCTGGTGCCGTTGCTGGCGCTGCTGGGATTTTATCGGATGGGGTGGGAGTTGGGCAGCGTGGATATGGCGGTGCGCAAGGCAGAGTTGGTGGCCAAGGATCCGACAATGATGGCGTTTATCGGCACCCTCGAAGAGCGCGGCTTAACTATCTATTGGGGGGCACTGGCACTGGTCATGCTGGCGCGCTATGTGCGAGCGGTCTATCGAGTCAATTTTGGCTCGATTATGGTCGAACATCCTGCTCGGGGGGTGTTTTCTGCCCCGATTGGATCGTCCCTGCTGGATGCCTTGAGATCCGCGGGCGTTGATCACTCGTCGGTGTGCGGGGGACGTGCACGCTGTACCACCTGTCGTGTCCGGGTCACGCGTGGATTGGAGAAATTACCGCCACCGGAAGAGGCGGAACGTAAGGCCCTTGAAGGAATTCGTGCGGATCCCTCTACGCGACTGGCGTGCCAGGTGCACTTGTGTGCCGATATCGCGGTTGTGCCACTGATACCCCCAGGCTATGGCATGGACTATGTGCGCCGTCCGGGAGGCATCGAAGGCAAAGAGCAGCAGCTGGCTATATTATTCGTTGATCTGCGCGACTCCACCCGTTTGGGCGAACAACGCCTGCCTTACGACGTGGTTTTTGTGCTTAATCAATTTTTCGCCGAGATGTCGGCCGCACTGGAGCAAACCGATGGCCATTACGCTCAGTTCAACGGTGACGGCCTGATGGCGATTTACGGATTGAGCAGCGATCTGCAGAGCGCCTGTCGACAAGCCCTTAAAGGCGCTCGATCCATGTTTGAACGCGTCGAACAACTCAATCTGCGCCTACAGCAGGAGCTTGAGCAGCCGCTGCGCATCGGTGTGGGCATTCACTGTGGTGAGGCGATTGTCGGCGCGATGGGACCGCCCAGCGCACCGATACTGTCGGCGGTGGGGGATACGGTCAACACGGCGGCGCGATTGGAATCACAATGCAAACCCTCCCAGGTACCGCTGCTGGTTTCAAAACAAACGTTTGAGTATGCCCAACTACCCATTACCGATGAGGTTCAGGAACTGCCGTTGCGGGGCCGTTATCAGCCGCTTGAGGTGGTGATGGTGCGCGATCCGATGAGCTTGCCAGCGAGTTCCTGATCGCACCCTGAGGATCAATATCGGCAATAGGCGTATTGGACATGGATAGAGCAACGCAGGACCTATGCCCAAAGCGTCATCACCTCACTCGCTGGCGCCTTCTTTTTGGCTGCCGCCGTACTGGGTTCTTTTTGAGGCAGGAGTGTCCATCCCATAGAGCCGCTGATCAGTAGATCGCCCGGTAGATCCAGTCTGCGGGAGCGCTTTTTAGCGTTTGTCGCCTTCTCCTCGTCGCTCATTTCATCAATGTTCATCACGCCCTCCTTACCGCCTCTGGTTGCGGTGTACGACATGTCGACCAACTATCACTTACTACCCGCGACAGGCGTCCTTAACAAGGCCGCCTGTCGCAAACCCTAGCCGAGCAAACTGGCTCATGTCGCGTGCTACGCGTTGCAGCCAGGCGGGTCGTGTTTTCGTCAAGGGCTTGAGATTCAGTATAGTCAGTTGGAGAAGGGGGGGCGTCAGCAGCCATTTCTCGAGGCGATGTTATTGAGCCTCCGTGCTCTTGGAGACCGGCAACTGAATCTGATCGACCTAACAACAACCCTATTTTGCGGTTATGTGATCTTGTCACTGAAGCCTTCAGCGCGCTCCTCTATGGTTAGGGAACCTGCGAACAAGTCCACTTGCAGAAACACTTGGGGACTTATTCGTAGGTTCCTTAGCCTGTAAACCCGCTGTTTGGGTGAGCCAGCGTCATCAAGCAGAGTTAACCTGACTATTAGGTAGGAGCATCATCATGGAAAAGAACGTAGGTACAATCGATAAATCCTTGCGCATCATTGCTGGCATCGTGATGTTGTCGTTGGTTTTTGTGGGTCCACAGAGCCCCTGGGGCTGGATTGGTGTCGTACCGCTCCTGACCGCACTGATCGGCTGGTGTCCGGCGTATAAGTTGCTGGGCCTGAGCACCTGCGCTAAGTGCAAGGCCTGATATAGGCGATCCTTTGATTGTGCCCTATAAAGAGAAGGCGCTCAGGGCACACTGATAACGATGACCCGCTAACAGCCTGCCTTGCGCAGGTTGTTTGCGTTGTGGCTTGTGTGGGTCAAATTACGCCTCGCGGCTGTTTTGCAGCGGCTTTGGATTCAGTTCAGTTAGCATTCAGTTCTGTCCGGCTATCCTAGGCACAAGATCACAGCAAAAGGGATAGCGTCATGAACTCAGCATCTATTACACGACTCCTGATTACCGGTTTGACCGTTGCCAGTCTGAGCATGGGTCAGGCATGGGCCGAGTCGTCGCATCGAAACGATCGGGGCCACGGCGGTAAGGGCAAGGCCCGGCAAACATTTGCCAAGGTCGTCGCCGTGGAGCCGATCACCGAATCTATAGCTCAGCGAATTCCACATCAGCAGTGCTGGACCGAGCAGATCCGTTACCAAGCGCCCAGCGGTGGCTCTGGCTCTGGCTCTAATACTGCGGCTATTTTTGGCGGTATTGTGGGTGCGGCGATCGGCAACAGTATTGGCCGTGGCCATCATCGGGATAACAAGAATATTAAAACGCTCGCAGGAGGGTTGTTGGGGGCGGCGATCGGTAATGATATCGGCGCACGAAATCGTATCCGCAACAGCCGGGTCGAATATCGCGATGAGCAGCGCTGCAACACCGAGTATGAGACTCGCTGGGAGCAGAAGATCATCGGCTACGACGTAACCTACCGTTATCGGGGCGAGACATACAACACCCGCATGGACTATGATCCGGGTGATAAACTTCGTGTTCAGGTACAAGTACGGCCGGTATTCTGATCCGGCCGGGAGGCAGGGATAGAGTGGCACAGTCATCAATACAGCTACAATCGCAACAGCTCAGGCAGCGATCCGGGATCCTCTGTTTCGTTGCTGCGCTGCTCCTATCCGGTACGCTCTATGCGGCTCCGGTGATGGATCGGGAGCAGGCCGCGCAGCATATCAAACGCCACTACGGCGGCAAAATTCTCGACCTGCGGCCGGTTAAAAGTGGTAAAGGCCGGGCTTATCGGGTCAAACTGTTACAGCCTTCAGGACGGGTTAAGCTGATGCTGATCGATGCCAAAGATGGCAAACAGCGTCCTTTCGACAAGTCTGCGCCAAAGGAGTGAGCCGATGCGTATTTTGGTGGTTGAAGATGAACAGGCGCTGCGCCAGCAGCTGGGAGAGATGCTCAAATCGCGCCGTTATGTCGCTGACCTGGCACCCGATGGTGAAGAGGGGCTGTACCTAGCCCGGGAGTGGCAGTATGACCTGGCTATTGTCGACCTGGGGCTGCCCGGGCTCAGTGGTCTGGAGCTGATTCGGGAACTGCGCACACTGGGGCAGCGGCTGCCTATCCTGATCCTGACTGCGCGCAGTGACTGGCAGGACAAGGTCGAAGGCCTCGAAGCCGGTGCCGATGATTACCTGACCAAACCCTTTCATACCGAAGAGCTGTTGGCGCGGGTCAATGCCCTGCTGCGTCGCTCGGTCGGCCAGGCCAGTCCAACGTTTGTGTTTGGTCCGCTGCAGATCGACACCACCGCTAAATTGGTGCTGCGTGATGAGCAGCCGGTTGATCTGACCGCGTATGAATACGCCACGCTCGAATACCTGATGCATCAGGCGGGAAAAGTGGTCTCCAAGACCGAGCTGACCGAACACCTGTACGATCAGGACTTTGATCGGGACAGTAATGTGATTGAGGTGTTTATCACCCGGTTACGTAAAAAGCTTGATCCTGATGGCAGTCTTAAACCGATCGCCACTGAACGCGGACGCGGCTACCGTTTCGTGCTGGTGTCTGAGGCGGCCGTCACCCCCGCCATTTCATCCGAGCCGACCGAATCCGGGATCGATTGATCTGTGCGGTTGCGCCGTCTGAGCTTGAAAATCCCCTATTCACTCAATGCCCGCCTGGGGTTGGCTTCGTGCCTGCTGTTGCCGCTGATTATCGGCATCACCGCGTTGATTCTGGATCAGGCCAATCGCCTCAGCCTGGAGCAGACCGAGCGCGAGCGTCTGGAATTGCAGAGTTATGTCCTGCTTGCCGCAGCAGAAGCGGGTGGCGGGGTGCTGTGGATGCCGCCGAGCCTGCAGGAACCGCGGTTTAGTCAACTCGGTTCGGGGCTGTTTGGGTTGGTCAGTGACGCTCAGGGCAACACGCTGTGGCGCTCTGAGTCCAGCCTGGGGGTGGCGTTGGCGTTGCCGACCGAGCTGCCCGAGGTCGGCATGTCGCGGTTCGGGGTGACCGGGGAGGGGCTGTTTTTCTACAGTTACCGGGTACTGTGGGAGATCGAGAGCGGCCAGGTCAGCGATTTTTTGTTTACCACCCTGGAGCGCCCGGACCGCTTCAACACCGGCGTGCGCGGTTATCGGACCCATCTGTGGAGTGGCTTGGCGCTGCTGGGGCTGGGGCTGTTAGCGGCGCAGGCGCTGCTGATGCGCTGGGGACTCCGGCCGCTGCAGTTGCTGGCGGAGGATATCAAAGCGATTGAGACCGGGCAGAAGCAGCAACTCGAAGGCCGCTTTCCGCGTGAAGTGTTGCCGTTGACCCGTAACCTTAACCTGTTGCTCGACACCGAGCGCGCGCGGCGACAGCGCTACCGCAACACCCTGGCCGATCTGGCGCATAGCCTGAAGACGCCGCTGGCCGTGCTGCGTAATCAAGCCGAGGCTGGCGCAGGCGCGACTGCAGAGCAGCGGCATGAGGCGCAGCAGCAACTGCAGCAGCAGGTGGATCGGATGGATCAGATCATCAGCCATCAACTCGGTCGAGCCGGATCGGTGTCGGCGCACTCGCTGTTACAGCGGGTCTCGGTGCAGCAGGTGGCCGAGCGCATCGGCCAGGTGATGGCCAAGGTTTACCCGGCGCGTTACCGTAGCTTTGAGGTGGCCGGAGCCGCGCTGAACTTCGCCGGGGATGAGCGTGATCTGATGGAGATGCTGGGCAATCTGATCGATAACGGCTTTAAATACGGTAACGGTCGGGTGCGTGTCGAGACCCTGGAGCAATTCTCACAGTTACAGATCCGCGTCGAGGATGATGGCGCGGGTGTCGCTCCCGCGTTGCGTCAGCGCATTCTCGAGCGTGGCACCCGTGCCGATAGCCAGGCGCCTGGCCAGGGTATCGGGCTGTCGGTGGTGCGCGATATCTTGCACAGTTACGGTGGCCAGCTGGAGCTGGATCAGAGCCCGCTGGGCGGCGCGCGTTTTACTCTGATGGTTCCCTGTTGCTGAGACGGGGTCGGCGCATCCCGTTCCCGACAGGATTGCCGCACTTCCTACCTGTGGGTCGGTTTCATTTCGACACATCGGTGCTTCCGATGTCAGGCTGAAGCCCGACCCACAAATGAAGCAGGCTGGGGGTGTTGGCTTATGTGGGTCGGTTTCATTTCGACACATCGGTGCTGCCGATGTCAGGCTGAAGCCCGACCCACAAATGAAGCAGGCTGGGGTGTTGAGTTTATGTGGGTCGGAATTCATTCCGACAGAACCGCCAATCGGCTGCCTATGTAGGGATGGAACACCCACAAAAGAAGCAGGAGTGTAGTGGTTTATGTGGGTCTGTCTGAGCTTGCTCCTGCATTTAAGGCACTTCCCACATTATCCCTGTGGGTCGGTTTTCAACCCGACAGGGTCTTGATCCTGTCGGAATAAATTACGGCCTATAGTATCTTCTCGAACACTTTTGAGTTGCGCTGGAGGTTATACAGCGCCTGCTTGCTCTCAGGCAGGCGTTCGCGGCCAACCTCGACAAATCCCTGCTCCTGGAACCAGTGAGCGGTGCGGGTGGTGAGCACGAACAGCCGTGAGAGCCCTTGCTCGCGGGCCTGTTGTTCGATCTGCTGCAGCATGTGCTCACCCCGATTGCCACCGTGATAATCCTCATGCACCGCGACGCAGGCTAGTTCTGCCGCGCCGTCCCCATAGGCGTAAAGTGCGGCACAACCGATGGCCGCGCCATCGCGCTCGACCAGCACGAACCGATCGATCTCAGTCTCAAGCAGTTCGCGAGAACGCCGTACCAAGATGCCCGCCTGCTCCAGAGGCCGGATCAGCTCAAGGATGCTGCCAACGTCATCGATGCCCGCCTGTCTAATCTGCTCGTAGCTCTCTTGCACGATCATCGTACCGGCCCCTTCGCGGGTGAACAGCTCGGTGAGCAGTGCGCCGTCCTGGCGATAACTGATCAGGTGGCCGCGCTCGACCCCGCCGCGACAGGCGGTGGTTATCGCGGTGAGTTGCCGGGCCAGCGGGCTATAGGATTGTTGTGCGTCGGTCATTCCATCCAGGTACTGCTGCAGAAAGCGTTCGGCGGCGTTGGTGAGCAGTTCTGAACGGCGTTCGCCGTTAGTGTGAATGACGCCGTTGTCTTCGCCAAAGCAGATCAGCTTGTCCGCTTTCAGGCTGATGGCCGTCTGTGCCGCCACGTCCTCCAGCGCCAGGTTAAAGGTCTCCCCGGTGGGGGAGTAGCCCAGATTGGACAGCAGTACGATCGCACCCTGATCCAGCAGCAGACTGATCGCGCTGCCGTCGACTCGGCGCACCTCGCCGGTATGCTGGTAGTCCACCCCCTCGACCACCCCCAACGGTTTGGCCGCCACGAAGTTGCCGCTGTAGACCCGCAGCTTGGCGCCATGCATCGGCGAGTTGGGCAGCCCCATCGACAGGCGTGCTTCGATATCGGTGCGCAGACCGCCGATAACCTCCTTGACGTATTCAAGGGTGATCGCATCGGTGATCCGCAGGTTGCTGTGCTGGCGCGTACTGATCCCCTCTTTCGCCAGGCGTGCCTCAATCTGGGGGCGTCCGCCGTGCACCAGTACCAGGCGCAGGCCGAGGCTGTTGAGCAACGCCAGGTCATTGGCGATGTTACTGAAACTGCCGTCAGCCAGGGCGTCCCCATCGAGCATCAGGACCAGGGTTTTACCCCGGTGAGCATTGATATAGGGCGAGCAATGACGGAAGAAATCAACGTAATTGAGGCTTGCTGCGGGTGTTTTTACTGGGCTCACGCGGATCGGTTCCTCTGGCGGCTTGGTTGGGTTGTAAAATTCACTGCAGATTCTGGCTGTTAAAGTTTATTAACAGGGACCCTTACAGGCAGCTGTCCCTGATCAGGGTTTCCAGTATTGCTACTGTAGGTTTGATCTGCGCAAGGGCCAGAAACTCATCGGGCTGATGTGCCTGGTCGATTGATCCGGGCCCCATCACGATCGTATCCATCCCCAGTTGTTGCAAAAAGGGCGCTTCGGTGCCGAAGGCGACGCTCTGGGCGCGATGGCCGGTCAGTTTTTCGGCCAATTGCACCAGTGCGGAATCCTGCTGGTTCTCGAACGCCGGGATGCCCGGAAACAGCGCTTCGGTTTCGATACGCACGCCATAACGTTCAGCCACGGCGCCGAGGCGGCTGTGGATCTGATCCCGCAGCGGCAGCAGCTGCATCCCGGGTAGCGGGCGGAGATCGAAATCCAGCTCGCAGCTGCCACAGATCCGGTTGGGGTTATCACCGCCGTGAATGCAGCCCAGATTGAGGGTTGGCACGGCGATCTCGAAGGCGGGGTTCTGGTGGCGCTGTTGCAACTCGGCGCGGAAGCTGAGCAGTTCGGTCATCACCCCTTGCATCGCTTCCAGAGCATTGTTGCCTAAGGACGGATCGGACGAGTGGCCGGCGCGACCGGTCAGGCGTACCCGCTCCATCATCATCCCCTTGTGCAGATACACCGGGCGCATGCTAGTTGGCTCACCGATCACCGCGCGCCGGGCTTGTGGGCGGCCTGACAGGGCCAGCGCTCGGGCACCGCTCATGCTGGTCTCTTCGTCGGCGGTGGCAAGAATAATCAGCGGTTGGCGCAGTCGCGCGGGTTGCTCGGCAACGCTGCGGGCCGCCTCGATGGCCAAGGCAAAGAAGCCCTTCATATCGCAGCTGCCCAGGCCGTACAGCTTATGATCCTGTTCGGTGAGTTTGAACGGATCATGAGTCCAGCGGCCCGCATCGTAAGGCACGGTATCGGTATGCCCCGACAGTACCAAGCCGCCCGGGCCGTGGCCTAGGGTGGCGATCAGATTTGCTTTGCCGGGGTGGCCGTCGATCTCGATCACCTCGGTGGTGAAACCCATGCCGCTGAGCCAGGCTTCGAGTTTGTCGATGACCGCGCGGTTGCTCTGGTCCCAATGGCTCAGGGTCGAGCTGACCGAGGGAGTCGCGATCAGTTCTTGGAGCATGCTGAGTAACGAGGGCGGCGCGATCATGGCGGTGTGCTCGACAGAGGGTATCGGGCTATTGTGCCGCGATTTGCGTTAAAAAATCCAACCGGGGAGGAAAATAATGGCCAGATAACGAAAAACGGCGGGGACTCAGTTGAGTCTCCCGCCGTTTTTATAGTCTGCAGATCGACTCCATGAAATCGACTCTCTGTTTTTACAGGTTGCCGACTACAGGTTTTCGGCTACAGGTTTTCAACTACAGGTTGCCGACTACAGGAAGATACCCTTGAGCATAAAGAAGATCATGATCGACAGTCCTGCACCGGCAGGCAGGGTGATGATCCAGGACATGAAGATGGTGCCAACCACCTTCAGGTTCAGCGCCGACAGACCGCGTGCCAGACCGACACCGAGTACCGCACCGACCAGGGTGTGGGTGGTGGAGATCGGCAATCCGGTACCGGAGGCGATCACCACGGTCGTCGCCGCCGCCAAGGTGGCAGCAAAACCACGGCTGGGGGTCAGTTCGGTGATGTTGTTACCGACAGTCGCGATCACCTTATGGCCGTACATCACCAGCCCCAGCACGATACCGGCACCGCCGAGCAGCAGGATCCAGGCCGGCATCGCCGATTTCTGCGCCAGTTCGCCACCGGCACCGACCACGCTGACCACGGCGGCCAGCGGACCGACGGCATTGGCAACATCGTTGGAGCCGTGGGCAAAGGCCATGGCGCAGGCGGTAAACATCATCAGGATACCGAACACCCGTTCAACGCTGGTGAAACTGTAATCCTCGTTCTCTTTCTTATCGTACTTAACCCGGCGTTCCATCCAGGTACCCAACAGTGCCAGCAGAATACCGGCGATAACCGCCATCATGGCACTTTGACCAAAGCTGAGATCAAGACCGACGTGCTTGAGGCCTTTGGTAAAGGTCACCATGGCGATGATGAAACCGACCAGGAAGATGTAGAAAGGGATATATTTCTTGGCGTTATCGAACGGGTCGGCGGTATCAAGGATCAACCGCTGCACACTTCTGAACAGGAAGTACGCCAGAGTGCCAGCCATCACCGGCGACACCACCCAGCTGGCGACGATCTTGCCGACCTTGCCCCAGGCGACCGCGTCGACCGAGATGCCGACCGCAGCAAAGCCGACGATGGCGCCGACGATGGAGTGGGTGGTTGAGACCGGCCAGCCGTAGGAGGTGGCGATCAGCAACCAAATACCCGCTGCCAACAGCGCCGAGATCATGCCAAACACCAGCAGTTCAGGGTTACCTGACAGCATCGTCGGATCAATGATGCCCTTACGGACGGTGGCGGTCACTTCACCACCAGCCAGGTAGGCGCCGGCAAACTCAAAGATGATGGCGATGATGATCGCCTGCTTGATGGTCAGCGCCCCAGAGCCGACCGATGTTCCCATGGCGTTGGCCACGTCGTTGGCCCCGACACCCCAGGCCATAAAGAAGCCGACCACACAGGCAAGGATAATGAGTACGTCACCGTACTGGGCAATAATTTCCATGATCTATCCTCGGAGACTCGTTAGCGGGCCAGCAATAACATAAAGCGACTGCCGACTTGTTCGGCACGGTCAGCCAACTCACCGATCCAATCGATGATGTTGTACAAAAACATCACTTCAACGGGGGGAAGATCCGTCTCCAATTTAAATAGCATCAGCCGTAGTTGCTTCTCACGCTTATCGGTTTCGCTCTCCAGCTCTTCCAGCCGGTTGATCATCTTCTCGACCACGTCGGCTTCGCGACCCCTGAATCCCGTAACAACCAGTTCGTCCAGCTCGTTTAGCGCGTCAACCGCTTGGCGGGTGACACTCAGCGAGCATTTGAGATAGTCCATCATTGGTTCGGCCATCGATGCGGGGATCTGCATCTGTCGGCCGAGCATGATGCCGGCGATATCCTGGGCTTTATTGGCGATCCGGTCCTGCATCCGTAAGATGTCTAGCAGCGTGGTCCGTGGGATCGGCATAAACAGGCTCTTGGGCAAATGCTGCCGCAGATACTGCTTGAGCTCATCGGCTTCGTGTTCAAGCGCACTGATGCGTTGTTGAACTTTCTCTGCTTCGGTCCAATCCTTGGCTAATACCGCTTCAAAGAAGGGGATCAATTGAATCGCGCAGTTATGCGCTTTTTCGATATGCTGCTGCAACGGTTTAACCGGAGACTGAGCAAACATATTCATAAAAGAATTGTTTGCGACCATTGGCGATCACCTTCGTTTAGCTACAAAATTTGGCGCAGTATACGATCGGCTGTCACAGTTTTGTAGTTTTTAAATAGAATTAATGTCAGTGAAAATTCATCGATCTGTCATAAAAGTGTAATAATTTGCCGTAACTCGATGAAATATGATTTATAACGCCACTTGGAGGCATGGATATGGCGCAGGAGATCGAACTTAAGCTCAGCCTACCGCAGGCGTACCAGAGCCACTTTACCGCACTTGCCCTGTTGCAAGGCTACGCACTTGAGGCGCCACAGCTTCAGGTGCTGCAGAATCGTTACTTTGATACCCCCGATCAGCAGTTGAACCGGCACGCGGTGGCACTGCGGATTCGGCGTAATGGTGATCGTTATATCCAGACCTTGAAAACCCGGGGGTCCAGTCAGGGGGGGCTGCACCAGCGCCAGGAGTGGGAGTGGCCGGTGCCGGGCGCCACGCTTGATTTTAGCGTGCTACCGCCGCAGGCGTTTCCTGACGGGGTTGCGTTCGACACCCTGGCAGTGGCTTTCAATACCGACTTTGAGCGTACCTGCTGGATGCTCGACTACCCGTACCAAGGGCAGCAGGCGAGTATTGAGTTGGTGCTCGATAACGGCTGGGTGAGCACCCAGGATCAGCGCGATCCGATCAGCGAGATCGAATTGGAGCTGAAATCAGGTCCGACCGAGGCCCTGTTTGAGTTGGCGCTGACGCTGGCTGCCGAACTGCCCCTACGGATCAGTCGGATCAGTAAAGCGGAGAAGGGTTTTCGTCTGCTGCAACCCGAGCAGGCGCGGCGGATTCCTGCTGCGCCTGTGGTTGTGAACAGGGTTGTGAACAGGGTTGAGAACCGGTTTGATCTGCAGGCCGCGCAGCAGTGGCTGGAGCGGATTCAGGCACTGTTGGAAAGCTATGCCTTCATTGCTGATGTCGAGCGTTTGAGCCAGGCTCCTGCTGCGTTTGCGGGACTTGGGCAGCAGTTAGCGATAGCTGACGGCGTCGCTGACGATCTGCTCAACCGCTTAACCAAGCAGCAGCAGGCCCTAAGCCTGTTGCTGGCAGAGGCTGATCCGGAGGTCCTGCTCCAGCAGTGGCTGGATGATCGTTCATTGGGGCTCTGTCTGCTGCAAACCAGCCAATGGCTGTATCAGCAGAGATAGGAGGCTTAATATTCTGGCCATGTAGAAACGTTCGGGTTGCGGAGCCCGGGCGTTGGCCTCTACTCTAGAGTCATCAGTCTACATTCATCTTTTTAACCGAAACACGACTCAAGGGGCTTTTGATGCCGGGGCTGCAACTCGATAATATCCCGCAACCGCTGCAGGCCGATCTGCAGCGCTATTGGCAGCAGTATCAGGATTGCGCCGATGCTGAGCAGCAGGCGCAGTTAGCGCTCCAGTCTGCGCCGTTCTGGTCGCAGCTAAGCCGTTGCTGGACAGGTAGTCGTTATGTTGCCGAGCAGTGCGTCGCGACGCCAGCGCTGCTGCCGGGGTTGCTGGATGATCTGCAACGCAGCTATAGCCGTGGACACTATGCCGATCAGCTCCGTGACCTGTTGCAGACGGTCGCGTCTGAGGAGCAGCTGCATCACCAGCTGCGGCGTTTTCGCCAGCGTGAGATGGTGCGGATTATCTGGCGTGATCTTAACCGCCTGGCGCAGATGGAGCAGACCACGGCAGACCTGAGTCAGCTGGCAGATGCCTGTATCGATCAGGCACTGGCCTGGCTGTATGCTGATGCGTGCGAAAAATGGGGTACACCCTATTCCCGTGAGATCGCGGTTTCTAGCGGGGGCGCCGCTGAGACTGCTGAACCGCAGCGGATGGTGGTGTTGGGAATGGGCAAGCTAGGGGCGGGTGAACTCAACCTGTCATCGGATATCGACCTGATTTTCGCCTTTCCCGAGATGGGGGAGACTCAGGGGGCCAGCCGCTGTCTGGATAATCCGACCTTCTTCAATAAATTGGGACAGAAACTGATTCAGGCGTTGGATACGCTGACGGTTGACGGCTTTGTATTCCGGGTCGATATGCGCCTGCGCCCCTACGGCCAGAGTGGCATCCTGGTGCCCAGCTTTGCGGCCATCGAGCAGTATTATCAGGATCAGGGGCGTGACTGGGAGCGTTACGCCATGATCAAAGCCCGGGTCGTTGCGGGCGATAAACAGGCTGGCGCGGTGCTGATGCAGGACCTGCGACCGTTCGTTTACCGAAAATATCTCGATTACAGCGCCTTTGATTCATTGCGCCAGATGAAGGCGATGATCAACCGTGAGGTGCGGCGCAAAGGCCTGCACGGTAACGTCAAGCTGGGACCGGGGGGGATCCGGGAGGTGGAGTTTATCGCCCAGGCGTTCCAACTGATTCGCGGTGGTCGCGATACCCGGCTACAGCAACGCGAGTTGCGCACCATTCTGGGCCTGTTACCCGAAACCGTGGGCATGCCGCCGCAGGCCAGCGAGGCGCTGTACCAAGCCTACCGTTTTTTACGTAATGCCGAGCATGCGCTCCAGGCGGTGGCGGATAAACAGACTCAGGAGCTGCCGCTCGAGGCTGCAGAGCAGGCCCGGGTCGCATTCAGTATGGGGTTCGAAACCTGGCAGGCCTTTATGGTGGCGCTGGACCTGCATCGTGACTGCGTCAGGAGCCAGTTTGCCGAGGTGATCGCCCCGGCCGACGCCGAAGATGAGAGTGAGGATCAACAGAGTGGTTGGGCGTCTTTGTGGCTGGGCGAGTTAGAGCCGGAGCTGGCGTTACCGCAACTGCTTAGCAACGGTTTTGAGGATCCCGCCGGGGCGCTACGGTTGCTGGATAATTTACACCAAAGCCGTAAGGTTAAAACGCTGCAACAGATCGGCCGCGAGCGCCTCGACCGGGTGATGCCACAGCTGCTGCAGGCGGTGGCCGCGCAGCAGACCCCGACCCGAACCCTGGAGCGGACCCTGCAATTGATCGAGGCGGTGCTGCGCCGCAGTGCTTATCTGGTGCTGCTGGCTGAGAACCCCGGCGCCCTGGCCCAGCTGGTCAAACTCTGCGGCGCCAGCGCCTGGGTTGCCGAGCAGCTGGCCAAGCAGCCGATCCTGCTGGATGAACTGATCGACGTGACCAGTCTGTACGCACCGCCCAACAAACAGGCATTGCAGCAGGAGCTACGCCAGCAGCTGCTGCGCATCCCCGAGGAGGATGTCGAGCAGTTGATGGAGGCGTTGCGTTATTTCAAAAATGCCCATGTGTTACGCGTTGCCGCAGCCGAGATTAGTGGCGCCCTGGCGCTGATGAAAGTGAGTGATTACTTAACCTATATCGCAGAGGTGGTGCTCGAAGGTGCGCTGAATATCGCCTGGAACCTGATGACAGAGAAGCACGGTGCGCCGCAGCAAGCGCCCGGTGAGCCCTGCGATAAAGAGTTTATCGTGGTGGGCTACGGCAAGGTTGGTGGCATCGAACTGAGCTATGGCTCGGACCTGGATCTGGTGTTTATCCATGATGTGAGCGCCAATCTGAGCACCGATGGCGACCCCGCGCTGGGGAAAAAACCGATCGATAATCAGGTGTTCTTTACCCGGCTGGGGCAGCGCATCATCCATCTGCTCAATACTTCGACCCCCTCCGGCCAGTTGTACGAGGTGGATATGCGCCTTCGGCCCTCGGGCAACGCTGGCATGCTGGTCAGCTCGTTGAAAGCGTTCCGTGACTACCAGCTCAAAGAGGCCTGGACCTGGGAGCATCAGGCGCTGGTCAGAGCGCGGGTGATCACCGGCAGCAGCGCCTTGCAAGAGGGGTTTGAGGCGGTTCGGCGCGAGGTGCTGGGGCAGCGTCGTGATCGGGACAAACTGCGTACCGAGGTTGTCGATATGCGAAATAAGATGCGCGCGCATCTGGGGAGTAAGAACGGCGCCAAACAGGAGGACGCGGTGTTCGATCTCAAGCAGGACCGGGGGGGGATTGTCGATATCGAGTTTCTGGTGCAATACCTCGCGCTGGGCCACGCCGCCGAGTGCCCGGAGTTGATTCAGTACACCGATAATATCCGCATTCTGGATGCCGCTGAGCAGGCCGGATTGCTACCTTCTGAGGAGGCCGAGCTGCTGCGCGAGGCGTACAAAACGTACCGCTCGCTGGGGCACAAGCTATCGCTGCAGAAGCTGTCCAATGTGATCAGCGATCAGCAGCTGCGCGAACTGCGCGAACTGCGCGCTGCCGTGGTGGCGGCCTGGGGTAGGGTTGTGGAGGCTGTTCCGGAATAAATGCCGTGGCTACAGAGGTTGCGCTATGGCGGAGTTAGCGGTTGCTGACCGAAGGACATCACAGTATCAGGATAACACCCCCTCTCTAAATCGATGAAAGCCTACCTGAAACAGCCCCGACAGGGGCGAGGCAGGAGCCGAGCCGGGCAGCACGACAAGGATGTCGTGGGGAGTGTTTTCAATGCAGGAGCCGGAATTTCAGTGTTTATGTGGGTCGGAATTCATTCCGACAGAACCCTCCGGCGGCCAACCATGTCGGGATGCTACACCCACAAAATCAGCCATTCATGCATGAATTGGTCGTTATACCGACCAGCGTGCTGCCTATGTCAGGTTGAAACCCGACCCACAAACCCCTCCATTCATGCATGGGCCGGAATTTCAGTGTTTATGTGGGTCGGAATTCATTCTGACAGAACCCTCAGGCGGCCAACCATGTCGGGATGCTACACCCACAAAATCAGCCATTCAGGCATGAGTTGGTCGTTATACCGACCAGAGTGCTGCCTATGTCAGGTTGAAACCCGACCCACAAGGGAGATATGTCGTGTTTGCCCGCCTCAGGCTGGCTTTCATCGGTTTAGAAGGGTAATTGGGCGTCATCCAGATACTCCGGTGGACTTCTGTCAGCAGCAGTCGTTAAGTGTTCTCAGCTATCCGCCAGCAACAACTAATTAGTACATAGCCATAAAAAAGCCCTGCTGGGGTCAGCAAGGCTTTCGGGTTGGCAGGGCTTTAGACGCGGGGCCGACGACGACCTGGAATCAGATTCGGGTCAGCCAGCCGTGCCGGTCTTCGCTCTTGCCCCACTGGATGTCGTTCAGCGTCTGGCGCAGCTTGACGGTGGTCGCCCCCACGCCGCCGTTACCCACGTGGATATCTTTGCCCTGGTAGATCAGGGTGCCAACCGGGGTCAGAACCGCCGCGGTGCCTGAGAGTGCGGCTTCACAGCCGGGCTTGGCGGCACGCTCCAGCAGTTCATCGACGCTGAGTTGGCGCTCGGAAACCTTCATCCCCAGATCGCGGGCGATAGTGAGAATCGAGTCGCGGGTGACGCCGTGGAGGAAGCTTTCATCCAGTGCCTTGGTGATGATCTCGTCCCCATCGATCAACAGGAAGTTGGCCGCACCGGTCTCCTGGACGTCACCATCGGGGCAGAATAGCACCTGATCGGCGTTGTACTCGGCACGCGCATTCATGATCGGGCGCAATGCGCTGGCGTAGTTGCCGCCGCTCTTGATCATGCCGTTATGGGGCGCACAACGCATTCCCTGATCATCAATCAGCAGCCGCAGGCAGGCATCACCACCGGCAAAATAGTCGCCGACCGGTGACAACAGGATGTACTGACAGGAGGTCATTGAAGGCGCGGCGGCCTTGCCGATTGCAGCTTCAGTGCCGAAATGGGTCGGGCGGATATACATCGAGCCGGGCGGTGCCGGTACTTCCGCGGCAAAATGGGCCACGCTGTCGGTGATCATCTTGGCGGTTGCGGTTTTGTCGATCTCGGGTAGCGCCAGTAATCGTGCGCTCTGGGCAAAACGTTCCAGGCCGCTGGGCATGCGGAAGATCTGGGTAGAACCGTCCGCATGACGGAACGCCTTCATGCCTTCGAAGCATGTGCTGGAGTAGTGCAGCACATGCGCGCCGGGGTGGAGTTGAATGCTGTTGCTCGGGACCATCTGCGCAGCGCTCCACTGTGACCCGTCGAACCAGGAGATCGCCATTTCAGGCATGAATACCGTACCAAACGCAGACATGATGCTACCTCAGAAAAGAGTCAGAAAAGTTGTACTAAAAGGGCTTTGTAATTATTGCTGCCAGGTGCAGTCCTGACATCTTCAAATAAAGCAGAGATTGTAGTCACCCGCGTCAGAAAAGGGAATTGCCCTGTCGCCGCTTTAAACCACGATGAGGATAATAAATATTGATCCGGGGTCAGCCCTCATTGTAACCCGTCAGTAAACGCTGCCAGTGCGGATCGTGATTCTGATGCGGAAACAGCTTCTGCAGTGAGCGCAGCAACCGGTTCAGATTGCGCTGCTGCCACGCCTGTTGCGGTTGGCGCAAGCGGCAGCGATCGAAGTCGATCAGGAAAACCCGATCATTGCTGTTAAGCAGAATGTTGCGGATATTCAGATCCACATGATCGAGTCCCTGACGGTGGAAACGGGCGATGGTTTTGCCAACCTCGTGCCAGGGGAACTGCTGTAGATTGGATTCGAGCCGGTCCGCCATCGATTTGACCTCGGGCAGACGCTCGGTGACGAAGTCCGCACGGTAACTGAGTCCATCACGCAGCACCTGGGCCGCGAGAGGGCGGGGAACCGGCAGGCCACGCGCACGCAGTTCGGCGGTCAGGGCGAACTCCTGGTAGGCCCGGGTCTGCGTTAAACCGGCCCAGAGGTAACGGTCTTCGCTGAGCTTGGCCACCAAGCCGCCGCGCTTGTAATGGCGCCAGACCAGATTCAGGGCCAGTTCGCGATAGTGCAAAAAATAGCTTTCACCACGACCGGGCGCGGAGTCGATTGCCACCCCCTGGCTGCGCCACCAGTTGAGATCAAACCAAGATGGGGTAATATGGCCCACTAACTCTGGCACCACCAGTAGCGTGGCGTGTCCCTGCTCAATAATTTGGAAATTCATTCGTGAACCTTACCGGTACTTCAGATGTTCAGGCAATCTCTCCGCTGCTGGGGCGTGCCCCCGAATCGATCTGTATTCTGCGACTCTCAGCATTGGGTGATGTCTGTAACGCGGTGCCTGCCGTTCGAGCCTTGCAGCGGCAGTGGCCCGATTGTCGCATAACCTGGGTGGTAGGCAAGACCGAACTGCGCCTGCTCGATGGCCTGGACGGTGTCGAACTGCTCAGTTATGACAAGAAAACCGGGCTTAAGGGGATTTTCGCGCTGCGCCGTCAGCTTAAAGGGCAGCGTTTTGACCTGTTGCTGCACATGCAGGCGGCGCTGCGCTCGAGTCTGGTGTCGCTGGCGATTCGGGCCCAGGTCCGGCTGGGTTTTGATGCGGCAAGAGCTAAGGATAATCAGCGCTGGTTCACTAATCGACAAATTGCCGCCAATCCGCGTAAGCACGTCCTCGATGGATTTATGGATTTCGTGCGTGCCTGCGGTGCCGAGGCTGAGCAATTAGAATGGAGGATGCCGATTACGACGCAGGATCGCGCTGAAACCCAGCTGCTGGTAGGCGAGGGCGATTATTTGGTGATCAGTCCCTGCTCCAGCCAGCGGATTCGTAATTTTCGCAACTGGTCGGTAGCAGGCTATGCCCAGGTGATCGATCACGCCTGGAGTCAGTATGGGGTGCGTACGGTGCTGAGCGGTGGCAACACCGAGCTGGAGCATCAATACGGGCGGCAGCTGGGCGAGCTGTGCCAGCATCCGCCGCTGAATCTGATCGCCAAGACGTCGTTGAAACAGCTGCTGGCGCTGATCGAAAATGCGCGCCTGGTGATGGGACCCGATTCCGGACCGATGCATATGGCAACGGCGACCGGGACCCCTGCGCTGGGTCTGTATGCCAGCTCCAATCCGGACCGCACCGGGCCCTACCTAAGCCGCCAGTGGGTGGTCGATGGCTATCCGGATCAGGTGCGCAAAACCTTTGGCTGCGATGTCAATGCGATCAGCTGGGGCAAGCGGGTGCGCAGCCCGGATGTGATGGATTCGATCCAGGTGGAGGAGGTGATCGCGATGCTGGACCGGTTACTCGGCGGTTCTGGTGCAGGAACCCCAGGCGCGTGAGTGAACAGTTGGGGCGCTACCAGTGGCTGCTACGGCTGCTGACCCCCGCCCTGTTGGCATTAGGGCGCAAGCAGGACCCGGCGCGCTGGAGAGAGCGGCTGGGGCGTTACACCGGGCCACTCCCGGATCAGCCGATCTGGCTCCATGCTGCCTCCTTTGGCGAGGCCAAAGCGGCGGGCGTGCTGATCGATGCGATCCGTCAGTTGGGTTATCAGGGCGCCTGGCTGGTGACCACCACGACCCGTACCGGGGGCGAGGCGATCCAACCTTTTCTGCATCCGGGTGACCGGCATCTGTACGCGCCACTCGACCTGCAGGGCTGTGTTAAACGGGCCCTGAAGCAGATCCAGCCTCGGCTGTTGATCGTCATGGAGGTCGAGATCTGGCCTAATCTGTGGGCTGAATGCCAGCGCCAGGGGGTTCCGGTGGTGCTGGCTAACGCGCGGCTGTCCGACTCCTCGTTGCATAAATATCTAAAATATTTACCCCGGCTGTGGCGCACCACCCTGCAGCGCGCCGACCTCATCCTGGCGCAGAGCGAGCCGATAGCGGCGCGCTTTCAGCAGCTGGGGGTGGCGTCGGAGCGGCTTCAGGTCAGCGGTAATCTCAAGTACAGCCAGCCGCTGCCCGATGATATCGAGGCCAGGGGGGCCGCACTGCGGGATCAGCTAGGACAGCCGCGCCCCGTCTGGTTAGCCGCCAGCACCCACGACGGAGAGGAGGCGATTGCACTGGATTGCCACCGAGCGCTGCTAGAGACTTATCCCTCGTTGTTGCTGGTGCTGGTGCCGCGGCATCCGCAGCGCTTCGATCGGGTGGCGCAGCTGTGTCAGCAATCCGGGCTGACAACACAACGGCGCAGCCAGGCGGCTGATGACCGGGTATTGCCAGAAACGGAAGTCTATATTGCCGACACCCTGGGAGAGCTGCTGCATTTTTATGCGGCGGTGGACCTGTGCTGGGTCGCGGGTAGCTTCGTCGATGTCGGCGGGCATAATATTCTGGAGCCCGCCGCATGCGGTTGCCCGATGTTGGTGGGGCCGGATATGCGTAATTTTGAGGAGATAACAGCTGAGTTTGTTTGCGCCGATGGCGTGGTTCAGGTGCAGCAGCCGGCAGAATTAATCGATGCGATAGCGGCGCTTCTCGGCAGCGATTGCAAACGCCGGTCGATGACCGATGCGGCACGTCAGCAACTGCATGACCATGCCAACGCTTGCCGTTTGCAGGCCAATAAAGTTGCCCATTATTTGCAGCTCTGAGCACTCTCTGGATACCCTGGGTTCTGTGTTAGAATTCCGCCAGCGGAGTTTTTAACCCCAGATTATTCATAGTACAAGCGTTACGCTGACCGGGACCTTTCATTGAGATCTAATAAAGAACTTCTTGGCCGTCTTTTTATCTATATAAAGCCGCATTGGAGTCGGTTTCTGATCGCGATTGCGGCCATGGCCGTCGTCGCCGCGACCGAGCCAGCTGTCGCTGCGATGATGCAGCCGCTGATCGATGGCACCTTTATCGACAAAGACCCCAATGCCATCATCATGGTGCCTCTTACCTTTGTGGGGCTGTTTTTTATTCGGGGGGTGGGTCGGGTCATTGCCACACTAGGGATATCCTCGGTTGCCACGCGGGTCGTGATGCAGCTGCGGATCGATCTGTTCAACCATGTCCAACGCCTGCCTCAAGCTTATATGGATGCTCATACGACGGGGCAATTACTGTCCAAGATCACCTACGATGTAGAGCAACTCTCAGCGACAGCCAGTAAGGTCTGGTTGGTCGTCGTGCGTGATTCGCTGGTCATTGTCGGTCTGCTGGGTTACCTGTTTTATCTTAATTGGAAGCTGACGCTGCTGGTGTTAATTACCGCCCCTGTGATCGCGCTTATCATCAAAGTGGTCAGCAAACGGATGCGTAAATCCAGCCGTCTGATGCAGAAAAATATGGGGCTATTAACCCACCGTCTTGAAGAAAGTCTCAAGGGTCACCGGTTGGTAAAGCTGTTTTTAGCTGAGCGCCAAGAGGAAGCTAAGCTCTATCGCGTGGTGAATACCCTGCGTCAAAACACTTTCAAACTGACCATGATCGGCGCTGCCAACTCTCCGGTGGTGCAGTTTGTGATTGCTCTTTCGCTGGCAGGGGTGATCTATTTTGCAGCCTCTCTGGAGGGGGGCTCAGCCATGAGCCCGGGCCAGTTCGTCGCATTCTTTACCGCGATGGGGATGCTGTTTGCGCCGATGCGCTCATTGACCAGTGTTAATGAACCGTTTCAACGGGGTATGGCGGCAGCGGAAACGCTGTTTACGTTACTCGATCATCCCATTGAACCCGAGACCGGTGATGCCTTTGCGCAGCCGCTCAAGGGTCATATTAAAATTGACGACCTGTGCTTTCGTTATCTGGCCGACCAAGAGTTGGTGCTCAAGCACTTGAGTGTTGAGCTGCAGCCTGGCGAGACGCTGGCGCTGGTGGGGAGCTCCGGCAGTGGTAAATCAACCCTCACCCAGCTTTTGACCCGTTTCTACGAGCCAAGCGCGGGACAGGTTTTGTTTGACGGCGTCGATATTCAAACGCTCAATTTGGCCAGCCTGCGCGATCAGATCGCGTATGTCGATCAGGACGTGTTTCTGTTCAACGACACGGTGGCCGCCAATGTGGCCTTCGGAGATCCTGATGGGATCGATCTTGAGCGGGTGAAACAGGCATTGATTCATGCCCATGCAGAAGAGTTTGTCAGCAAACTCGATGGCGGTATTCTGGCTGAGGTGGGGGAGCAGGGTGGGCTGTTGTCCGGCGGGCAGCGACAGCGCCTGGCCCTGGCCCGGGCGTTTTACAAGGATGCACCGCTTTTGATTCTCGATGAGGCCACCTCGGCGTTGGATAATGAATCTGAGCGTCAGGTCCAGGCTGCGCTGGAGACGCTCTGTCAGGGGCGTACCACGATTATCATCGCCCATCGCCTCTCCACCATCGAGCATGCTGATCGGATTCTGGTGATGGATAAGGGAGAAGTGAAAGAGATGGGAAGCCACCAGCAGCTGTTGGCGAAAAATGGCATCTATCGTCAGCTGTACCAGGAGATGGGTTGAGTGCGGATAAAAAATCCTAGACTCTGTGATCTGATCGGTCCGCGTTTTTGGCCGCTATGGATCGGCTTGGGTCTGTTGCGGTTACTGATTATATTGCCGTTTAGCGTCCAGCTCGCGCTGGGTCGGTCGGCTGGCCGGTTGCTGTACCGGCTGGTCCCCAAGCGTGTTGCCGTTGCCAGAAAGAATATCCAACATTGTTTTGGTGATATGACGCCTGAGCAACAGGATCAGTTGGTCGCTCAGCATTTCGAATCTCTGGGTATCGCTATCTTTGAAACAGCCCTTTGCTGGTGGGGGAGTGAGCGCCAGCTGCGACCGCTGTTACATCAGATCGAAGGGTTGGAGTACCTGCAGGCTGCGCAGCAGCAGGGGCAGGGCGTGATCCTGTTGTGCGCACATTTTACCGATCTTGAGATTATCAGTCGGTTATTGCTGTTTCATACCCGTTTTGCGGTCGTTTACCGGCGGATGAACAATCCGTTGCTGGAATACATCACCGCCGGTGGCAGAAGTGCCCATTCTGATGAGGCGATTCCGAAAGATAACATCAAACGCATGGTTCAGCAGTTGCGAAAAGGCCAGACGATCTGGTTTGCCGCCGATCAGAACTATCGGCGTAAAAATAGCGCGCTGATCAGCTTTTGTGGTAAGCCTGCGCCGACCGCAACGGTGATTTCAGCGTTGGCCCGGACCGGTAAGGCGGTGGTGTTACCCTTTAATGCGGCCCGGGTTGGGAGTGGCTACCAGCTGCAGATTCTTGCGCCGCTGGAAAACTTTCCCTCAGACGATCCGGTGGCCGATACCGAGCGCTATCACCGGCTGATCGAACAGCAGATTGAAAAGGTTCCGGAGCAGTATCTGTGGGCGCACAAGCGGTTTAAGGGTGCGCCAGGGTTTAATTACTAACAAAGAACGGATATCTCTGTAGTTTTGGATTTCGTTTTTTGAGGGCCTTGCTATTCCGGCTTGAAATAGACGGCTATGATTTTTTGCAGCGATAAGGTATTGCAGTTTATATATCGTAGATATACCTATTCACCATAACACTTGAACACTAGGGGTAGTTTGAACATGCTTAATGGCAAAACGATTCTAATCACGGGTGGTACTGGCTCTTTTGGTAACACCTTCGTGCCGATGGTGCTATCAAAGTACAACCCCAAGAAAGTGATCATCTACTCACGCGATGAGATGAAGCAGTGGGATATGGCGAAGAAATTTGAGGGTGATTCCCGCGTTCGTTTCTTTATCGGTGATGTCCGCGATAAAGATCGGTTGTATCGGGCACTCGATGGTGTTGATTATGTGGTGCATGCGGCAGCAACCAAGATCGTACCGACTGCAGAATACAACCCGTTCGAGTGTGTTAAAACCAATGTCAATGGTGCAATGAATCTTATCGATGCTTGTATTGATAAGGGTGTTAAGCGAGTTGTGGCATTGTCTACCGATAAAGCCAGCAGCCCGATCAACCTGTACGGCGCCACTAAGTTAGCTTCCGACAAATTGTTCGTTGCTGGCAACTCGTATGCGGGAGAGCATGGCACTCGTTTTGCCGTGGTCCGCTATGGCAATGTGATGGGTTCACGCGGATCGGTGATCCCTTACTTCATGTCAATCAAGGACGAGGGGGTTTTACCGATCACTGATGATCGCATGACGCGCTTTATGATCTCCTTGGAAGAGGGTGTTGAGCTGGTCTGGCATGCCTTTGAAGACATGGCCGGTGGTGAAATTTACGTCAAGAAAATCCCGTCGATGAAAGTGACTGATCTTGCCACGGTGGTCGCGCCTGAAGCCAAGCAGGAAGTGGTCGGCATCCGTCCGGGTGAGAAATTGCACGAGCAGATGATCAGCGCGGAAGATTCCTATTACACCTATGAATACCCAGAGCATTACAAGATTTTACCGGTGATCAATAATTGGTCCTCCGATCCTGCGCGAATCAAGGATGGCATCAAGGTGGCCGAAGGTTTTGTTTACTCCAGTGACAACAATGCCCAGTGGATGAGTGAAGAGGGTTTGCAGGCTTGGATCAACGCTAATCGCGAAAAGATCGGGGATATCTGAGCCATGATCCCGTACGGTCGCCAGGATATCACCCAGGCTGATATAGATGCCGTGGTCAGCGTTTTGCAATCAGACTTCCTGACACAGGGGCCGATGGTGCCGTGCTTTGAGAAAAGTGTGGCGCAGCATGTTGGCGCTAGCCATGCATTGGCGATGAACAGCGCCACTTCTGCGCTGCATATCGCCTGCCTGGCGCTTGGACTGGGCCCCTGTGATCGCCTCTGGACCACGCCGGTGACGTTTGTCGCATCAGCCAATTGCGGTTTGTATTGTGGTGCCGAGGTGGATTTTGTTGATATTGACCCGCGAACCTACAATCTTTGTCCACTCGCGCTGGAGAAAAAACTGGAACAGGCCGAATCCACCTGCACGTTGCCCAAAGTGTTGGTGGCGGTGCATCTCTGTGGTCAGTCTTGCGACATGCAGGCGATTCAGGCGTTAGCTAAACGTTATGGTTTTAAGGTTATCGAAGATGCATCGCATGCCATCGGCGGTAAGTACCAAGGAGAATTCATCGGCAACGGCAAGTACAGTGACATCACCGTTTTCAGTTTTCATCCGGTTAAGATAGTCACCACAGCCGAAGGTGGCATGGCGCTGACAAACGACAAGGCAGTTGCTGACAGAATGGCGTTGTTACGCAGTCATGGCATTACTCGCGATCCAGAGTTGATGACTCATGATGCAGACGGTCCCTGGTATTACCAGCAAATCGAACTGGGCTTCAACTACCGAATGACAGAGCTACAAGCGGCCTTGGGGCTGAGTCAGATGCAGCGGCTTGATCAGTTTGTGGCGCAGCGCCATCAGTTGGCGCTGCGCTATAATGCGCTGCTTGATAGGCTACCGGTTGTTACGCCCTATCAGCATAGAGACAGTTATTCCGGCCTGCACTTATATGTGATTCGTTTGCAGCGGAATCAGATTCAGCGATCCCATCGTGAGGTTTTCGAGGGGCTCAGGGAAAGAGGGGTGGGCGTTAATCTGCACTATATCCCGGTGCACCTGCAGCCCTATTATCAACAGATGGGATTTAAGGCCGGCGATTTTCCTGAGGCAGAACGTTATTATGCCGAAGCGATCAGCTTGCCGATGTTTCCGGGGCTGACGACCGCCGATCAGGAGCGGGTCGTCGAGGTGTTAGCGGAGCTGTTGACGTGAACGTAGCGATCATCCCTGCACGAGGCGGAAGTAAACGCATCCCGCGCAAAAACATCAAAGAATTTTGCGGCAAGCCGATGATCGCTTGGTCGATCGAAGCGGCGCGTGCCAGTGGTTGTTTTGAGCGCATTCTGGTGTCTACAGATGATGAAGAAATAGCGGCAGTGGCGCGAAAATACGGCGCCGAAACCCCCTTTGTGCGACCGCCGGACCTGTCTAATGACTATGCCGGAACCATTCCTGTCATCGCTCATGCTGTGGAGTGGCTACAGGCCCATGGTCCTGCGCCAGAATTGGTCTGTTGTCTCTACGCTACAGCTCCCTTTGTCACTGCCAATGACCTCAACCACGGACTGGAGCAGCTGCAGCAAGAAGACAGTGATTACGCCTTCTCCGTGACAAGTTATGCATTTCCAATCCAGCGAGCGGTGCGTGTAACTAACGGTAATCGTGTCGAGATGTTTCAGCCAGAGCATTTCAATACCCGATCCCAGGATCTCGAAGAGGCCTATCATGATGCGGGGCAGTTTTACTGGGGTAAGGCGTCGGCGTGGAAGAAAGAGACTCCGCTGTTTAGTAAGGGTTCTGCTGCGGTCGTTCTGCCGCGCGCGCGCGTTCAGGATATAGACACACCAGAGGACTGGGTACGAGCAGAATGGTTATTTAAGGCCATGCAGGCGGGGAACTAAACGGTGAAGATCGCTTTTCGTGTTGATGCCTCGCTGGAGATGGGCACCGGCCATGTGATGCGCTGCCTGACGCTGGCCGATGCGCTCACGAAAGAGGGGCTGGAATGCCATTTTATCTGTCGCGAGCATCCTGGCAATTTAATGGTTGCTATCGAGGCTAGAGGCCATCACGTACATAGTGTCCCCATAACGTCTGATAGTACCCCGGACGAACAGCTACCATCACATGCGCACTGGCTGGGCAGTGATTGGCGCACCGACGCAGAGCAAGCGCGTCAATATCTTCAAGACCTGCAACCGGATTGGCTGGTGGTTGATCACTATGGCTTAGACGTCCGCTGGGAGCAGCAGCTGCGCCCTGTCTGCAATCGTTTGATGGTGATCGACGACCTGGCAGATAGGGTGCATGATTGCGACCTGTTGTTGGACCAGACCTTTGGGCGAGAGGTTACGGCTTACAAGCCCTGGGTTCCAAGCCACTGCACGCTGCTTGTCGGATCAACGTATGCGCTACTGAGGCCGGAATTTTCCGAGTTACGCGAGTACAGCCTTGCACGCAGAGATTCGCCAAAATTGCGTAACCTGCTGATTACGATGGGAGGGGTCGATAAAGATAATGCCACTGGAGACGTACTGGCGGTGTTACAACCGGGTGTGCTCCCTGAAGATTGCCACTTAACCGTGGTCATGGGGGCTACCGCCCCCTGGTTGGCATCCGTCCAAGAACAGGCCGCAGCACTTCCCTGGACGGTATCGGTTAGGGTTAATGTCACCGATATGGCAACGTTAATGGCGGATAGCGATTTGGCCATCGGTGCCGCGGGCAGTACTTCCTGGGAGCGCGCTGCCGTGGGGTTGCCGTCGCTATTGGTGGTGACTGCATCTAATCAGGCTTTGGTGGCAGAATCGATGATGAATGCAGGTGCGGTCGTGGCTGTTAAGCTTGCAGAATTGCAGGATTCACAAAATATCGGCTCAGCGATAACCGAGCTGATGACGAACTATATCGATAGAGTGGTCATCAATTCTGGCATTTGTGACGGCCGCGGTGCAAGTCGGATCGCGAGCCTAATGCGGTCAAGCCAGTCCGAATATCACCATGGGACTTGGCTACGAGACGCGCTACTCGACGATTGTGAGTTAGTTTATCGGTGGCAGAAACAACCTGGGGTTAGAAGGTTTGCAAGGAATCCTGAGGTTCCTGTATGGCGAGAACATCAGGTCTGGTACGCAAAAAAAATTCAATCTGAAGCCTCTGTATTTAAAATAATCATGTCTGCAGATACTCCTGTGGGTGTTGTCAGGCTCGATTCTTGTACTAGTCTGCAGGGACATGAAGTTTCGGTCTATATCGCCACGGAACACTGCGGTCACGGATTTGCGAGCAACGCGCTTTCCCTGACGCGTGATTTATATCCAGATATTAAGATTATTGCAACGGTGCTGGCTGATAATCAGGCATCGCATGCGCTATTCAGAAAATCAGGCTATACGCGGGTCGACGCAACGACCTATGTGAATGCTGTTAGTCTAGAGAAGGAAAGATAATGACGGAAATATCTATCGCGGGTCGGAAGATAGGGGCCGCTTATGCTCCCTATGTCATTGCTGAACTCTCTGCCAATCATAACGGCAGCATCGATAATGCGATTAAAATTATTGATGTAGCAAAGCGCTCTGGCGCCGATGCGATTAAATTGCAAACCTATCGCCCGGATACGATCACTTTAGATTGTGATTCAGATGAATTTAAAATAACGGGAGGCCTGTGGGACGGTCGTACACTGTACGACCTTTATCAAGAGGCCTACATGCCCTGGGAGTGGCATAAGCCGTTATTTGAACATGCACGAAAAATAGGCATTACTATTTTCAGCTCACCTTTTGACTCGACCGCCGTGGATCTTTTAGAGCAATTAGATGCGCCCGCTTACAAAATAGCCTCTTTTGAGGCGATAGATATCCCGCTGATAAAATATGTCGCGGCTACCGGAAAGCCAATGATTATTTCTACCGGCATGGCCGACGCGCAAGAGATCCAGGAAGCGATCGATGCTGCACGCGAGGGTGGCTGTAAAGAGCTGGCCATTCTCCACTGTGTCAGTGGTTATCCTGCGCCTGCGCAAGATTACAACTTGAAAACGATTCCAGACATGCTCCAGCGCTTCGGTCTGGTGACCGGTCTGTCCGACCACACTATCGATAACACCACGGCCATTACCAGTGTGGCGCTGGGTGCATCCATCATCGAGAAACACGTCACCCTTGATCGGAACGGTGGCGGCCCTGATGACAGTTTTTCGCTTGAGCCAAAAGAGTTGGAACAGTTGTGCACGGGGGCCAAAACCGCATGGCTAGCGTTAGGCGAGGTGAACTACGGCAGAAAATCGAGCGAACTGGGCAACGTACAGTTCCGTCGATCGCTGTATTTTGTGAAAGATCTTAAGGAGGGAGACATTATCAGTGAAGATTGCATTCGCAGTGTCCGGCCGGGCTTTGGTTTGGTGCCTAAACATTATGAATCTTTATTGGGGCGTAAAGTTGTTCGCCCTGCAGATAAAAATACGGCTGTATCTTGGGCGCATGTAGGGAAGTAGACCGTTATTTTTATTTGCGTATATAGATAGTACAAGGCGGTTTTTTGAGATGCTAAGCGAGACGATAAAGTCAGTGTTTTTAATTAAAACACCGCTTCAATATCTTAATGCACTCGAGGCGTTGAACCAGTTCGATTTAAAGCCTTCTGATGCGTTGTTAATACTGTTGGCGGACAAAAAAAGCCTGCCTCAATTGCAGTCACTGGTGCGCAGCGAGCATGATTGGGGCGGCGTGGTCAGGCTTCTTACAGCACCGTTGTTGTTGACGATGACAAGTGTTTGTCGGAATGATTCTGAAATAGACCGCACGAACGGATCAAAAACGCCCTTCGCTAATGCTCTTTTTGCAGTTCTGAAATTGTCATTCTTAGCTGCTTCTTTGCCTGCCCTTCGTTATGTCGCGCTCGGTGATTTGGGCAACCCGCTGATGCGCCACTTTGCTAATAGTATCCACGCGGATTTGATGCTGCTGCTCGATGACGGCGTTGCTACGTTGAAATATGCGCGTCAACGCCAAGACTCAAGCGCCAATCTAAAGCCGTTGCGACGTGCGAAGCGAATAACGTTGTATTTGAAGCGGGCTCTATTGGGCTTAAAGGACAAGCCCTTAGGTGCAGTTACTTTCTTTAGTGTTTACGATATCAAGGTTGCCGCTGCTGATCGTTATGTGAGAAATAGTTTCGCGGCACTCCGACAGCAAGCTTGTGCCGTTGAGCAGGATGATCGCGTCTATTTTTTGGGTAGCCCACTGGTGGAGGCTGATATTCTCAGTGATGAAGAGTGCTTTTCTCAGTTAAAAGCGGTTGATGACGCAGTAGCAGGCGCAAAAGAAATTCTATACATTGCTCACCGTCGGGAAAGTCCTGAACGGGTTCAGCGGTTATGTGCATCGCTTGGTTGGGAGTCTCAGCTATTTGATTACCCGATTGAATATCAGTTAGCGATCGTGGGGCCAAAACCGGCTGTCTTGGCCTCATTCGTCTCTTCCGCGTTACCTAATTGCCGCTTGATATTTGGTGAAACTCTGCAGATATGCGCTTATCGGTTAAGCCCTGAGTATTTCTCTAAGCAGAGCAGTGAGGTGGGTTCTCGAATCGATGCGGTCTATAAAGAGTATGAGCAACTTGCGGATGAGTCTTTTAAGGTTGTAACGCTGTAAATCAGCGCTACAACATCTGTTACCGGGCTGCTCACCAGTGCGGCCTGCGTCTACTCTGATCAATCTTAGCCCTGATCTTGCTCTATCATCCGCTCGAAATACTCCTCGAAATGCTGAGCGGTTTGAGTGATCGAGTAGCGTTCGGAAATCGCGCGCTTGCACTCAATCGACATCGCTAAGATCTTCTCAGGCTGTTGGTAAAGCTCACGCACTGCCGCGGCTATAGCGTCAGGGTCGTTGACCGGTACCACCTTGCCATTGAGCCCGTCTGTCACCACCTCTTTGCCGCCTCCGGTGGTGGTGATAACCACCGGGGTGCCGTAGCCCATCGCTTCCATCACCGCACGGGGCAGGCCTTCGCCGCTGATGGAGGGTTGTATCAGCAGGTCGCTGGCGACAATCAGCTCGGGGGCATCGTAGCGGTAGCCGGCGACATGGATCCGCTGGCGCATCCGATTCTTGCTGATCAAATCGGCGTACTGCTGCATATTTTTACCCACTAATAACAGGTGTAGGTTGGGGATGTCCGCAAGCTTGTCGGCGGCGTCAATCAACACCGGGATCCCTTTGCTAGGGCGGACATTGACCGCGCAGATCAGCACGAAATCACTTTTATGGATGCCAAACTCCGACAGATCGGCGGGCGGTTTGTCGTACCAGGCCAGGTCGTGTCCCTTGTAGATAGTGACGGCATTGGATTGCCTACTTTTGCCCCAGACCTGTTTTCTGACATCGTCCCGAACCGCGTTGGAGACGCAGATCACGCCGTCGACCCTAGGGTGCAGGTGAGACAGATAGGCACTGGGGTCGTGCCGGTAAAGGCCACCGGTAGTGCCTCGGTAGGTGATCATCTTGGCTGGAAAGCCGATAGCGGCGAAGGCCGCGTTAGGAATCGACTTGGAGTTGGTGGCATAGATGATGTCATAGCGGCAGCTGCGCAGCTCATCGCGTAGCACCTGAATCGATTCCCAGCAGATCTTGCGCTTGGGCTTTTGATCGATCACCTTGATACCGTTGGCTTCGAATATTTTTCCGTACTCGGAGTCTTTTTGTGCCACGACCGTAACCTTGTGCCCGCGTTTGGCCAGCGCTAGAAAAATCTCAAGCTCTGGGCGGATGCTGTTGGTCGAGCCGTGCGAGGTGGTGAAGATCAGAATATTCATGGTGTGGTTCGCGTCGAGTGAGGTTGTGGATCAACGCCGTCCTTGGTTGCCGCGCTAGGGGTGTTTTTGTAGGTCAGAAACAGATATTTATTAAAGGTATATTGCATCTGAATGACCGCGATGACAAAGCCGATTCTGCCATCGAGAAAGCCTCGTTTTAGCAGATAGTGTTTGATGAAGGCGGTAAGAGATGCAGTTACGGCGCGGCTCAACGAGGCGCTTTTGTGATTCTTTAATTTCTCGTTAGCACCCGATTCGGCGTAACGATTGCGTTTGTTGATGTAGAGAAACAGATCGTCAAACTGGTAGTGCAACAGATCCTGTTTGAGGGTTATTTTTCGGGCCGCTTTGCAGTTGACCGACTCATGCACGATCTTGTCGTTATAGCCGTACTGATTACGGTTGTAGATTCGATCGACATAATCCGGGTACCAACCGCTATGCCGTATCAGGTGGCCGCAGAAGTTGGTTAAGCGGTTGACGCGGATGACGTCGCCATCCTTAGCTTGGTCCAGCCGAGCCCGTATCTCATCCTTTAATAGGCTCGATACGACCTCGTCGCAATCGATGGCGAAGATCCAGTCATGGCTGGCCAGCTGTTCGGCACGCTGGCGCTGGATGCCAAACCCTTCCCAGTCTTTGCGGCTGTAAATCTTATCGGTGTATTGGCGGGCAATTTCGAGCGTAGCATCGGTGCTGCCAGAGTCGAGAATGACGATTTCATCAGCGAAGGCGACTGACTGCAGGCAGCGCTCAATAGTCTTCGCCTCGTTCATGCAGATGATGCAGACCGAGAGTTTTTTGCCAGCTTGATTCATAAGGATCTCTTGAGTGCGGGTGTCGCGATTACAGCTTCCAGTAATTCAGCTTACGCCTGGCCTTAAGGTTTCGCCTTAGGTTCAGGGGTTTTTTATTCTTCACCGGATGCTTTCCGGCGAGCACCGCATCGATCGCATCCAGTACCCGCTGCGATGACTCTCCATCGGTGTAGGGGTGTAGCTCCAGGTTGAAGTGGCGAATTCGCTCCATCAGCACTTCTGGACGGGATAGACCGTCGATGATTGCGTTTTCCAGTTCATGCGGTTGCTCGATGTTGAGTAGCTGCGGACCGGGTTGGGTATTCCGGTAGCTGACTACCGGTTTGTTCAGCAGCAGAAACATCTGCAGCACCGACGAGTTATCGCAGACCATCAGGTCAGCTCGATGCAACAATGGAATGATATTGTCGGTTTCGATAAAGGTCAGATTGTCATTCTGGAGCGCTTGGTAGCGCTGTACAACCTCGGCATCCATCTTGGGATGAAACTGCACCAGCCACTGCCAGCGATCGTTCTGCCGTAGTTTCGCCACGGTTTCCAGCAGATGCGGCGCGCAGGTGTAGCGGCGGCTGAAGGTGGAGCAGAGCAGAATCGTCGGGCGTGCGTGTCTGGTCGGTTGCTCCGGTGTCTGAAACAGGGTGTCCAGGGCTGGCCAGCCGGTCTCAATGACCCGGCTAAAGGATTTTTTGGCCGCCAATTGCTGGAACGGGCGGGTGGTGTTGGGTCCCTGAGTGCAGTACAGATCAAAGCAGTCGCGGATCTCGAAGTGGCCCGGCTTGCCGGCGTCAAAGCCATGAAACACCTCCACCTTGAGTCCCGGGATAAAACTGGGCACCATCGGTCCCGGTACGAGTACCACATCCGGGTTGTACTGGCGAACCGCGTCGATGCTCTGCAGTTGGCGTTCGTCGGCTCTGAGGTAGTCAGGGTTGGCCTCCGTGCCCTCCAGGAACCAGGCCGCATCATCGCCGCGCTGGCGGATCTGCGCCTGCAGTGGGCGCAGGATCTGATAGCTATAGTTCTGGCTGATATAGAGGAGGTAGCGCTTCATCCCTGGTTACACCTGTTTAAGCGCATTGGCTGGCGTGCATTGTGATTGCTGCACTCTTTGATGGCACAGCAACCCCGCCAGCACCGCGCTATACAGCGCTAGAAACAGGGTGCTGATGCTATGTTTAAATAGGGCCTGTGTTATGCCCATATCAATAAAGCCCAAGACTAAGACAATGCCGGCAAAGGCAAGTTGGCGGTCATACTGGCGGTGTTGGAGAAAGAACCGTATAAGCAGCCCGTAGAGGGCCAGAAGCCCGATCGTGCCAAGGATCCCCAGCTCTGCAGACGCCTGAAGCAGATCATTGTGGGCGTGCCCGAACACCCCTACAGACGGGTGAATGCGCTGCTGGTCAATCAGTTCATTGATTTCAGTTTCATATTGCCCCATACCGACCCCGATCAGCGGCGCGTCGGTAAACATGATGGCCGCGGCGCGCCACTTCTCAAAGCGCAGGCCCGCCGACCCCTTGACGGTGTTTTCCGCTGAAAAATAAAGAGTCACATTGCTCGCGACTGAATCAACCCTGACCTGCACCTGTTGGTTGTTGCTATATGTCATTAACGCGGCGGCGATAAACAGCGCATAGATGCCAAATCTTAAGGGTTTATTGGTGACCGCTTCACGGAGAATGAGCCAGAGTAACAGCGGCAATGCGAGCCAACCGCCGCGCGTGCCGGACGCGGCGGAGCCAATCAGTCCGAAACAGAATGCCAGTACCGAGCCGCTAACCCATAAACGGTTGAGGGGTTGTTCGAGGCGAGGGCGGATGCAGTACGTCAGCGCCAGAAGACCGAGCATCAGCGACAGATTGCCAAACTGGATCGCATTGATATACCCCGTTGCCCTTGCCAGTCCTTGTATATTCACCTGGTATAGGCTGAGACTGCCCGCGCCGACGGCGCCGAGCATCAGGCCAAGATAGAGCAGCTGTCTCGATGCGCCGAAGCGGCGCATGGCAAAGAAGATTGGCAGGATCAGTAAAAAACGTGAGGGGTGGTCAAACTGATCCGGCTGCCAGTTGCGATGCAGCAGCATACCGCAGGTTACGACCAGCGGATAAGCGCATAAGCCGAGCAGCAGCAACTTTTCGTCTGCGATCAGTCGGATTTGTCCGGCACGATCACGCAGCAGGGCAAATGCTGACAGCAACATCAACAGCAAGGCCATAGCACCGTAGACACGGTCAATCACCAGTAGTAGGCAGGAAAAGAGTAGCAGGGTGATGTTCAAGCCTGAAAATATGACTTTATTCATTATTACGGGTGTTATCCATGATTGCTTTGTCTCGGCGCTAACTAATTTTAACGGGAGTGAGTCAGCCACGATGCAGCCACTGCATATACTCGGCGACACCTTCCTGTACGGTCTTGAACGGCTCCTGGTAGCCGACCCCGCGCAGCTTGCTGATATCGGCCTGGGTAAAGCTCTGGTAGGACCCCTTGAGGTGATCCGGGAAGTCGATATAGTCGATCTCGCCCTTGCCGTGGAACTTGATCACCGATTCGGCCACATCCTTGAACGACTGGCTGCGACCGGTACCCAGGTTGAAGATACCCGAGTGCTCGGGGTGGTCCATAAACCACAGATTGGTCTTGACGACATCGCCGACATAGACGAAATCGCGCATCTGCCCGCCTTCCTGGTAGCCGTCGTAGGCGCCGAACAGTTTTGGGTTCTCGCCTCGTTCGATCTGGCCGTTGTTGTGGAAGGCCACGCTGGCCATGCTGCCCTTGTGCTGTTCGCGCGGGCCGTAGACGTTGAAGTAGCGAAAGCCGACCACCTGCGAGCCTTGATGCCGCGGCAGAACCTGGCGTACATACTGATCGAACTGCCATTTGGAGTAACCGTAGACGTTGATCGGACCTTCGCAGGCGAGCTCCTCCTTAAACAGGGTTCCCTTGCCGTAGGTCGCGGCCGAGGACGCATACAGGAAGGGAAGTTGCCGCTCCAGGCAGTAATGCAGCAATACCTTGGAGTAGGCGTAGTTGTTCTCCATCATGTACTTGCCGTTCCACTCGGTGGTGGCTGAACACGCGCCTTCGTGGAATATGGCTTGCACTGAGTCGAAGCGCTCACCGGCCTGGATCCGGGCCAGGAAATCATCTTTGTCGAGGTAGTCGGCGATCTGACAGTCCTGCAGGTTCCAGAACTTATGTCCGTCGCTCAGGTCGTCGACCACCAGAATATCGGTGATGCCTCGGTCATTAAGTCCTTTGACGATGTTGCTGCCGATCATGCCGGCACCGCCGGTAACGATAATCATGAGCCTATATTCTCCTCGGGTGTGCGGATGCGGCGGACGATGTTATTGGTAGTGGCGGTGGAGCAGCCATCCAGAAACATCATGAGCCTATGTTCTCCTCGGGTGTGCGAATGCGGCGGACGATGTTATTGGTAGTGGCGGTGGAGCAGCCATCCACAAACATCATGAGCCTATATTCTCCTCGGGAGTACGGATGCGGCGGACGATGTTGGTGGTAGAGCAACCATCCAGAAACCCGAGGATGATCACTTCTCCGCCATTGTTGATCACGGCTTCGCCGCCAGCGACGTCTTCGGCCATGTAGTCACCGCCTTTGACCAGAATGTCGGGCAACAGTTCTTTAATCAGCTCGGCGGGGGTGTCATCGACCGAATCCTTACCGAACGGCACCACCCAGTCAACACTGGCTAGCCCCGACATCACCGCCATGCGCTGTTCGAGGTGGTTGATCGGCCGCTCCGGACCTTTGAGTCGGGACACCGAATCATCGCTGTTAACCGCCACGATCAGTTTGTCACCCAACGAGCGGGCCTGTTGCAGGTACTGGACATGACCGGCGTGGAGAATATCAAAGCAGCCATTGGTCATCACCACCTTCTCGCCGCGCGCGTGGGCAGCCTGGATCTGGCGTTTCAGTGCATGCAGGCTGACGATGCCGGTCTCTTCGATCGCCTCGCCCAGAATGGCCCGGTTCAGCTCTTCGGCACTGAGGGTTGCAGTCCCCATCTTTGCCACCACGATACCGGCGCCCAAGTTGGCCAGGCGGGTTGCGTCTTCGATCGATTCGCCAGCGGCCAGTGCTACAGCCAGGGTGCCGATCACGGTATCTCCGGCGCCGGTGACGTCGAACACCTCCTGCGCCACGGTCGGGATGTGCAGCTCCTGATCCGCCTGGACCAGCGCCATGCCGCGCTCACTCCGGGTGACCAGCAGTGCATCCAACTCGCAGGCCAACCGCTGCGCATGGATCCGCTCGACCAGATCGGCGTCGTCCTGCCATTTGCCCGCGACGGCGGCAAACTCAGATTCGTTGGGGGTGATCAGGGTCGCGCCAGCATAACGGCTGAAATCGGCGCCCTTGGGGTCGACCAGAATCTGCTTTCCGGCGGCGCGGGCGAGGGCGATCATCGCCCGGATCTCATCCAGGCAACCCTTGCCATAATCGGAGAACACCACCACATCGCAGTCGGGCAGGCAGCTGTCGAAGCGGTTCAGCAGTTGAGCGTGATCGTAGTCGACAAAGCCGTCTTCAAAATCGAGCCGGATCAGCTGCTGGTTGCGGCTCATCACCCGTAATTTGGTGATGGTATCGGAGCCTTCGACCGCTTCAAACTCGCAGCGAACTCTGGCCGTTTGCAGCTCTGCGCGCAGGCTGTCGGCAGCCTCATCAACACCCACCAGCGCCAGCAGCGTGGCATTGCCCCCCAGCGCGACAATGTTCAGGGCAACGTTGCCCGCACCGCCAGGGCGGCCTTCGAGTTTTTTGATATGAACCACAGGCACCGGCGCTTCGGGTGAGATCCGCTCGGTCTGGCCGTGCCAGTAGCGGTCTAGCATCAGGTCGCCAACCACCAGCACCCGCGCGCGGGTAAAATCCGGGATATAAAGCTGCATAGGGTTTCGTCTGCCGTTGTTATAACAATAAATTGTAAATAAGGGTGTAAATGCAGTCTTTACGCGTTGTCTGGCGCCAGCTGCTGGTCGAGCATCTCGCACAGCCAGTGGCCAATAAATATATGCACTTCCTGGATGCGTGCGGTCTCATCATCCGCGACTATCACCGAGACATCGGCCAGGCGTGCCAGCTGGCCGCCATCACGCCCCAGCAGGGTGGCAGATTTGATCCCCATGCTGCGGGCTTGCTCTATTGCTTTGATGATATTGCCGCTGTTGCCCGAGGTGCTGATACCGATCACCAGATCGCCGGGGCGAGCCAGCCCTTCGATCTGGCGTGAAAATAGGGTATCAAAGCTATAGTCGTTGCTGTGGGCCGTCATCAGCGATGTGTCTGTGGTTAGCGCGATAGACGCCAGAGGCCCGCGTTCGGCGTAATAACGCACCATGAGCTCGGCAGATAGATGCTGCGCATCGGCAGCACTGCCTCCATTGCCCATCCACAGAATCTTGCCCCCGCCGCGCAAGCACTCGAGCATGCACTCGGCCAGCAGGGTAACCTGCGGGGCGAGTGCGGCAACCCGCTCAAAGGCGTGCTGATGGCGCTTAAGCGCGCCCTCAAAGCTAGTGATCACGTTGCGATTTCTCCCCGAGCGACAAAAAGAGGCTAAGTATAACAGAGCACCGGTGGACTGTTAAAATCGATAGTAATCAGTCTAGAGGCGCTTGACAGTCCGGGCCAAACACGCTTAAATACGCGCCTTCTTGCGTTGCCCGGATAGCTCAGTCGGTAGAGCAGAGGATTGAAAATCCTCGTGTCGGCGGTTCGATTCCGTCTCCGGGCACCATATACTTCTTAAGGCTTGCAGCGATTGCAGGCCTTTTTTGTTTCTGGCCTCTGGTCGATTTCTGGTCGGCGCTGGGTGCAACTCCCGGAAGCTCTTCGCTGCTTCTCTCCTTTTTGAAATACCTTTAATAACGCTCACCCGTTAGCTGTTTTTAGGTGTGTTTGCTGTGGCGCTGTATCTAGCCCTCTGTTTTCAAGTGCTGTGGGCATTTTTCCGCGGTGGGCGTCCCCTTCTTAAGCTGTGGTTGAGACCATTCTTGAGCCATGAAGGATCCACTTGGTAAGACTAACCCAGTAGAGGGTTTTGACCTACGGTGTAAGTTCATGAATAGCGGGACAGGTGCGGTGTGTCTTTGCAGCCGCTCGCCATCTGTAGAATTGAGAACCAGAGTGGCTCTTCACGACACAGGCTGGCCACTGAATGTTCTCGCCTAAAAAGTGACTGTGTCTTGTCAGGAGTTGTAGCAGAGCCATGTCCTGCAATAGCGGTATCGCCCCCTCGCCAAAGTGAATCCCCTTTCAACAGTGTGGCAACGCCACTCTGCCGTAACGGTCTGAATGACTCTGCTCAAACGCCTGAACGAAAGCAGACAATAATGTTGTACCGCAGTCCCCCCCCTCGGGACTTACCGATAGATTCCTGTTTTCTCAATGGCCGTAGTTTTGGACTACGCTGTATCTTGTATACAAAATTCAGAAATTGGATTCTAGCAGTAAAAAAAGGTTTGAGAGCAAGATGAAGCCCATCAAGGTACCGCCCGACTTAGTGCAACTGGTTTATAGCGCCATCCGTGACAGCATCTGTGCCGGTGAGCTGGCACCCGGCGAGCGTCTCAACCAGGAGGCGGTCGCCGAACGTCTGCAGGTCTCACGTCAGCCTATCGTACAGGCCATCGTGCTGCTGAAGAACCAGGGGTTTGTGAAGGAAATTGGACGCCGTGGTGTTGAGGTGGCACAGCCTTCGGCGGCCGAAATATCAGGATTCTATGCGGTGCGCGCTGTGTTGGATGGGCTTGCTGCCAGGGAAGCCGCTGATCATGGTCAGCAGCACGCGCGACGGCAGGGCCCGGAGATCCTGCAGGCCGGACGAGAGGCCTGCCGATCGGGTTTGTTCATCGGAATGCTTCAGTCCGACATGGATTTCCATCAGTTTATCTATCGCCTGTCGGCCAATCCGGTTATCGAAAATATGGTTGCGCCGCACTGGCACCAGCTGCGCCGCGTGATGGGTAGCGTGCTTCGATCCGATTATCCCCATGCCAGGATCTGGAATGAGCACGAAGCGATCCTGAGTGCGATTATCGCCGGCGATGCACCTCAGGCGGAGCGGTTGGCGAGGGAGCATGCCGAAGGTGCACAGACCATGATGGCGGACAAGTTACGCTGTGCAGCCACCAGCGCCGAACCTAAAAATGTCCAGAACGGCTGAAGCGATCACATCTGTTTTGGCTGACGGGGTGGGCCGTCGCGATGGACCGTCGCGATTTTGAACATAACCGCAGGTACAAAAAACGAACCATAAAAAAGAGGAAAGCAGCATGACGGTTTTATCTCTCGATGATCACAATGGGATTTTCTATCGGTACCAGCCACCTCGGTCGGGACAGGGAAACACCTTTGTGTTCTTCAACGCCCTGACCGGTGATACGAGCATGTGGGAGGGATGTATCGGCGAGATGCTCCGTAGCGCAGGGCATGGCACGCTTAGCTTCAATTTCCGCGGTCAGGCCGAAAGCGCCTTCTGTGCCGATTTAGCACTGAATGCCGAGCTGATTATCGACGATTGCCGACGGCTGCTGCTTGAACTTCAGCCCCCTCGTGTGATCCTGGTGGGGCTCTCCATCGGTGGTCTGTTCGCGGCGCAGGCATGGTTGAGAGGGGTAGAGGATGTCGCCGTGGAGGGCCTGGTGCTGATCAACACATTGCGCAAAGATGGCCCCCGGTTGCAGTGGATCAACGCTGCCCTGGTGCGCTGCGCCGAGGTGGGGGGGCTGCAGCTGTTCAGGGACCTCTACGCCCCCCTGTTATTCAATGAAGATTGGCTGCATGCCAATCGTGGCCAGTTTCTAACCCCTGAGCCCTATGCGCCGCTTGAGCGCTCAAGCGGTCACTACAATCTATTGCGGCATAGCGCCAGCGCCGATTGGGACCTGTCCTATGAGCAACTGGCGTTGCCGGTACTGATCATCACCGGGCTGCAGGATCATGTGTTCCTGGAAGCCGCAGCCGTGGAGGAACTCAGTCAACGGTTGCCCTCCGCTCGGCGCATCGACATGGAGGATGCGGCGCATATTCTCCCGGCAGAACGTCCGCAAGCCTGTGCCGAGGCGCTGCTCCAGTTTGCTGCGGAGGATTGTCGATGAGCTTATGGCAGCGCTATAGCTGGGTGGCTTACCTGGCCGTGTTCGTCGGGGTGCTGGGGCATGCGTCTACGGAATTCGTGGCGGTGTTGTCCGGGATAGCAGGTCCGGAGCTGTCGGTCTGGCGCTTTCTTTTGGGGGGCACCGGGTTGGTGGTGCTGGCCTTGTGTTTACCCGCCAGCCGAGACCTTATCACCCCCTTAAAAACCCATGGCTGGTCGCTAGTGGGACTCTCGCTACTCGGGGTGACCTTGGGTTATCTGGCCTTTCACTGGTCTCTGGATTTTGCGACGGTGCCGCAGGTCGCCACGACGGTAACGACGATTCCGATCTTTGTCGCCCTCACTAACCTAGTTGTCAATCGCCAGCCGGTTACCCTGGCAAAAGCCGGTAGTGGCTTGTGCGCACTGATCGGTATCGCGCTACTGCTTACCGATGGCTACCTGACACAACTCGCCAGCTCCGGCAGCAATCTGATCGGTATTGCGTTCGCCCTCGTCTGTGCGTTTTCTGTGGCGAGTTATTCTGTGCTGGTACGTCCCATCATTGTCCAATATGGCGCGCTGCGAATTACGGCAATTACACTGTTTCTGGGGGCACTAGGGCTTTGGCTGGTGGTCGGCCTGTGCTTCGATCGCTGGGTTAGGCTGGGGCAGATCTTCGATTTGCAGCCTTTGGCGCTGGTCTCGCTACTGACGATCGGGTTGTGGAACACCACGATCACCCAATTCCTTTGGATTGGAGGGCTGGCAGCGGTGCCGGATATCACTAAGGGCAGCTATTTGTTCTTCCTGAAACCCGCCATTGCGGCCCTGCTGGCCGTGCTGTTTCTGAATCAGGATCTCACCCTGGCCCAGACTCTGGCGATCCTGGTGATCACGGCTTCGGTCGGTGTTGAGATGTTTTTTAAGGCGGGCGCAAGTGCCCTGCAGGTGCGGACGCGCCAATCGTGATCTATCCCAGTCATTCTGGACACCTCGGGACGCTTTAGCCAAATGGATCACCTGTAAAAATCGTCGGCACAACGATTACCTGTTCCCAAGCCGAAATGGCCAATCACCACAGCTTTCCACGCGGCAGTACACAAGCATCGCGGAACGCTGGGTATTGGGCTTTCGCCTGCGGATTACGGAACTCACACTCAACGGCGGATAACGTGGCCTTCGTCATCCTCAGCCTGCCTTAGAATCGTATCGGCATCGGTGGCGTTCTACTGCAACCGCCCCGGGATCAGAGCGATCAGAACTGCTCAGTTCGTCCATAATCCTCTTATTAATGTCCTTATCGTCTGTTTTTGGCCAGAAAAAAACCGCAATAGCCATGATTGTACATAATATACGGTAAAAATGACTTTTCACTGTTCTGTAAACTAGGGTCCAACTCGGGTTTGGCTCAGGTTACGACTACCTGAGCGCCTATCCATAAAAATAAGTTGTATAAAAGAAGAGGACCAACCTGTGATTACACTAACATTTTTAATCTATCTCGGCCTGATGTTGGCGATCGGCGTAGTCGCCTATCGCCGTACCCAGGACCTGTCAGACTATGTGCTCGGTGGACGTAATCTAGGCCCACTGCCCAGCGCCCTGTCGGCCGGTGCTTCGGATATGAGCGGATGGCTACTGCTGGGATTACCCGGCTACGCCATGTCCGCCGGTTACGGTTCCTTTTGGTTGGCGGGCGGCTTGCTGCTTGGTACCTGGCTCAACTGGCTGCTTGTTGCTCAGCGGTTGCGGGTCTATTCACAGCACGCTGAAGACGCCTTGACCCTCCCCGCCTTCTTTGAAAAACGTTTTCAAGACCACGGCCATAGCCTGCGCGTGATCTCTGCCATATTCGTGCTGGTGTTCTTCCTGTTTTACACCAGTTCGGGCCTGGTGGCGGGTGCGAAATTGTTTGAAACGGTGTTCGGCTTCGACTACCAACTGGCGGTAATCATCGGCGCTATCGCAGTGATCTCCTACACCCTGTTCGGTGGCTACCTGGCGGTATCCTGGACCGACGTGGTGCAGGGGCTGCTGATGGCCGCAGCATTGATCATCGTGCCTCTGATCGCCATCGGCGAAATAGGCGGAGTCTCCGCCACTTGGGCGGCGATGGAAGCCAAAAATCCTGAGCTGCTGAATGCCTTTACCAATGCAGACGGCACCAGTATCACTCTGATCGGTACCCTGTCGTTGCTGGGCTGGGGGCTGGGGTATTTTGGCCAGCCGCATATCTTGGCACGTTTCAAAGGCATCAGAAGCAAGGACGACGTGCCAACGGCGCGTCGCATCGCCGTATTCTGGAGCGGCCTGACCATGGTCGGCGCCTGCTTAGTAGGCTTCGCTGCGATTGGCTATTTTGAGACGCCGCTGGGTGACAGCGAGAAAGTCTTTATGGTGTTGGTGGATGCGCTGTTCCATCCGGTGATCGCAGGTATCTTGCTGGCCGCTATCCTGGCTGCGGTTATGAGCACCGCCGACTCCCAGTTGCTGGTGTCATCGTCTGCCCTGGCCGAAGACTTCTATAAGACGTTGTTCAACAAGAACGCCAGCCAGAAGCAACTGGTCATGGTCGGCCGTATCGCGGTCGTGGTTATCGCCTTGATCGCGACCGTTCTGGCTATGGACAAAGACTCCAAGGTACTGGATCTGGTCTCCTACGCTTGGGCCGGTTTTGGTGCAGCCTTCGGACCTGCGCTGATTCTCGCGCTGTACTGGAAGCGGATGAACAAGGCTGGCGCTCTGGCTGGCATCATCGTCGGAGGTGTCACCGTGGTGGTCTGGAAGCAGCTTTCCGGTGGTTGGTTCGATCTCTATGAGATCATCCCCGGGATGCTGTTCGCCTTTGTGGCCATCATTCTGGCGACCCTGATGACGGCGCCACCAGCACGCTCGGTTGTAGCTACTTTTGACGAAGTGGACGCGATTATCAAGGACGAGACGCCCTCTGGAGTCCCCGCCAACGCGGTCTAATCAGCGTCGCGGCAAACACGGCCCTGCTCGTTCGCGAGCAGGGCCGTTGTGGTTTCAGACGGCCCGTGATCTGGCAAACAGCCTACTGCGCCACCGAACAAAAATAGATCCTTCCTATCTCCCCGGATATTTTTAAACCCTCAGTCGAGCGTCAGGGCTCGACCCGCTGCGGAAAATTTTCGGGGTGCCCGTCACCACATTTACGTTGAAGCCCTGATTCGTATTAGGGTGTTGAGCCGACGGGCTCTTCACGACACAAACCGGCTCCTAGCACCAATACTTGGGATAGTTCGCCTGCCGACTGAGGTTGTTGTATATCAGCGCCACTACCACCACCAGCAAGGCACCGGTCAAGGTGGGTAGCAGCAAAAAGTCCCAGGACGGCATGCTCAGAAACACAATCACCGGATTGGAACCGGCGGGCGGATGCACCGTCCGGGTCGCCATCATCAGAACGACCGCGAGGCTAACGGCCAGTGCCATCCCCCACCAAGTCGGGCCGCAGTACGTCAGAACGAGCAAACCCACCAGAGAACTCAGGAAGTGCCCTGCAACCACATTTCTCGGTTGCGAAAAGGGTGCATCCGGAAAGCCAAACACCAATACGCAAGAAGCGCCAAAGGAACCCAGCACCAGCGTTGTTCCAAGGCTCTCGGTCAGGCCTGCCAGTACGGCGATCAAGATAAAGGCCCCCAGCCCGGCAACCGCAATATCCCTTAGCGGATGCTTAGGGGGCAACGCCGCGGCATCCCCCTTGAGCTTATGTAGCCAGCCTGCAGTCGGTATTTTCCGGGACTTCGCATTGTTGGAAAGCGGCATAGAGGGCTCCTTGGTAAGCGTTAATCAATGATCTAAAAGTAGACTGATCAGTCTATCCGAGGTCATGGTAGACAAATCGGTCTGCTTTTGTCAATATGATCCTTTAATTGGTAACAGGATTCTTATGTCTGCTAAGCGGCTTCAGTTGATCACCTCGGCCTTTCAGCTCTTCTATCAAAAGGGGGTTCATGGGGTAGGTATCAACGAGATTCTGGCTGAATCCGGCGTCGCCAAGAAAACCCTGTATCACCATTTTGATAGCAAGGATGCGCTGGTATCGGCCGTGCTGGCTTACCGTGACCAGTGCTTTTTTCATTGGCTGGAAGAAAGGCTGGATGCCGCCACACCCGGCATTGCGAAAATCGATACCCTATTCAGTGCACTGGACGATTGGTTCAACGATCGTGTAGAAACGTTGTTGCCATTTCACGGCTGTTTTTTTATCAATGTCTGTGCTGAGTTTGGTGATCCCGCCCACCCGCTGCACCGGCAGTGCACCGAACATAAACGAAACATCGCGGCCCTAATTAGGGCTCAGGTCCGGACATTGACCATCGACGTGTCGTTGGTTGACGTTGTCACCGACAGCCTATCTCTTCTTAAGGAAGGTGCCATCACGCTAGCCCATGTGCAGGGCGATCGAAGCGCCGCTTTAAAAGCAAAGCAAACGGCCCACCTGCTAATCAAAAGCTGCAAGTAGCTGCCCTGGCCTGAACCTACGGGACAGGAACCGTTTTAGTGACAACCCCTTTGGCGCACTGATGAACTCTTCAAAATCAAGAGGCGCATTCGCCGAGAAACGCAATTTTCACCTGGGTACCTTCCGCGACAGAGGGCGCTGCCTGGAGAAACCGTGCAGCGCCCCTAGCCGTTGTTTCCAGAGAAAAATCTGTCAATAGGTGTGACCGAATAACGCTCATAGAATCAACCTCTTCAGTCGCCAAAACAGCGACTACACAAGCTCCGTTTGAGTTGCGGTCGCCCTGTTCCAGCGATTATGAACCAGCGTGTAGCTGCCGCTCAGCACGATGATCAAACCACCGGCCAACGTCATCGTGTCCAGTTGCTCGCCAAAGGCAACAGCCCCTAAAAAGAGGGCAAACAGCAACCGGGTATAGCGAAACGGCGCCACGACGGAAACGTCACCGGTGCGCATGGCAATCGTCAGCGCATAATAGGCCACCACACCAAAGATCACGGCCCCTGCGACTAAGCCACTGGACGCCAAATCCAGGTTGACGGCTTCCCCCGTATACAGGTGCATAACCAGGCCGGTGGGTATCAATATCAAAAAGCCATAAACGCCTAATTGCCTATTGGACAATACCGGTGGCGCCGCCCGGGTCGCCAGATCGCGTCCGGCGAAGCCCAGCATTCCGATCACCGCCAGCAGCGATGCGGGTTCGAAACTACCGAAACCCGGACGAAGCACGATAAGCACCCCGGCGAACCCCATCAGAATCGCGCACCAGCGCTGCAGGCCCACCTTTTCGCCAAAAAGCAACGCCGCCCCCAGCACCACCACCAGTGGTGTGGCCTGCAAGATCGTCGAGGCACTCGATAACGGGGTTAACGTAATCGCCAGGACAAAAAACAGCCGACCGACCACTTCGCAGACCGCTCGAATCAGCATCGGACGCGATAACACGGCACGATGAATGATCTTTTCCCCGCATCGCCAAGTGAGCCCGCTAAAGATCAGCATACCGCCCAGGCCAAAAAGGGCTAAAACGATCCCGGTCGAGACGCTGCTCGCCGCGGCTTTAACGAACATGTCTTCGATGGCAAAAGCCGCCATGGCGAGCACCATAAACAGGCTGCCGCGGGCATTATCGGAACTCAAACCCATACGTATCTCCCCCCTCTGTTATTAACGCCATTCAGACTCCTGTCTCGGTCCCTGTCTCGGCCAAAACGCGCCTCGGTCACAACGCAACAGAAGGATCGAGTTGCTGCATCCCGGCATCGTTGTACCAGTAACCGTTGACGGTATCGGCGCTGACGGCGGCTATCGCGTCCTGTCTGCCGTCGATACGCGCACGATAGCGATCAATCACCTCGCTCATCGCCTCGGGCCTGGGGCTGAGGCGTACCAGATTAACCCCCATGCGTTTCATCTCGTCGATCTCAGGCAGCAGGTTATAGACCTGGCCGGACAGGGTCTGGATGCCATTAAGGGTGAAGACCCGCTGCTGCTCCTGACTCGCCAACGGCATGCCCTGTGGATGTTCCAGGCAGACAACCTGACAACTGTCCTTGGGCAGATTACGTGCCCTGGCGCTGAAACAACGGGCGGAATAGGCCAGCGGTAGGTAACCGTAGCTGAACACCTCGGTTTCGATCTGATCCACAAACCCCAGCGCCTGCGCGTCACTGAGAATCGCCGCCAGCGTCTCTCCGGACAGTTCTACCGGCATCACCCAGCGCCGCATGCCGCGTTTATAGAGCGTCTGCAGTGAGCGCGCGTTGTAGACGTTAATCGCCGGGCCGGTGACGAACGGCAGCGTGCGCTCGGACAGCATCTGCACCGCCCCCATGTCGTTGGCTTCGACCCACAGGTCGCCGTTGTCACACAGACGGCGCAGGGTCTTGAGTTCCGATTCCGCTTCGATTAACACCAGACTCGACAACACCACCTGCTTGCCACTGGCGGCCAGCTCGCGCCCGAGATCGATCCACTCCTGGGTTTTCAGCTCACGACGCTTAGAACACACGGTCTCACCCAGGTAGATCACGTCCACCGGCTGCTCAACCAGTTCGCGGTAAAACTGCAATACGGTGTCGCGCTGCCAGAAAAACAGCACCGGCCCGACTGATAACTTCATACCTCTACTCCTCGATGCCTGTTCTGCTCACGCACTACTGCCAGGGGCGCGAATACGCGCCCAGGGTGGTTTGGGAGCCTTCGGACACCGCGTCGAGCGCAGCCATCCACTCCTGTTTGGCCGCGTAGCTGGCAGGATTCGCCTGCATCGCGTCGATCGCCTGGCGCCAGACGCTGACCACCTGTGCGACGTAGGCAGGACTGCGTTGCCGCCCTTCTATCTTCACCGCAGAAACCCCGACCTCCTGCAGCTGCGGTAACAACGCCAGCGTGTTGAGGCTGGTCGGCTCCTCTAGTGCATGGAAAGTATTGCCTTCGACCTGAAAGCGGCCCTTGCACAGGGTCGGATAGCCCGTGTTCTCGCCCGGCGCGTAGCGATCGATCAGCACATTGTTAAGGCGTGTTTCCAACCCGCCATTGGGCTGCTCTTGCCAGCGCACCGCGTGGGCTGGCGAGCAGGCGCCACAGGTGTTGGGCGACTGATCGGTCACGTAGGAGGAGAGAAAACAGCGGCCTTCCGCCATGATGCACAGGCTGCCAAAGGCAAAAACCTCCAGCTCAACCGGGCTTTGACCGGCGAGGTGGCGCACCTGCGCCATGGACAATACCCGCGGCAGTATCGCGCGAGTAATGCCGAATTCAGCGTGGTAAAACTTCAGGCTTTCGTAATTGGTGGCCGACGCTTGCACCGACAGGTGCAACCCCAGATCCGGATGACGCCTAGCCGCGTATTCCATGACGCCCATATCGGCGACGTGGAGGCCGTCTACGCCCAAATCGGCGGCCAGATCGACCGCTTTTTGCCAACGGCTCCAGCCCTGCGGCTGTGGATAGGTATTGATCGCGACATAAATCTTTTTACCGCGCTCACGGGCGTAGTCCAATGCTTTGTAGGCCTTCTTGTCATTGAAATTAAGGCCGGCAAAATGGCGCGCATTGGTATCATCTTTAAAACCGATGTAGACCGAATCGGCACCGTTATCGACAGCTGCTTTCAGCGACGGGTAACTCCCGGCCGGGCATACGAGTTCCATATTCAAAACCTCTTGGTTTGACCCTTGGCCGGGCTCATAAACACCGCATGCCGTGCAGCACCTAGCTGATCGTCGCCTGTTGTGACCTTAAACAGGATCTGACTGGAACCTGAATTCAGCGAATGGGGCGGTACCCGTACGAAAATCTCATGGGCGGTCACGCCCGAGGGCGTGAGCATGATCGCTTCGGACGCGCCGACGACGATCAAACCAGCCGGACCAGACACCTCGATACGGGCCTGTATTTGCTGATCGGTCTTATTGAGGACTTTCAAACGGTAACGATTCTGGATTGCACCATCGCTTTGCATCACGAACATCGGCTGGCGATGGTGGATGACTTTCAGTTCGAGCGCATCCAGGGTTGCCAGGCCCCAAGCCCCGCCTATGACCGAGAACGCCAGGATTGAGACATACACCCAGACACGGGGTCGCTTGAACCATGCCGCCTCAACCATTCCTCGCAGTCCATTCAGCGAGTCATAACGTATCAATCCCTTGGGCCGGCCAATCTTCACCATCACCGAATCGCACGCATCGATACACAGGGCACAGGTAATACAGCCCTGCTGCTGGCCATCACGGATATCAATGCCGGTAGGACAGACCGCCACACAGAGGTCACAGTCAATACAATCCCCCAGATGTTCGTCTGACACGCCTTTTTTTCGGCGTCCCCGCGACTCACCCCGGACGGCGTCGTAGGCCGGAAGCAGGGTGTCCTCATCCACCATAACGCCCTGGATACGCGAATAGGGGCATAGCCAAAGACAGGTCTGCTCACGCATAAACCCAGCCAGGCTGTAAGTGCCGAAGATAAAGGCGCCGATGGTAATGCTGGCCTCCAGCGGCAGGTCCAGATTTAGCAGCCCCAGCCACAGATCACCCGCGTCCATAAACCAGGCGACAAAGCTGACCCCCGTCAGTAACGCGATCAGCAGCCAAAGTGCATGCTTTGCAGCTTTGATCCGCAGCTTGGCCAGCGACCAAGGCGCGTCGTCCAGCGTTTTGCGCTGATGAGGCTTACCTTCGAAACGCTCCTCGATCCAGACATAGATCTCCGTCCAAACCGTCTGAAAGCAGAAAAACCCGCAGAACACCCGCCCCGCCACCGCTGTCACCACCGCCAACAAAATAGCGAAAAACAGCAGGATCAGCGCCAGGATCCACAGATCCTGGGGCAGTATGGTCAGGCTAAAGAGATAAAATTTCTGTGCAGGAAGATCGAACAGAACCGCTTGTCGATCCCCCCATTGCAGGTAGGGTCCGAGAAAAAACACCAGCCAGACGCTGCTGGCCCACCCCTTCAACGTACGCCAGCGTCCCGGCATCCGTTTGGGGTGTATTTTCTCTTCCCCCACATTGACGTGCCATTGACCGACGTCCGCATAGATATCATCAATTGTCTCGGTTGGAATGACTGCATGACGGCTATTCATTGCCATCCTCCGACGGAGGGTTAGTCGTGGTGAAAATTTTCGCCCGTAGTTTCATGCCGAGGACCGCGAGCATAACGACGGAGCCAACGACAGTAAGAATCGATAAAATGGCAACGGCATCGAGATTGAGCATGGGATTACACCTCTCTCAGAAGCGAAACTTGAAGGGAGTTCGCGGGCTGTAAATCGATCCTTGATAGGTCAGGCTCATACCGAGAAGCATCGCCAGTGCTGTCTCCAGGCATTCACCCTGTTGCAACGCGATGGCGTTGAAACCACAGCGCCTCAGCTGCGGCGCCTGATCGGCGATTAAATCACCGCAGGCGCGTAACTCGCCCTCGAAGCCATAAGCCTCCCGCAGCAAGGCGGCGGTGGAAAAACCGGTTCCATCCGAGAAGCTGCTAAAGTGAATGGCGATCGCAGGAATTTCGCTAAGACGGGCTTGCAGCGCGTCGAGGCATTCATTGCTATCTATCCAGATCCCGGGCCGAACCTGATATCGATCAAAACCAGGATATAGATCCAGCCACACCTGCTGCGGTAGAAAGTAACGCACACCGGCGGCTGTAGAGACGGGTTCTTCCGCATCGCGTTCGATAATCAGCGACAGATCCTCGACAATACCGCCGTCCTTAATTATTTTTGGCATAAACGACCTCCTTGAAAGGCTTTAATCCGAGGCGAACCACAACATCTGCAAACGCTTCCTGAGCCGATGACCGAGTTTGAAGATAAAGCTCAAGAATACGATCGACAGCATCGGGCACCGTCTCCGCGTTCAGCGCCGGGCCTATTATTTTGCCAATACGGGCCTGATTGCCCGATTGGCCGCCGAGGGTTATTTGGTAGAACTCCTTGCCGCGCTTCTCAACCCCGAGGATGCCGATGTTGGCGATGTGGTGGTGGGCGCAGGCGTTGATACACCCGGAGATACCCAGAGAGATCGCGCCCAGGCTATACAGCCGGTCCAGATCGGCCAGGCGTTGCTGAATCAGCGCACTGATGGGCAGTGATCGGGTGTTGGACAGATTGCAAAAGTCAGCACCCGGGCAGCAGACGATATCCGCAGCCGTGCCTTGCGTGGGCGTCGCCAGATCCAGCTCACCCAGAGACCGCCATAGCTCAAACAGATCCGATTGTTTAACATCGGGAAGGATCATATTCTGCTGCTGCGCGGTCCGTACCTCACCAAAACCAAAGCGTTCTGCAAGGTCGGCAACCGCGCTCAGTTGGCTGTGGTGAATGTCTCCGGGCGCTTTCCCCAGGGATTTAAGGGAGAGGGTGACGGCTGCATAGCCGGGTATGCGGTGTAGATTGACGTTGTTTGCCGCCCAACGGTCGAACAACGGCTGTCGCTGCCGCTGCTCGGAGAGCTGTGTCGCCGCCGTGTCTGCGTTTAGCGTTTCATAGTGAGGGGGCGTAAAGAAGGACTGGGCATAGGCCAGTTCGTCCGGCTTGAGCTGGAAGTCACTGCGCCGCGAGGAATTAAACTCATCCTCTACCTGCTCTTTAAAGCGCGCCATACCCAGCGCCTTCACCAGAATTTTGATCCGCGCCTTGTACTTGTTATCGCGGCGGCCGTAGCGGTTGTAGACCCTTAGAACTGCTTTGAGATAGGCCAGCAACTCGGCTTGCGGGAGAAACTCCCGTATCCGCGATCCCAGCATCGGCGTACGCCCCAAACCGCCGCCTACCCAGACTTGAAAACCGATACGCGCATGGGCATCACGCACCACGCGCAGACCGATATCGTGTACCTGAATGGCTGCCCGGTCGATTTCGGCACCGATCACGGCGATCTTGAACTTTCGCGGCAGAAAGGCGAACTCGGGGTGCACCGTCGACCATTGCCGAATAATTTCACAGTAGGGGCGTGGATCGGCCACTTCGTCTGGCGCGACGCCTGCGAAAGGATCCGTGGTGGTATTTCGAATGCAGTTACCACTGGTCTGAATCGCATGCATTTCGACCTCGAGCAGCTGCTCCAGGATCTCTGGAACCTGTTCCATTTCAACCCAGTTGAATTGAACATTCTGGCGTGTGGTCACATGGCAGTAGCCGCGATCGTAGTTGCGCGCAATCTGCGCCAGTTTGCGCAGCTGATTGGCACCCAAAATCCCGTAAGGCACCGCCACCCGTAGCATCGGCGCATGCTTTTGCACATAGAGCCCGTTCTGGAGCCGAAGGGGTAAAAAGACCTCTTCGGCAATGTCACCCCCCAGGTAACGCGACATCTGCCCTTTGAACTGCAGCACGCGATCCCGAACGACCTGGCGATCATAATCGTCGTATTGGTACATCGAATAAACACCCTGTTGAAGGCAACGAGCCATTGATCTCGTTGCGATGCCATAGAGTAAACGAGGGGCGAAAAGGGATACAGATTCAGATTTATCTATATTCACAGGGCCAAAATGCGCCTATGCTGATCTGTACTCCCTTATTTTTATCAATCTGTACCCATTACTTCATACTCATCAATCCGTGCTTGTTAATTCGACCTATGACCGACTTCCTGTATCGCCAACTGCTCCGCAACCTCACCGAAGAGATTCGATCAGAGCGCCGTCCCGTGGGTTCGCGTATGCCATCCATACGCAGTCTTAGTCAGGAGAGGGGGTTGTCTAAATCGACAATTCTCGCCGCATACGACCGACTCGAAGCGGACGGTTTGATCAGCGCCCGTCCGCGCTCGGGTTATTTCGTCAATGGCGTTCAGCACACCGATCTGCTCTCCACCCATCCGCCGTTGATCAGCCAGCCGGAGTCAACACCGTTACCCGTCACCAGCGGCCAGGTGCTTATGGACATCATGGAGCGAGGAGCCGCCTTTGATCTCGTCGGTGATCAGGAAACGGAGTTGGGCAATGACGCGCTGCGCCGCTGCCTTGCCCGGGCGCAGCGGCGACAAACCGCCGGCAACCAGAATAACTATGATGAACCCGCCGGGCTGCACAGTCTTCGCAGTGTGCTCGCAAACCGGCTTCACTCAGGAGGCAGCCACCTGGAGGCCGACCAGATAATCGTCACATCCGGCTGCCAGCATGCGCTCCTGCTGGCCTTGATGGCGACCACCAAGCGCGGCGATGTGGTGGCCGTAGAATCCCCCGGATTTTACGGTGTGTTTCAGCTATTTGAAGCACTGGGGCTGAAGGCGCTGGAGCTTCCCAGTTCATCTGACGCAGGGCTGAGCCCCGATGCTCTGGAGCTGGCGTTGCAGCACTGGGACATCAAGGCGCTGGTCGTCTCGCCCTGCTACAGCACGCCCACCGGGGCCAGCATGCCTGAAGCTAATAAAAAGCAGATTGTTACACTCGCACAGACCCGTAACATCCCTATCATTGAAGATGATATTTATGCCGAGCTGTCCTTCAGCGAACAGCGCCCCCGCACCCTCCACAGCTATGATGATCAAGGGCTGGTACTGCTGTGCTCTTCCGTATCCAAGTGTCTATCCAGGGACCTGCGCATCGGCTGGATCGTCCCCGGCAGATACCGCGAGCGGATCAAGCAACTGAAACTGGTCACCAGCCTCGCCAGTTGCCGTGCTCAGCAGCAAGGGCTGGTTGATTTCCTGCAGGAAGGAAGCTTTGACCGTCACCTCAGAGTCCGGCGGCAAAAACTGCGCCAGCAGTACCAGCAACTACTCGAGATGCTGAGCCAATGTCTCCCCAGCATGAAAACCTGCAGCCGGCCTCAAGGCGGGCTCGCCCTCTGGGTGGAACTGCCTGATCGCGTTGATACTCTGGATCTCTACGGCCAATGCCTCGAGAAAGGTATCATCCTGACCCCGGGGCGACTCTTTACCGCCCAAGAGCGGTATCGCAATGCGCTCCGCATAAGCTTTGCTTTTCCATGGACCGAGAAACGCCGGGCAGCCCTTACGCTGCTGGGGCGCATGGTGGCCGATCAATAAAACTCTGAGCCTAATTCAATTGCTGCAACCGTCGGCGCTAATGCGGCTGCATGGTCAATGCTTAGGGGCTATCGTTATGGGATTAGCGCTATGCGAACCCTTGATTGCGGGTTAGCGATTAAGTTGCAGATAGCTGTTAGGATGCCGGCAACTATTTTAGGAACCCGCTATGCAGCTTGATTTAAACGACCTCACCCCTGAGCAATTCTTAGCAGAATACTGGCAGAAGAAACCGTTAGTGATTCGTCAAGGATTTAAAAATTTCCAGGACCTGCTCTCGGCAGATGAGTTGGCAGGTTTGGCCAGCGAAGAGTTAGTCGAATCGCGCCGAGTTTTTCGACAGGGTGACGAGTGGCACGCTGAGCTTGGCCCCTTTGACAGCTACGAACATCTGGGTGAAACAGACTGGACCCTGGTCGTACAGGCGCTGAACAACTGGCTGCCTGCGGCTGAAGAGCTGCTGCAGTGCTTTGATTTTATTCCAAGGTGGCGTTTAGATGACGTGATGGCCAGTTTCGGTACGCCCGGTGGGGGTGCAGGCCCACATATCGATCTATACGATGTATTTATCTGCCAGGGCTCCGGAAGCCGTCGCTGGCGTGTGGGTGGCCGGGGCGGACATACCGAGTTTGCGGCCCACCCGGCGTTGTTGCACTGCGAATCATTTGAGCCGATTCTCGATGTCGAATTAAAAACCGGTGATATTCTTTATCTGCCACCGGGTTATCCGCATGACGGCGTATCGCTTGAGCCTGCGATGAGCTTCTCGGTCGGCTACCGTACCGCGTCAGCCAAAGAGATGCTCACCGGCATGGCAGATTATCTGATTGATCACGAATTGGGCGCCGAACAAATTGCGGATCCTGATCGGCAGGTGTCCCGCCAGCCTGGCTGTATTACCCCCGCGGATTTTGCCCGCCTCAAACAACAGCTGCTGGATACGCTCGACGACACCCTGATCAGTGAGTTTGCCGGTTGTTTTTTAACCGCCTCCAAGTGTGAACTTGACCTGCCCGAAAGCGAGCAAGGCTTCGACGTCTCAGACCTGCTGGACGTGATCCAAAGCCAAGACTTAACGCGCTTGGGCGGTCTGCGTTGTCTCTATTTTGAAGCCACCTACCGACAGGGTACGTTATTCATCAATGGCGAAAAAGAATCACTTAGCGCAGATCTGGCGGATGTGATCCCGCTCCTCTGCAACGCCCCCGTGTTAACGGCAGCAAGTTTGGCTGGCTGGCTTGAAAACAGCGCATTTATGGAGCAGATGATCGTCTGGATCAATAAGGGCTATTGGTACTTTGATGAGGATTGATTCGACGCGTGTTGACTGACTGAAAGCGCTGACAGGAACGGCAAGCGCGACCTACAGGACCCCTTTTGTAGGTCGGAATTCATTCCGACAATTCATACCGACAATGCTTCCCGGCGGCTGCCTATGTCGGGTTTCAACCCGTCTGCCTCTACATTTATTGACTCTTATCTGGCCATTGCCATAAGGGTTGATCGAGCATCCCTTGCCCCACGAGCTGAGTTTGCCCCAGGTTTTTCACCAACCGGAGTGAATTACATTGGTCACAACCCTCGAGAGCCGCAATCAGCCGGGTGGCATGAGAGATAACCCAAACCTGAGTCGTCGTTGCTGCCCGAATGATGAGTCTGGCAAGCGCCGGTAATAAATTTGGGTGCAAG
>JBALTG010000002.1:0-92316 GCA_036964625.1 Motiliproteus sp.
GAGGTACTGTTTCACCATCCGCAGGTGAGATGATGTAAACCTTGGCTCCTTCGGCTGATGGGGATTGAGATGCGGCAATAGCGTTGACACTCAACAATGAAGCTAGCCCTAGAGCGATAACTGACTTTTCCATTTATTTTTATCCCTGTTATTTGCCTCTAGAACAAAAATTTGCAGAGGCATAAGATTCAACTCGCAGCAGCATAGTAGCCGAGACAAACTCTCGGATAAATCAGAGTTGATATATATATCACGTCGTGTTTTTTTAAACAAAGATGTCAGGAGATCTATGGAACAGGCGAGATTCGCGATTGTCTGGTCATCAGTACTAACTCTGCCACTGCACCACATTATGAAGCATATTCATGGAATGTTTTGCGGCCACAATGCCATCTACTATTTCTAGCAGGTGCACCTGCTGCCCCCTTTCAGGTGATATGTATTACAGCTACATCGACACAGTAGATATTAACCCATGCTTATATATAGTCCTTTTATAGATCTTCAATTTCAGATAGCGGACCTCTCCGAAGCGGTTTTTGTTAGCGAATTACACCTTTCAACTCGTTTCAGGGAGAGACAATCGCAGACTTGACCTGCGCCAGATATGCGCACATTGGAGCAATTCGGGGGTGGTACCTAAGTACCGTTTCGGCAGGAAGGTCTATACAAATGTCATTTTCAGGCTATGATTAGACCTTCATTACGAGCCCAACAGTAGAGTAAAACGCGTGTTAAGAGCCATCAGAACAATGACAATGAGCCCGGCAGGTGTCCGGCGTGTTGTCGTTTTGCTGATGATGACACTGCTGTTTGGGTTACAGTCCGTTGCGATCTCTGCTGCTATTTCTAACGATATCAATCACGCCTTTTCCGCTGTCGAGCATCAAGATACTCACGCGGGTATCAGCACCTACCATGATGGCTGTTCAGCTACGAACTCTTTGGTGCCATTGGACCTGCTCGAATCGATACCTTTGGCTGAAACCAGTTCAACCCTGACAGATGTCCCCGCCTACCATTGGGTAGCGACTCTGAGCATAGAGTTTGCGGTAGCCGACCAACCGACAGTGTCTCTATTCTTCCCTCCTTCCCCTCCAAATGCGGCATATACCACGCCAATTTTCCTTAAAGACATTTTGCTGATTTAAAAACCTGCGCCTCTCCTTATTCGTCAACAATCCGTTGATTTTGTATTTTCCAGGGTGTTTTGCCTTGGGTCAGCAGGACAGGTTTATGCAGAAAACTTCTTTATTCCTGGCAATAACGCTAGTTATCACGCTGAAAACATCGACAACCAGTGCCCACGATGGCGCGCCGAGTAGCTTCAGTGCCGCTATTGATCAGGCGTGGAGCATTAGCCGAAAACAGCCGTTAGCCGATCAGAGGCTGGCGGCTATCAAGGCCTATCAGCGATCTAACCAAGGTTGGTTCGCCGGCTCGCCGGAGTTAAGCGGCAACTATTCCAGTGACCGGCTGAATCAAGACCATGGTCAAAGCGAAGCCGAAGTCGAAGTCGAATTCCCGCTGTGGTTATCGGGCCAACAAGCCATTATCACCGCGACACTGGATAGCCGTTATTCACGGCAGAAAACCTCAACTCAAGTCGAAAAGCTGGCGTTGGCGGGTACCGTACGCGAGCTCTATTGGGATGCGGTACTCAAACGTAATAGCCTGCAATCAGCGCAAAGTCGATTGGCGGCGGCGGAAAACATCGCCAAGGATGTTCAGCGTCATATTGATAGTGGCATTTTAGCCGATGCCGATCGGTTGCTGGTCCGTGTGGCGGTGTTGAGCGCGCAAGCCGAGCAGTTGTCTGCTCAGCAGGAGCTCACGGTGGCGGAACAGTCTTATCTGGCCCGCACCGGTCAGCAGCAGACCGGGCATTGGGCGGTGGAAACCCAAGGCCGATCCAGAGCCGTAGACGCCCACCCGTTGATCAAAAATTCCATTGCCGAGCTGGAAACAACCCGTCTCGAATTCCAACGTATTCAAATCGAAGATCGTGAACACACTCGGTTGAGTGTCGGCTGGATCAATGAGCGTGAGAGCCGTGATGATCGATCCACCAATCGTATCCAGATCGGTTTCAGCCTGCCTTTGGGTAAAGAGCGGAGAAACCGCTCAGCGCTGGCTGAGGCGTTGGCTGTACAGCTTGAAGCCGAAGTCCGGTTAGCCGAGCAGAAACGCGAGCTCGAAGCAAAAATATCTATTGCTCTCTCGGTGCTGGATTCGGCCCGGTTGCATCAACAAAGTGCTGATCTCAGTCAACAGATCAGCAGTCGTCGAACCGCCATGGATACGGCGGCTTTTGAAGCGGGCGAACTCGGTTTGCAGGCGATGCTGGCCAGCCGTAATCATGCCGATGAAGCCAGGCAGAACTGGCAGCAGAGACAGATCGAAGCTGCCAGATCCGTATCCAATTTGAATCAAGCACTGGGGTATTTACCCAGCGAAGTGGTCGCAGAAGGAATTAAACAATGAAATGTTACCGTCGCATATTACCTTTGGTTTTGACCAGTCTGTTGACGCTTGGCGCCTGTTTTGGAGGTCTGTCCAACGCCTGGGCGCACGGAGGGGAAGACCATTCCAGTGAAGCACCTGCATCACCGGCCGCCGAGACTCCCGCCCTGCCAGGTCAAAATAAGACCGTGTTGAGCAGCGACACGGTCGAACTGGTCGCATTGGCTAACAATCAGGCGCTGCTGATCTATCTGGATCGATTTGATACCAATCAACCAATTGCGGGAGCCTTCGTAAGCTTAGAGCTGAATGGCGAAGAGACGACCGCCCATGAGATTCAACCCGGACAATACCGTGTTGATGCCCCCTGGACCGATACCGCGGGTTCCTACGAGCTGTTGATTACCATCGACAGCGATGAGGTCAGCGACCTGCTGGACGGTACCTTGGTAATCGCCCCCATATCGACGGCAACGGTTAATAACAATACCGGAGCCAATCCGGCCTCTGCAGGCTTCCCGTTACTGGACAGTTGGCAACTCGGTGTTGCCGGGGTCACCTTGGTCATGGTCCTCGTCATTCTGTTTTGCGTCCGTTCGCGTGCCACGACGACGGCCACAGCCGCTACGCTGATGCTGGCATTACTGGCCACTCCAGAGCCGGTCCTGGCTCACGGCGAGGAGGATCATTCGAGTGACAGCAGTGCTGATGCCTACACCGGCCAGATGCTGGTCAACGGCGAAAAAGCACGCCGCTATCCCTCGGGGGAAGTCTACCTACCCAAGCCGAACCAGCGCACTCTGAGCATTACCACTCAGCTTGCGACACTGGAAAATGTACCGACGACGTACCAGTTGACCGCCCATGTGGTGGCGTCCCCCAACCATAGCGGTCAGGTTCAGGCGGCTCAGGATGGTCGGGTTGATACCGCCAAAGTCGCCCTGCCTCACCTGGGTCAATGGGTCGAGCAAGGACAGTTGGTGGGACATATCCGCCCCATAGCGGCTCGCTTCGAGCAAGGCAATCAACAGGCCCAGCAGGCGGAACTCAGCAGTTCCTTGCGGCTGGCTGAAAAACGTCATGCGCGGCTGATCAAGCTCAAAGGCAGCGTCCCTCAGAAGGAGATCGATGAGGCGCTGAATCAAATTGACAGTCTCAAGGCCCGACTCTTCGCGGTGGTCAAAAGTTTACGGGGACTAGAGCCTCTGTATGCGCCGATCTCCGGCTATATCACCGCGGTTGAGGTGACCCCGGGTCAGATTGTTGAAAGCCAAAATACCCTGTTCGAAATCGTCGACCCCCGTCGGATGCAGGTCGAGGCGCTGGCTTATGATCGACAGACGACGCTGATGGAAAGCGCTTACAGCGTCAACCGTGCGGGTGATCAGCTGGATCTGGAGCTGCTGGGGGTCGGTGTCAGCCTGAAGGGTCATGCCATCCCAATGCTGTTTGAAGTTGACGCCGATAACCCACCGCTGGCGATCGGCGAAGCGCTGACGGTGTTTGTAGCCAGTAAGCAACGGACCCGGGGCATGGTCTTGCCGCGCTCCAGTCTGGTTAAGGGCAGTCAGGGCGAAGACCTGGTCTGGGTGCACTCGCAAGCGGAGCGGTTTGCTCCGAAGGCCGTACGCTGGTCGACGCTTAACAAAGACCATATAGCCGTCATCGACGGGCTTAATGACGGTGACCGCGTGGTGATACAGGGCGCGACCCTGTTGAGCCAGATTCGCTAGGCTGGGAGAGGGATTCTGCAATGTTTAACAAACTGATTACTGCCAGCCTCAACAACCGCTTGTTTGTTCTGGTCGGCGCTGTACTGCTGATGGCGTACGGCCTGTTTATTCTGCGAGACATGCCGGTGGATGTGCTGCCGGACCTGAACCGACCGGTGGTCACGCTGATGACCGAAGCGCCGGGAATGGCACCGGAAGAGGTCGAGCAACTGGTGACCTTCCCGGTCGAAACCACCATGAACGGACTGCCCGGCATCACCCGGGTGCGCTCGGTATCAGGCATCGGCTTGTCGATCATCTTCGTCGAGTTTGATTGGGATACCGATCTCTATTTCAACCGCCAGCAAGTTGCCGAACGCCTGACCGTGCTGGATGAATCGTTGCCCGAAGGGGTTGCCGTGCAGATGGGACCGATCACCTCGATCATGGGGGAGATCATGCTGGTGGCCCTGACCGGCGATGAAAACACCGATCCGATGGCGATGCGCGAGGTGGCCGATTTCAATATCCGGCCGCAGTTGCTGACGGTTCCCGGTATCGCCCAGGTGATTCCCATCGGCGGGCAGGTCAAACAGTACCGTATCACCCCGGATGTTACCTTGATTCGTGATCTGGGTTTATCACTGGATGACATCAGCGAAAGCCTGGAAGGGTTTGGCAGTAATGCCAGCGGTGGTTTTTTGGAGCAGCAGTCGAAAGAGTTTCTGATTCGCACCATCGGACGCACGTCGGCGCTAAGGGATCTGGAAAACCTGGTGGTGGGGCATACCGATCAGGGCCTGGCGATCGGCGAGCAGCCGGTACTGTTGAGCCAGGTTGCCCAGGTCTCTTTTACCCCAGGAATCAAGCGCGGCGATGGCAGCTTCAACGGCTCCCCGGCCGTGATCATGTCGATTCAAAAACAGCCGGGTGCCGATACGGTCAAACTGACCCAGACGCTTGAACAGACGTTGGATGATCTGCAGCGTACGCTGCCGTCTGGCATGAAGGTCAATAACATCCTGTTCAAGCAGGCGGACTTCATCGAACGTGCGGTTGAAAACGTCGCCGAGGCGCTGCGTGACGGCACCTTTATGGTCATTCTGGTGCTCTATGCCTTCCTGCTCAGCTTGCGCACCTCGTTTATCTCGCTGACCGCGATCCCGGTGTCCATCCTGGTAACCGTGCTGGTATTCAGTTACTTCGGTATCTCTATCAATACCATGACGCTGGGAGGGCTGACGATCGCCATCGGCGAACTGGTGGATGACGCCGTGGTCGGGGTCGAAAATGTGCTGCGCCGTCTGGGGCAGCACCGTCAGGCCCGCAGTAAGGTTGCGGTGGCGATTGTGATCGCCAAGGCAACGGTGGAGGTGCGCTCGGCAATCGTCTACGCCACGTTAATCATCGTGCTGGTATTCGTGCCGCTGTTCGCCCTGACCAGCATCGAGGGGCGGATGTTCACCCCGCTCGGGATCGCCTATATCGTGTCGATGCTGTCGTCGATGGTGGTCTCTATTACCCTGACGCCGGTGCTGTGCTATTACCTGCTGCCGCGAATGAAGCAGCTCGAGAAGGGCGACAGTCGATTGGTCAGATGGCTAAAGCGTGTCGATACCCGGGTTCTGAACTGGTCGTTCGATCACTGCCGTCAGCTATTGATCGCGACTGTGGTGATCTTCGCAATGGCATTGGTGACCGTGCCCTATTTTGCCCGGAGTTTTCTACCGGCCTTCAACGAAGGCTCACTGACCATCGCCGTATTGATGAATCCGGGAACCTCGTTATCCGAATCGAACCGGGTCGGCACCCTGGCAGAGAATATCCTGATGAGCATTCCTGAAGTGACTCAGGTCGGCCGCCGAACCGGACGGACCGAACTTGATGAGCATGCCGAAGGGGTGCACTCCAGCGAGATCGATGTTGATCTTAAAAAACTGGACCGGCCACGGACAGAGGTGCTGGCCGAGGTTCGCTCGAAGCTGTCGCAGCTGCCAGCGCTGGTATCGATCGGACAGCCGATCTCGCACCGGCTGGATCACCTGTTGTCAGGAGTACGGGCACAGGTGGTGATGAAAATTTACGGCGAAGACCTGAATACCCTGCGCTCCCTGGCGGATGACTGGCAACAGCGATTGAAACGGATCGCGGGGTTGGTCGATGTCCGGGTAGAAAAGCAGGTGCTGATTCCCCAGCTGCAGATCAATATCGACTACGACAAGGCGCGCCTGTATGGACTGACCCCCGGCAGCGTCAATACCGCCTTGGCGATGCTGGCTAACGGGGAACGCCTGTCTCAGGTGATCGAGGGTAATCGACGCTTCGATGTGGTGATGCGGTTGAGTGACGAAGACCGCAGCGCAGAGAGTCTGGGACGGATGCAGATCGAAACGCCGCGAGGTCCAATCCCGTTGCGGCTAGTGGCTGATATTCATGACACGGTCGGGCCTAATCAGATCAGTCGCGAGAATGGTCGCCGCCGTATCGTCGTGTCGGCCAACACCGATGGCTCAGATATGGCTCAGATAATCCAGCAGATCCGTAGCGAAATCAGTGCAAGCAGCCCGCCGGAAGGCTACAGCGTCAGTTTGGAAGGACAGTTCCAGGCGCAAGAGGAAGCGACCCGGCAGATCGCGCTGCTGTCGCTGATCTCACTGGCATTGATCTTTCTGCTGCTATACAGCCGCTACCAGTCCACTGTGCTGTCACTGATCATCATGGGCAGTATTCCGATGGCGCTGATCGGTAGCGTAGTGGCGCTGTGGATCAGTGGTTCGGAGCTGTCGGTGGCGAGTTTGATCGGCTTTATTACGCTGGCCGGCATCAGTGCCCGCAACGGCATCCTGAAGGTATCCCACTACATCCATCTGGTGTCCGACGAGGGCGAAAAATTCGGCCGCCAGATGATTATTCGGGGCAGCCTGGAGCGTTTAACACCGGTACTGATGACGGCCTCGGCTGCCGCTTTCGCTCTCTCCCCGCTACTGCTTGCGGCCGACGCACCGGGAAAGGAGATCTTACATCCGGTGGCAGTCGTGATCTTCGGCGGCCTGATCAGCGCCACGCTGCTGGATACCCTGGTGACACCGGTAATGTTTTATCTGTGGGGTGAAAAGCCACTACGGCACTTACTTGAACGCAAGTCAGTTGAACAGCAATCATCACCGATGGAAACGCTTGATCCGCATCAGACCAGCTGATGATGGAGTCCCTGTTTAGTTTTTTCCTATGTATCTATGTACCTACCGGCGTAAGCCGGTAGATCAACCACAAAATGAGAAAGAGACCCGAATGATGACATTTATTAAATCGGCTTTATTAAGCTGCCTAGTGCTGCTGTTAGCTCCGTTGGCCTTCGGCCATGGCGCGGAGAGTGCGCCTGCCAATCAGCACGGCGGCCAAGCCGTTAAGGCGCCCCCCTACAATCTGGAACTGGTGGTGGATGGCTCAACCCTGAACCTCTATGTCAGCGACGATCATAACCAGCCACTTGAAGTCAGTGATGCCGTTGTGGATGTGGTGATATTGGCAAACAAGAAAAAAACCAAGTTAGCGCTCAAGCACCAAGCAGACAACCGCCTGGCAGGGCAAGGCGACTTCATCAGTGATAAAAAAATGAAAGTGATTGTTTATCTGCAGATGCCGGGTGCGAAGAAAGTTTCCGGTCGCTTTAGCCCGTTGAAATAGCACCCCCGCGCGGAGGTTAAGAGGGCGTTGGTGTCACCATCAAATTGAGCACTCACTAGATAGGTCAGACGCGCTTAAGGGAGCCTCTGACCAAGCCCCAGCCCTCTCTGGCACAATAGCGTTTCACTTCAGTAAACGTGATACGCAGTGAATCAGCTCAGTTTTTCAGATGCCGAACATCGCACCCGTCGGAAACGCACGCTCTGTGAGATTGTTCTCGAAGTGATCTGTCTATCAATCCCATAGGGGCGTCTGGAATCCGTCATTGAACCGTTCTATCCCAAACCTAGAAAGGGTCGCCGTCCTTATAGGGATTTTGATCGCGTAAGGGGAGGATCTGCCACACCACACAAAACCTCTGCTATCTTGACGCTGCCTCAGCCCGTCTCTACCGGGCTGGAAAATAGCATTCCAAATGCTGCTGTCCACCTAGATCGATATCGCCACCCTAAACAGGGTCCGGTTTCGAGGAAGATTGATACAGCATCATCGACCTACCAGATCCATTTGGAATGACTCCAATGGGCGCAGGAGCCGAAGTTGGATGATCTCCCATTAACCTATATCGAAGGGCTTGGGATCGATACCAACAGTGCCGGATTTATGGGGCTGACGCACCGTGATGGTCAAGAGACATTGAGCATTCGCGCGCAAGGCAGTGCCGGGGTTGAAGGTCTGTTCCTCTCGGCAGAGGTTGTCGATCAGTCGCAGGGCGATCAAACTCGTCCAGATGCCGATGCTTACTATGTTGAGGCTGGCTGGACCTTCCTTCGCCGATCTGCCCTGGTCGCCCAGCGTAAACTACCGCTTTAGCAGTTTTGATGAGGGCTTCGATCCGCTGTTTTTTGGTTTTAACCGCGGCTACGGCACCTGGTTCCAGGGTGAAGTGGCTGCCAATTACGCGGGTCCTTTTAACAGCGATGCCGATGTGCAGCATATTGCGCTGAAAGCTGCTCCCAGTGAAACCCTGGCGCTGGGTGCGTTGTGGTTTGGTTTTAGTGATACCGCGGGCGGCAGCGGTGGTTTGGATGGCCAGGAGATCAACCTGTACGCCGAATGGGTGGCGCATGATCACCTGATCATCAGCCCATTACTCGGCTTTTACTCGCCCGATAACAGCACCCTGAATGGTGGTGGTAGCCAGATCGGTAATAGCGATACCAATACCTACTTCCAGGTTATTGCCATCGTTCCGTTCTAAGCCCTCGACACTTCTGAGCCTCAGTGTTAACCACTGAGCTAGCTATAGCGGAAAAATAACGCTAACCGGTCTTCAGTGATGAGGGCCGGTTTTCATCGTAGCGGCCAGCCGTTAACGACTGGTCGAGGCGGATGTCAGCTCCTTGTTTGGGTTAATAACCGGGGCTAATAGCTGCTGACTTTGACGGTAGAGTTGATTGGCCGCTTTGATCCTGTCCGCCAGTGCCGGATCTGCGTTCTGATCACTCTGCTGTTCAATCCCGCGACAGGCGCTACTCAGTGCCGTCAGGCCGAAATTAGCACTGGCCCCCGCGAGTTTATGGGCGGAATCGACCACCGCTGAGGTATTCTGCTCGACCAGTGCGGTTGCCAGATCGGCGAACAACGCATCACATTGGCGGAATAAAAATCCTAATAAGTCGCTAAATTTATCCTCTCCCAATGCATCCTTGTGCTGTTGTAGTAGTGTTTGGTCGAGCAAAGAGTCGAGCAATGCGTCGACCGGCGTCGGAGGGTTGGTCACAGCATTCGCAACAACAGATGAGCGCGCCGTGGATATGGGGGCGGCTTGTTCACTCGCTGCGTCTAGCCAGCCAGGATGCGATGGGGCTGTTTGCGCCAGGTTTGCGGGTGATAGGCCTGCGGGTGACAAGGGCAGCCTGAGCAGTAACTGGCGTAAGGGCTCGAGTAACAGTGGCTTGCCCAGTACCGTATCGATTCCGGCGGCGTGGTATTGGTCAATTTCAGCGGCGGTCATGCTCGCTGTCAGGGCGACGATAGGGATGTTGGCTTTCTGTGGGTTGGCGTGCTGGCGCATCCTGCGAGTCGTTTCCATGCCGTCCATATCGGGCAGGTGTATATCCATCAGCACCAGGTCGTGGTGGCTGCTATCGTGCATTGCTAATGCGCTGTAGCCATCCGGCGTGCTGTCGACTTGGTGGCCGTCAAGTTCGAGTAATCCCCGGGCGACGCGCTGATTGATCTCCGTGTCTTCCACCAGCAGGATCCGCAGGGGCGTGGCCGGATCAGGCGCACTTGGGTGTGTTGAAATCGAGGGTGAGAGGGCCGCAGTGTCACAAACGGCGTAGCCGATTTCAAACCAAAAAACACTGCCTTGGTGTTCTTCGCTGTGAAATCCGATCGCCCCTTGATGCAGATCGACAAGCCCAGGCCGGTCCCGCCGTAGCGGCGGGTGATCGAGGAGTCTGCCTGAGAAAAATGCTGAAACAGGCGATCCCTGGCGGTATCCGCAATGCCGATGCCGCTATCTTCGATCTCGAAGCGGATCCGGATTTGCGGGCCGCTATTGCTGAGACTACGGACTCTTAGCTCGATCTGACCCTGTTCGGTAAATTTTATCGCGTTAACGCAGAGGTTCATCAGGATCTGGCCCCGGCTGCGACAGTCGCCGATGACCGCAGTGCATAGCTGCCGGTCGAGCTCGACATTGAGCGCGAGTCCCTTGTCTGCTGCCAGCGGTTGGAGGCTCATCAGGATATCGTCCAGTAGTGCATTGAGTGCGAAAGGTTGCTGCTCTAGCTCCAGTTGGCCAGCTTCCACTTTGGCCAGGTCGAGTACATCGTTGAGGATCGATAGCAGCGACAGACCCGATTGGTAGATCGTATCCACCTGCGCCTGTTGGCCGCCGCTCAACTGGCCCTGCTTGAGCAACTGAGCCATACCCAGAATGCCGTTCATCGGCGTGCGGATTTCATGGCTCATGGTTGCGATAAGCTGGGATTTGGCCTGGTTGGCGGCTTCCGCCTTCTCCTGGGCCAGGAGCGCGGTCTTCTGAGCCCGTTCCGCCTGCTGCTTGGCCCTGCGCTCGGTGATATCGGTCAGCGGGCCTACATAGTAGAGCGGTTCGCCCTGGTCATTCAGCACCCGGCGGGTCGACAGGGAGATATAGACAGGCGGGCCTTCACGGCGTAGCCAGCGGGTCTCGAAATTGAGGATTCGGTTTTCGCTGGCGAGGGCGGCCAGGAGCTGTTGCCAGTCGTGCCGATCGGCGAAGCATTGGTTGCCGATATCATTGATGGCGACAAGAAACTGTTTGGGCGAGGGGTATCCCAGTAGCGAGGCCAGGGCCGGGTTGGTCGAAATTAGATGCCCCTCCAGGCTCGAGCGGAAGATCCCTTCGACCGTGTTTTCGAACAACGAACGGAACTCCTGCTTCGACTGCTCTAAGCTTATATACAGCTTGGCATTCTCGATCGAGATGGCTGCCTGCGACAGCAGCAGCTGGAGTGTTTGTAGTCGTTGATGATCAAACACATCCCTGTTTTCGTTGTTCTCCAGATACAGTACCGCATTAAGCTCGCCGTGGTAGAGAATCGGGCTGCACAACAATGAGCGGGGTTGCCGGTGTTGCTGGTAGCTGTCCTGCATAAACATTTCGGGCGCGTGTGAGTCCCCCAGTACGACCGTCTCTCGGGTGCGCGCTACGTAGTTAACGAGTTTGATCGGCAGCTTATCGCTGTCATCGAGTGCCATGCCACTGAAAAACAGCGGTTCGCCGTCAAGCCCCGCTTCAACACCAACAGTGCCCGTTGAGCGCCGACGTTTTCGATCACCAGTTGTATCAGTCTGCCAAGCAGTCGCTCTAACACGATCTCATCAGAGATGGCCTGCGAGGCCTTGATTACCGAAGCGATATCGATCGCTTGATTGCTATAAAGCGCAGGGGCGCTGAGGCCATGTGGTGACGCCAGAGGAGCAGGGGGCTGTACTGCTGCATTGAAAACCGTTGGATAGGTTGTGTGCATATGGGCGTACTTGGCCTCGGCGCCATAGGCCTGATAACCCTTTCTGGCCTGCTCCAGATAGCTGTTGGCGAAAAGGGGGCGATTTTTGGATAGATAAAACTTCCCCGCCAACTCACAGGCCAAGGCTTCGACCAGCGGGAAGTCGTTATCCCGGGCCTGTCCGATGGCCTGGTCATAGAGATCCATGGCCTGGATATCGCGTTTGCGGATGCGGCAGAGTTCTGCCTGGATCAGAGAGGCTTCGTGGCTGTGATTGCGGGGGCAGTGTTTCGCCCAGCGTTGGATTCGATGCAGTATTTTGGCAACGTTGTTTAGGCTCTGGGCGTGTTCTTTGTGCGGCGAGGCGGGGATCAGCGCCAGTCTTGATAGCGCCGCTATAAATAGATAGAAGGTGTAGGTGTAGGTGCCGCCAATGTAAGGCAGGAGCTGCTCGCCGGAAGTGCAGTGGCGGACGGCTGCCTGGTATTCGCCAAACAGGTAGCTCAGCAGCGCTTTATAGAAATGATGCAGGCAGATGGCGGTCTTGTGGTTTTCGGTCCGGTGTTCCGCCAGCATGAAATCTTCTTGATAGTACTGACCGTCCAACCAGGTCGGATGCGGGCGGCTGTGGCGCAGGTTGTCGATAACCTGCAGTGTGATCAGCGAGTACTGTATGGACTGTTTTTGACCTGATTGACGTAACCAGTGGATATGTTCATCGAATGTTGCCTGCAGATCCGGTAACCGTTTTCCCTGCAGGAACGCAAACTGGATATGCGCGGCCAGGCAATAAGCGCCCCACTCGAGATCACCGCACTCCACTGCCAGTTGGTGGCCGTGCAGGAGTGACTGGGTGCTCTCGTGTAGCGGTTCCTTCCAGTGGCGGATGTACGTATTGAACAGCGACAGGGTGCGATGGTGTGCCTGTCGAGAGGTCGTTTTCTGGTCGAGACGCATCGCCAATCGCCCCAGTGCATAGCCCTTGTCGATGGCGTTGAATTGACCGCAAAGCACCCCCCATAACCGGCAAATGCCTGGGCGGAGACCGTCGTTAATCCATAGCGCAGGCAGAGCTCCACCTGTTTCGCCATCACCAGAGGGCGCAACGATGAGCTGGAGAATTTGATGGCACCGAACATACTTACCAGGATTGATATTACGGCCAGATAACGGGGATCTCGCATCGGTTCAGCAGCCAGAATCGTCTCTGAAGAGTTGCGATTCAGCAACCACTGGGTGCGCAATAGCCCTGTCCAGGTATGTAGCCGGGAGGGTTTTGGCGGCAGCGAAACGTCGAGTAAACGCATGACTTTGAGGGCGGTTTGTACGGCCCCATCGAACTTGTTTCTGGCAACCTGGGCCTGAATGCAGATCTCATAGACCCGCACCTGATCTAACAGGTTATGCGCTTGAGTGAGCACCTGTTCGGCCAGGGGTTACATCGCCGGATAGTCGGCCTTGATATAAGCAGCCTCAACCGCCGCGTTATGTAGCGCCAGGGCCAGATCGTAGTCAATCAGCCAGCTATCGTCGGGGAGCTGTTTCAGGCCGATCTGCAGGTATTCGAAGGCGGCATCGATGGCGGCGGCATTACGTGCCAGCATGCCCGCTTTGAGGTTTAGCTGTGCCAGGTTCAGCCGGTGCGCCTGGGTTGTCATCAACGTCTGCGCCTGGTTGAGATGGTTGGCGATTTCAAAGGTACGGGTGTCGATCTCCTTCTGGCTGAGGTTTTGTTGTAGCAGCAGCCCGATCTCTAAGTGCAGGGCTTCGCGCTGGTTGTTGGGTACCAGAGAATAGGCCGCCTGCTGGATCCGGTAGTGAACAAAGCGATAGACCCTGTTACCACTGTCGGCATGAAAACTGAGCGAATAGTCGTCATCCAGTTGCTGAATCAGTCCGTCTGATAATGCCGGCAAGAGGTCGGCAGCCGTCTCGTCGGGGCTGCGTTCGAGCACCAGCGCCAGGGTGCGCAGGTCAAAGGTACTGCCGATACAGGCTGCTAATTGGGTTGCCCTGCGGCTGCGAGGGGTAAGTCGCTGGATTTTATGTAGCAGCAGATCCACGACATTGTCGGTCATCTGCTGGCTAAGAATGCCCGCTTCATCCCAGTGCCAGCGGTGTGCCCGGAAATAGATCAGTCCGTTTTCATGCGGTGATAACAGAAACTGTTTTAGAAATAACAGGTTGCCACTGGTTTTCTGCAGGCATATCTGAGCCAGGGTGGCGCATTGGCGCGGCTCGCAACCCAAGGTATCAGCGACCAGCTGAGTGATCTGCTCCGCGGGCAGCGGTTCGAGGACGATCTCTCTGAGCTGAAGTTCGGCGTGCTGCAGCTCCGCCAGGGGCAGTCGAAGCGGGTGCCCCGGTCCTACCTCGTGGTCACGGTAGCTGGCAATCAACAGCAGTGCCGGTATCTGGCCGTTTTGAGTCAGGGATTTAATCAGGCCTAGCGATGCTTGACCAGCCCAGTGCAGGTCGTCAAACAGTAGCACCAGCGGTTGCTCAGGGGGGCAAAGGTCTGCAGCAGGGTATGGAACAGGCGTACGAAAAGACTGGGGTCTTCGGTAGGGTAGGGGCTGGGTGCGGACTCTTGTGGGCCGATAATCAGCGCCAGTTCCGGGATTATCTGTAGCAGCCGTTGGGCGTTGGATCCGAGGGCGCGGCTCAGTTGTTGGCGCCAGTGGGCGATCTGATCCTCGGGTTCGGTGAGCAGTTGGCGGATCAGGCTCTGCAACGACTGGAAGAACGCGGAATAGGGGTGGTGGCGTCGGAATTGGTCAAATTTACCGCTGATGAAACGGCCGTTGTGCAGGTTGATCGTCTGCCGGATCGCATCAACCAAGCTGGGCTTGCCGACGCCGGCATAGCCGCTGATTAATACCATCTCTTGAGGGGCGGCGGGTCGGGGCGGCTTGAACGCTCGGGTCAGGTTGCTGTCGACATCGGCTGGGGGATTGCGGGCTTCCCGGCCAGGTCTGTGAGCAAGGGTTCGGCGATTGAGTATCTGTTTCAGTTGATTGATGGTGGCAACCCGACCATAAAGCTTTTGCGGGATGGCGAAGCATTCTGATACATCTTCGGCCGCGATCGGAAACAGTGGGATAGAGGCCGTTTCCTGCCAGCAGCGCAAGCAGTGTCGCAGGTCTTGAGTCAGACCGTAGCTGGAGAGGTAGCGCTGGGCCGTATCCTTGGCTGGTAGCTTTAATATTATTTGTGATAAAGCTTCTGGAAGTGATTGATTTACAATATGTGGCAGCCGTTGGCTACTTGGCAATATGGCTGTGGACCAGCTCCAGATCGTCATCGCCTCGAAAGGGCGGCTGGCCGCACAGCATTTCGTAGAGCGTGGCGCCTAGGCCGTAGAAGTCGGTGCGTTAGTCGATGCTGCGATTGATGCGCCCGGTTTGATCAGGCGCAATATAGGGCAGGCTTTTGGAGTGCAGCAAAGGAATATTCTAATCGGCCTGCTCTTTACCGAGCCGGGTTGAAAAACAAAAGCCGACGATTTCGACATGACCGGTCTCCGGATTGACCAGGATGTTGTAGGGATTGATCTGTTTATGGGTTACGCCCGCTTCGTGTATCTGCTCCAGTATTTCGCTGATGCGGATGGCGATCGGTAGCCAGTGATGCCAGTGGCATTTTCGGTGATCGATCAGTTGATTGACGGGAATGCCGCCCTGGTCAGCAAAGACGGTGGTCAAGCTGTGTCCCATCGACTCCTGAAGCAGAGGGTGACTGATGCCGGTAATGTTAAGGCCTGAAATGAGTTGGTATTCGTGCTGTAAGCGGCTTAAGTTTTCAGCATTGAGCGCTGCCGGATTGAGTTGTTTGATGATGACAGGAAGATCGTCGGATAGCCGTATTGCCCGACGAATAGTGAAGGTGCGCCCCTGATGCAGCTGAGCGACAACTTGATAGCCTGGCAGCTCCAGCATCAGGTTACCCTCTAGGTTAGCTCACCGGCAAACAGATAGCCGACCCCATGAGCGGTCAGGATAAATTGCGGTTCTGATGGGGTGTCCTTGAGCTTGCGTCGAATTCGACCGACCAGGACATCCACCGAGCGATCGGTGGGGATCCACTCGCGGTCGCGAATAGCACCCATTAGTTGGTCGCGGCTGAGTACCAGGCCGGGACTGCGTATCAGGGCCTGGAGGAGTATGAATTCGCCCTCGGGCAGTCGTTCGCTGACCTGCTCAGGTGATGTCAGCAGTCGCTTGTGATGGTCGAACTCCCAGCCTTCGAAGCGACAGACATGGCGCTTGTCTTCCCTCTCTTTGGTCGCCCCCCTTTGATCGCGGATGCGCCATAACAGGTTTTTGGCCCGAACCAGCAATTCTCTGGGGTTGAAGGGTTTGGTGACATAGTCATCGGCCCCCATCTCCAGGCCCACGATGCGATCGATCTGATCATCTTTGCTGGTTACCAGAATAATGCCCGCTTTAGAGTGAGCGCGCAGCTCCCGGGTCAGGGTCAGGCCGTCTTTGCCGCCCAGATTGATATCCAGCAGCACCAGATCTATCTGCTGCTGCTCTACCTGTTCCGGCAGGTTATCCGCCTGTTCGGTTTCGCTGACCTGGTAGCCCGCTTTTACGAAATAGCTGACTAGCAGGGCGCGAGAGGCAAAGTCATCTTCGACGACCAGGATATGGGCGGTTTGGGGGGAGCCATTTTTCATCTGAGGGTTTATTTCGTATTATTTTAATTATTGAATGTTGTGGGTTACGCGTTAACGCGCAAAGTTCACATTAACGTCAAGGTATCATCATAGCGACTAACCTGGGAAGGATTAGCCCGGCTACATTTGGGCTGAATCTGCACCCAGGGGTGTCCTGGGCAGTGTCGTACAGCTCAGCATATTCAGCAGAGGAATGTGTTCAGCGTTATTCAAAACAGTACTGGGGGAGGGATATGCGGGGAGAACGTGTTGTAATTATCCTACAAAAAAACGGCTTAATTATTGGTCGTTAAAAGGCTTGAGCAACAATCTGTTCTGATAACTTAGTTCTCATGTTTGCTATATGCTGTTGTTATATAGCGTTTTTAATGTTTATATGGTTGTGTCTATTGATCGTATCTTTTAGGTGGGTTTTATTTGGTAGTCATCCAAGAAACTCATCATTTAGTAGCAGCCGATTAAAAAACTGCGTTTTTTACTTCAGTATCCATACCAAGGTGCAATAGAATATGCCCCGAAAGTTTTGATCCAGAGGCTCAAGCCTGTTGAATCTGCAGCTGCGGGCTGCTTATACAGGTCCTTGACTACCAGCCGGAAACCAAAGGGGACACAATGACTACCAATACTCATACCATCTATTACACGCTGACCGACGAAGCTCCTTCGTTGGCGACCTGCTCATTGCTTCCAATCGTTCGAACCTTTACTACTGCTGCCGGTATCGATGTAAAAGTCACCGACATCTCGCTGGCAGGTCGAATCCTGGCGTCTTTCCCTGACTTCCTGACTAAAGAGCAGCAGGTAGAGGATGGTCTGGCGTTTCTGGGTAATCTGACCCAGGATCCAAACGCGAACATCATTAAACTGCCCAATATCAGTGCGTCTGTACCCCAGCTGAAAGCCTGTATCGCTGAGCTCAAAGGCCAGGGTTATGCACTGCCTGACCTTCCTGAGGCTCCGCAGACCGATGCCGAGAAAGAGCTGCTGGTCCGTTATTCAAAATTGCTGGGCAGCGCGGTCAACCCTGTCCTGCGTGAAGGCAACTCAGACCGCCGCGCGCCTGCTGCGGTTAAGCAGTATGTGCGTAAATACCCGCACAGGATGGGCAAGTGGAGCATGGCTTCACGTACCCACGCCGATTACATGCGTGACGGCGATTTCCGTTCAGGAGAACAGTCGATCACCATGGGTGATGCCGGTGGTGTGCGGATCGAATTTGTTGCTAAAGACGGTGCGGTTGTTGTTAAGAAAGAGCTGAGCCTGGAAGCAGGTGAGATCCTTGACAGTATGCGCATGAGCGTCAAGGCGCTGCGGGATTTCTTTGAGCAGACCCTGCAAGACGCCAAAGATTCCGGGGTGATGTGGTCGCTGCACGTAAAGGCAACCATGATGAAGGTGTCTCACCCGATCGTATTTGGCCATGCGGTAACCGTGTTTTACAAGGATCTGTTCGAAAAGCATGCCGATCTGTTTAAAAAGCTGGGCGTGAATCCGAACAACGGCCTGAGCAGTGTCTACGAGAAGATCGAATCTCTGCCTCGCTCCAAGCGTGAAGAGATCATGGAGGATATCCATGCCTGCTACGAGCACCGTCCTGAGATGGCGATGGTTGATTCGGTTAAGGGGATCACCAATCTGCACGTGCCCAGTGATGTGATCGTCGATGCCTCAATGCCTGCGATGATTCGTGGCGGCGGTAAGATGTGGGGCCCTGATGGCAAGTCCAAGGATTGCAAGGCCGTTATGCCTGAAAGCACCTATTCCACTATCTATCAGGAGATGATCAACTTCTGTAAGACCAACGGTGCGTTCGATCCGACCACTATGGGTACCGTGCCCAACGTGGGACTGATGGCTAAAAAAGCCGAAGAGTACGGCTCGCACGACAAAACCTTCGAAATTGAAGCCGAAGGTACCATGCGCGTTGTTGATGCAGCGGGCACCGTGCTGATGCAGCACGACGTCGAGAAGGGTGATATCTGGCGTGCCTGTCAGGCCAAGGATGAGCCGATTCGTGACTGGGTTAAGCTGGCTGTGACGCGCGCTCGTCAGTCAGATACTCCGGCTATCTTCTGGTTGGACCGTAACCGTGCTCACGATATCCAGTTGATCAAGAAAGTCACCGCTTACCTGAAGGATTACGACACCACCGGCCTGGATATCCGCATCATGACCTACGATGAAGCGATTCGTCGTACTATGGAGCGAATGATGCGTGGCCGTGACACCATCTCGGTGACCGGCAACGTCTTACGGGATTACCTGACTGACCTGTTCCCGATTATGGAGCTGGGTACGTCAGCCAAGATGCTGTCTATCGTGCCGATGCTCAAGGGTGGCGGTATGTATGAGACAGGCGCGGGCGGCTCTGCGCCCAAGCATGTGCAGCAGGTTCATGAAGAGAATCACCTGCGTTGGGATTCGCTGGGTGAGTTCCTAGCACTGGCCGTTTCATTGGAAGAGCTGGGCATCAAGCAGAACAACGCCCGCGCTAAAATCCTGGCCAAAACACTCGATCAGGCGACCGGTGTCTTGCTTGACAATGATAAGTCACCTTCGCGTAAGGTGGGTGAGCTGGATAACCGTGGTAGCCACTTCTATCTGGGCATGTACTGGGCCCAGGCTGTCGTTGCGCAGACTGAGGATGCTGCACTGGCTGCCGAATTCGCCCCGTTGGCTAAGGCGCTGACTGACAATGAAGCGAAGATCGTAGGGGAGCTGGAGCAGGCCCAGGGTAAGCCTGTTGAGGCGGTAGGCTATGGCTATTACCATGCAGACCGGTCCACGATCAAAGAGATCATGCGCCCTAGTGCTACCCTGAATGCGCTGCTGGCTGACGCTAACAGTTAATCGTAGTGCGCACCCGCAAGGGTGAGTAAAAAAACCCAGGTTCAGTCTAGGCTGACCTGGGTTTTTTATTGGCTGCGCTGCCAGTTCTAGCGTGAAGGGCGGCATAAAGGAGTCTGAGGTTCGCTGCCTAAGCAGAGTTGCTGCGACGCAGCATAGGGGTTGTACTAAGGACCTAGCAACTTTTTAACTTTGTGGGACGCAGGCGAGCTTTAACAATATCCAAATTGTTGTCTTTTAAGTCTTATTTGTCGGAAAGACCAGGGCGAGGTTGGGTGGGTGGTTCAGAACCCGTTGGATTACGCGATTGAATCCCAAGACGCTGCATCTTCGACCCTCGGATCTGGCATAATCGGATGCATTCGTTGGTCTTATATTGATCTTTAAGCGTTGCAATACCATCATGCTGCGATGCAGAATGAAAAAATGAATTTTAGCGACAGCAAATTGCTGTTAATCCAGTAGTATGCCGGTTAGACGGCATCGGTCACACTGAACCCTTGTGCGCGGGTTTTGCATTCTACATGACAACAATTCCACGATTCTCCAGGTTAATAAAGGAAGATAATCCGCTATGCCCACTGAATTTATTATGATCCCCGTTGCCTTTGATGCGCTGCACCTGATTTTGGCCACAATCGCCCTGGCGTTGTTTTTTGGCCTGATGCGTAAATCTCCTGAGGCTGATGTTGAGTCCTCAGGGCAGCCATCAGAGCAACAATCGGTCCCAGCCGAGCCAGCGGCCAGCCCCTCCATATTAAAAGACACTACGCCTGACTCAGCCTTGCAGCTGCTGTCTCTATTGCAGCAAGAAGCGCGCTTTTTGGACTTCGTCCACGAAGACCTTAGCAGCTACTCGGATGCGGATATCGGTGCCGCCGCGCGGGTGGTGCATGAGGGCAGCACCAAAGCGGTTTCGAGCTACTTTTCTCTTTCACCGATTCGTAGCGAGGAAGAAGAGAGCCGACTGACGCTGGCGGCTGGATTCGACGCCTCTGAAGTACGACTGACGGGCAATGTCGTGGGTTCGGCGCCGTTCACCGGTACCCTGGTGCATCGCGGCTGGAAAGTCACGGACGTGCGCTTGCCCCAGCTGGCAAAAGGCCATGATGTTCGCATCCTGGCGCCAGCAGAGGTCGAATTATGAGTGATGCCGATCAAAGCGCGCGTTATGCGGTAGGTATCGACCTGGGCACTACCCATTGTGTGTTGTCTTACGTTGAACTCAGTGCCGAAGAGGGCGCACTCCCTGAGATTGTAGCTATCCCTCAGCTGACCCAGCCTGGGGCGGTTGAGGCACAAACTCAGTTGCCGTCATTTATCTATCAGCCCCACGATCAGGAACTCAACAGCGCTGATCTGGTGCTTCCCTGGAGCGAGAACCCGGCGTTCCTGGTGGGTGAGCTGGCGCGCAATCTGGGCAGTAAAACGCCGATGCGGCTGGTCTCTAGTGCTAAAAGCTGGCTGTGTAACGCGGGTATCGACCGGCATGAAGCGTTTTTGCCGCTGAACAGCCCGGAAGAGGTCGCGAAAGTGTCCCCTCTGGACGCGACGACCGCTTTTTTGGAACACCTGCGGGATACCTGGAATCACCGCTTTCCCGATGCGCCCCTGAGGGATCAGGAGGTCATCCTGACGGTGCCAGCGTCTTTTGATCCGGGGGCGCGCGAGTTAACCGCCGAAGCGGCTCGGATCGCGGGAATCCAACAGCTTACGTTACTCGAAGAACCGCAAGCGGCGGTCTATAGCTGGCTGCATAATTGCGGTACCGACTGGCGTGAGCAGGTCGCTGTCGGCGATATCATTCTGGTGGTGGATGTGGGTGGCGGTACCACGGATCTGTCGCTCATCGCGGTCAGCGAGAGTGGCGGCAATCTGGTGCTGGATCGCATCGCCGTCGGTGAGCATATTCTGCTCGGTGGCGACAACATGGACTTGGCTCTGGCCTATCGGATAAAAGCCAAACTCGCCCAACAGGGCAAGAATCTGCAGCCCTGGCAGATCCTGGGAATGACCCATGGCTGCCGCGACGCCAAGGAACAATTGTTAGCCGATCCCGCGTTAGACGTGGTGCCGATTGTGGTTCCCAGTCGGGGATCCAAGTTGATCGGCGGCACTCTGCGCACCGAGCTGACTCGTGACGAGGTGACCGAAACGTTGATCGAAGGTTTCTTTCCTCTGGTCGAAATCGACGAGCATCCGGCGCAACAAACCCGCGGCGCGCTCAATCAGCTCGGTCTGCCCTATGCCAAAGACCCTGCTGTGTCGCGTCATCTGGCCGCCTTCTTGAGCCGCCAGCAGGGTGCTGCTGACGAGCTATTGGGTCAATCCCAAGGGGACTTTATCCAGCCCTCCGCCATTCTCTTGAACGGCGGCGTGTTCAAGGCGCCGCAACTTTCCGAGCGCACACTGGACCAGATCAACCTCTGGCTCAGCAGTGCTGGGGCCGATGAAGCCCGCCTGTTGCACGGGCTGGATCTTGATCTTGCGGTAGCACGCGGTGCCGCGTATTACGGTCAGGTGCGTCAGGGCCAGGGCGTGCGTATTCGTGGCGGTACCGCAAGTGCTTATTACATTGGCATCGAAAGTTCCATGCCAGCGATCCCGGGTATGGACGCCCCTCTCGAAGCACTCTGCATCGCCCCGTTCGGGATGGAAGAAGGCTCAGAAGTGGCGCTGCAGGAGCGGGAGTTTGGGCTGGTTGTCGGCGAGCCGGTGCGGTTTAATTTCTTTGGTTCGACCACGCGGCGCGATGACGAGGCTGGACTCCAGTTGGATTGTTGGGACCCTGAGGAGTTGGAAGCGCTGCCGGAAATTCAGGCCAACCTGCCCACCGAAGGCCGCAAAGCGGGGGATGTGGTGCCGGTACGGTTGGTCAGCCGAGTCACCGAAATTGGCACCCTATGCCTGGAAGCGGTGACCCTGGATGGCAGCCAGCGCTGGCACGTGGAGTTTGATGTTCGCGAGGCTTAGGAGGCTGGAAATAAGCAGCCTCGAAACCTTATAGCTTGTACCTTTTATCTTATAGCGGGTACCTGCCGCATCGCGATCCCCCCCTCTACGGCTACCGGAATGCGCCAGCCGGTGGTCGCGATGACCTCTCGATTCCGATCTACAGGTAAACTTGCACGATGATGTCACCCCACCCAAAATTCATAGTCGGAATCGATCTCGGCACCACGCACACCGTGGTTGCGTACAGTGGTTTGGATGAGCAAGGCCAGTCCATCGCTCCGCCGCAAGTCTATGCGATCCCGCAGCTGGTCGCCGCCGGAGAGGTGGCGCGACTGCCGTTGCTGCCGTCGTTTCGTTATCACCCCAGCGCCGATGAAATCCCCCCGGGGGATCTGCAACTTCCCTGGAGTGCAGCGCAACTGGAGGCTGAGTTACCTCGGGTGATCATCGGCGAGTGGGCGCGGGAGCTGAGCGGTAAAGTTGAAGGGCGCTCGGTGGTCAGCGCCAAGAGCTGGTTGTCTCACGACCAGGCCGACCCCACGGCGCCGATTCTACCTTGGGCCGGCGCCGAAGGGGTCGACAAGGTTTCTCCGGTACTGGCGACGGCCTCCTATCTGGCACATATCCGGGCGGCCTGGAATGCCGACCATCTGAGCCAGCCGCTGGAGCAGCAGGAAGTGATCGTGACCGTGCCAGCCTCTTTCGGGGATCTGGCCCGGACATTAACCGTCGAGGCGGCCAGGCTCGCCGGTTTGCCCAAAATTCTGTTGCTCGAAGAGCCTACTGCGGCCTGTTACGACTGGGTTTCGCTCCAGGGTGACCTGGCTAAAGATATTCTGCGTAGCCATCGACTGTTGCTGATTTGCGATGTGGGCGGCGGCACCTCGGATTTCAGTCTGGTGCGCTTGGGTTTTGACGCTGGCCAGCCTCGGCTCGATCGTATCGGGGTCGGTGACCACCTGATGCTGGGCGGCGACAACCTCGACCTTGCTTTGGCGCACCAAGTCGAGCACGGGCTGCTCGCATCGGGCAAGCGGTTGCGGGCTTCCAGTCTTTCTCAGCTAATTCAGCAGACCCGTTTTGCCAAGGAAAAATTACTGGCAACGGACGCGCCCGAGACCGCCAAGGTCACGGTTCTCGGCGCGGGGGCGCGGCTGATTGGTGGCGCGCGGAGCCACGAATTGAGCCGAGAGAAAACCCAGTCCTTAGCCCTGGAAGGGTTTGTTCCGCTGACAGAACTCACCGACATGCCGCAGCAGAGCCAACGAGCGGTGAGGGAGTTTGGCTTGCCCTACGCCTCAGATCCGGCGATTAGCCGTCAGCTGGCGGCGTTCCTGCACCACCACGAGCGGGTCAGTCGAGAGGCCTTTGCGGATCAGCCCGATAGCGCTTCCTGGGTGCCCGACGCACTGTTGCTGAACGGCGGCTTTTTTAAAGGCGGGGTGCTTGAAAAGCGCCTCCGCGATCTGGTCTCAAGCTGGCGGGGTCAGCCGGTGACCGCGCTTGAAAACAGCCGCCCGGATCTGGCGGTAGCCTGCGGAGCGGTGGCTCATGGATTGGCGCGGCGGGGCAGGGGCGTGCGTATCGGTGGCGGCTCGGCACGGAGTTACTTTCTCAAGCTCGATCAAGACACGCCCGACACCGCTGCGCAAGGTATCTGCCTGCTGCCCCGGGGCTCTGAGCCCGGGGTTGAAATACCTTTGCCGGAGCGCCAGTTCGTGCTCAGCCTCGGGCAGCCGGTGCAGTTTCAGCTGGTGTCTTCGGCGTCCGATGACACCCCCCCTCCGGGAACACTGACGCCATTGGACGATCCGCAATTTCAGGCCTTACCGCCCCTGATGGCCGCCATCCCGGCAGAGGGAGGTAAATCCGATGTTGAGGTGGGGTTGGTTGCGACCCTGACCGAGGTCGGCACCCTAGGGCTGGAGTGTGTGGCCGCAGAGGATTCTGCGCGTCGTTGGCAACTGGAATTCCCGGTACGAAAAGCCCAGCGAGCCGGAATCCAGGCGGCTGAACTAGCAGGATTGCCCGCAGAATTCAAAAGCGCCCGGCAGTTGGTGGAGGATGTGTACGGTAAGTCACTGCAGGCCGCTGATACCAAGTCGCTGAAGCAGCTGCGGGTCAGTCTTGAGCGCCTGCTGGGTCCGCGGGAGAGTTGGGATGTGCCGCTGCTTCGCGCCTTGGCTGACGTGTTTATCGAGCACCGGGGGCGCCGACGTCGCTCGCAACAGCATGAACAGGTGTGGTTTAATCTGACCGGATTTTGCCTGCGCCCCGGCTTGGGCTACCCACTGGATGATTGGCGCTTGGAGCAGATCTGGCCGTTGTTTCAGCAGGGGTTGCAGTTCGACAAGAGCAATCCGGACTGGAACCAATGGTGGGCTTTCTGGCGCAGGGTGGCCGGTGGTCTAAATGTCGATCAGCAAATGCAGCTGCACAAACAGGTGGCCAAATTCATCAATCCTGCTGCGGAGCGTAACCGCAAGCTCCAGACCGAGCTGAAATATAAATCATACGAGGGCATGGTATTGCTCGTGGCCGCCCTCGAAGGGTTGCCGTCGGAGAAGAAGCAGGAGTTGGGTGGTTGGTTATTAAAGCGCCTGGAAAAACCCGGCGAAAATCAAAACAGCTGGGTGGCTCTGGGTCGAATAGGCAGTCGTATTCCATTGCACGGCAGCGCTCATAATTTGATCGATCAGGACACCCTGGCCGCGTGGATACCGAAGTTGCTGAAAAAAGACTGGAACAAGCAACCTCAGGCTGCGTTTGCTACCGTGGTGATGGCGCGCGTGAGTGGTGACCGCAGCCGCGATCTTGACCCCGAATTACGCCTGGCTATCGCCGCCGCCCTGAAAGCCTGCAAGGTTTCGCCAAAATGGATCGCGATGGTCACCGAAGTCACCGAATTGGATGATTCCGATAACCGCAAGATCTACGGTGAAAGCTTGCCTCCGGGGTTAAAGCTGCTCAATTAAGGCGTTTCTGCGGGTCGTTGTTGAGGGCTGTCTGTGCTCAGGAGTGGCTGTCGGACTGCACTTGGTGGCTATGCGACCGGCACAGCAATTTCATAAGTGGGCGGGAATTGGATAGAGTGGGCGGGAATTGGATAGAACGGGCGGAGGTTCATGCCAGGATTGTGTGGCACCGCCCGTGGGTCGTCAACGTAAGGGTGATCCGCTAACGACACTGCTAAGTGTAGGTCTACTTTTGGGCATCTGCCAGTCGAGGGGGCGTGTGCGACTTGCCTCAATATAAATGTAACCCAAGGGGTGGGCTCAGGAGGTGTGAATTTTCGGGAAAAGGGCTTTTATTCTTCCTATACTTGAAGCGACACGATAAACCGCTCCGAACCGTCAATTTTGCCGATCCCCCCCTTTGCGCCAGCGGGCTCATCGCATTTCCCGATTCATCCCGACCGGGTCGGTCATCAGTCGCTGTATATTGCCACGGGCCTGCGACTCGTAATGATTACGGAACCACTCGGAGGCGTAGATCTGAGGCCGATCCAGCAATGATTGCAGAAACCGGTTCTGCTGAGCAAAAAAGGTCGTATCCGGCTGGTCGGGATGCTCAGCGCGAATAGCCAGGGCGTCTCGTCGGCAGGCCTGCCAGGGCAGCCCGAAACTGGACAGGTCGATATCCACCATATACTGGCCGTCCCCAGGGGCGGGGATCGCCTGGTGGGTGGTTAACAGAATCAGTTCGACCACCTGTTGTGCGAACTGAGGATCGATCCGGTCACCCAGCCGGGCCCGGAACAGGTCGGCACTTTGCTGCTCATTATCCGGCACCTCGAGCTGGTAAATGGCATCATGAAACCAAAGCGCCATCTCAACGGCATCGGGGCTGCTCATCTGTGATTTAGCCATATCAAATTGTTCCAGGCAGTGTTCGATGTGAGCGCAGGTATGGTAGTGACGCTGGGGTTCTGAGTAGCGCTGGATCAATTCGGCAAAGAGGGTCGCAGAATCCGCCGCGTTGTGCTCGATGCAGCAGCGCGAGCAGAGCGCACCAAAACGGTTTTTATTCATGGGACTGATCCCTTCGATAGATAATCCCGCCGACGGCGGGTTTGTTATTTGGCGGGCGGTAGCCGAGGCTGTTGTATCTTGTGGCCCGCTTTCGCTGCTGATTACTTGGCTGCCGATCACTAGGCTACCGGTCTCGATGCCTAAGCGTTGACGGGCGACTTGGTTGATCTGGTCGCGCAAGCCGGGGTGGCTTGCCAGCAGCTGCTGGAAATCATCGGCCTTTAACATCAGCAGCTGGCTGTATCGGGTGGCGATCACATCTGCGCTGCGGGGTTGCTGGGTGAGCAACGCAATTTCACCGAAGAAGTCGCCGGGGTAAAGTGACCGGGGGGCGGGCTCCACCATAACATCCACCGCGCCGGTGGCGACAAAGTACAGGCTGTTGCCGGGGTCTCCCTGGTGTACCACGCGATCGCCGGGCGCCACCAACAGTGGCGTTAACAGGCGACTGATCGCGGCGATCTGATCGTTAGCCAGGTCGGCAAACAGCGGCACTTTCGCAATCAGGAGGTCGGGGTTCAGACGGGCACTGGCCGCGCGGGTGAGGCACTCCCTCAGGTCGGCATGATCGGCCAACAGCCCATGCAGGGCCTGCACCGGCAGCATCAGCAGCTGACAGTAGGCGATGGCTGTAACGTCGGCATTGCGGGGTTCCTGGGTCAACAGGGCCATCTCACCAAAGAAGTCGCCACTGCCCAGGCAGACCGGTTCCGGAGCGATATCGACCTGCACCGCGCCACTGGAAATGAAATACATCGACTCTCCGGGCTCAGCTTGGCGGATAATCCTGTCGCCGGGAACCACCAGCCGGGGCGTCAGTAGCTTGGCGATGGCCATTAAGCGGTTGGCGGGGAGGCCGGCGAAGAAGGGGACTCGGGCCACCAGTTTTTGCGGCTCCAGCCCGAGATCCAACCGGGGCTGCTGATCCAGGGTGCGGGCGCGCCGATCCAGATCCCGCCCCAAGTCGTTGAACGCCTCCTGGCTGATCACCTGATCGGCGAGCATCCGCCGGTAATCCGCCTCCTCGAGGCGCAGGGCGACGCGAGCCAGGTGCCTTTTTTGCAGGGTCTCGGCATAGTCGGGATACTGTCGAGCGAGCGCTTCGAGCCCCTGCCGGGTAGCGGCCAGGCGGTTGCTGAGTTTGATAGCCAATTCGGCTGCCGCGGTATCGCCGAGCAGTGCGGGGATCTTGTCCTGGTTGTAGTCGATCAGTGTTGTGACCAGGGTCTCGGTCGCCCGCAGCACTTCGAATCGATTGGCCAGGGCGCGTGCCAGAGGCAAATCGATGCCCAGCCGGCGCTGTAGCAGCAAGGCGCCCCGTAGCAGCGGACCGAACTGCAGCTGTTGTTTCGCGGTGGCCTGATAACCGGCAACGCCACGGGCCTTCAAACCGTCCAGCAGGTCATCGGCGTGTGCCATCAGGATCCGGGTGATTGTTGCCGAGATCAACCCCTCGGCGAAGTGCTTCAGGTACAGATAGCGTTCATGGTTGACCAGGGTGGTGAGGCCGACCTGCTGGATCAGTTCGTCGGGAAGCTCACCTGCGGCGGTCAGGGTGGATTCCACAGCATCGAGGCGAATCTGGTACTCGTTGGCGATCTCGGTGGCGATAGCGGGGGCGATCCTTTCCTGCCGCGCTGCCCGCTCAAGCCCCTCGCGGATGTGCGACAGTGACAACGCCATCACCCGGTTGCGGATAGCCTGTTCGGCGGGGGCAAGCTGGTCGAGACCGAAGAAACGCATCACCATGCCCATGGTCGGGGCGTTGACAAACAGCGTAAACAGTACAAAACCGGTGACCAGTACCGCAACGAACTGCTTGATCTCGGCGCTGATGGCGGGGGTCTCCAGGATCACCAGCGCCAGCGCCAGGGAGACCGCGCCTCGCAAGCCGCCCCATAACATCACCGTGCGGAACGCCGGGCTGATCCGCTGCCCCCATCCTAATTGGCTTAGCGCCGGTAGCACGCCGAATAGCACCAGGGCGCGGGCGAGGAAGGCCGCTAGGGTCAGAACCGCCAGGGCGATGGCGCTGGCGGCGTTGACTTCCGCCAGCACCCTGGGCACCAGCAGCCCAACCAGGAAGAAAATCAGCGAGTTGGCCCAGAACGCCAGCTCTTCCCAGGTCTCGGTCAGGGCGTGCCAGGTTTCTGGGGAGACCTGGGTGCGGCCGAATGAGTTGATCATCAGTCCCGCGGTTACCACCGCCATCACGCCGGAGACATGCAGGTAGTGCTCGGCCAGCAGAAAACTGAGATAGGCCAGGCAGATGGTCAGCGTGATCTCCACCAACGGCAGATTGCGTAGGCGGCCGATGATGGAGGCCATCAGCCAGGCGCTGACCAACCCGACCAGAATGCCACCGAGGAATACGACCAGGAAGCGGCCGGCAGCTGATAGCAGACTGGATTCTGTACCACCCACCAGAATCGCCGCCAGGATGGTAAAGGCTACGATAGCGGTGGCGTCATTGAGCAGGCTCTCCCCCTCCACCAGGATCGTCAGACGCTTGGGCGCGCCCAGGTTCTTAAAGATGGCGATCACGGCGATGGGGTCGGTGGCCGAGACGATAGTGCCGATCAGCAGGCAGACGACCAGCCCCATCGCTGAGATGCTCCACACCGCGAACCCCACCACCAGGGTGGAGATCAGCAGGCCGATTACCGCCAGCAGCAGAATCGGGCCGAGGTCTGCCATCAGGTGGCGGGCATTGATGTTTAGCGCCGATTCGAAAATCAACGCCGGCAGAAAGACGAAAAACACCACCTCGGAGGTGATATCCAGCGTTTCGAGTGCATTGAGGAAATCTCCGGGCAGGCCTACCCGATCCGGCTCCGTCCAAGCCAAAACCAGTACGCCCAGCAGACTGCCGGCCAGGGCCAGCAGTACCGTGTAGGGGAAATTGATGCGATTGGCAAGCGGCAGCAGCAGGCTGGCGATGGTCAGCAACCCGACCAAACCGAGAACCAGAAAAAAGGTATCATGCATGGCTAGCTCCCATCATTATCGGTCCTGCTCAAACACCAGCCTGGTGAATTATCACCGCCAAGCACCGGGTCAGCCCTGCGGCGGCATGAAGCGCTGATCGATATATTTCGGTGGCCAGATAATCTTAGCTTCCCCCCCGAACAACTGGACCATGGGGATAAAGAAACCCTCCATGAAACTGCCCGTCATCACCTCGTTGGGCGCCGCGGCCTGCAGTGCCGGGTTATCGGTAAAACGATAACGATTCCAAACCCCTCGGTAAGGCGTGCGGTAGATGGTTTGGATCAGGCTGTCGAGATCGAGGCTGGCGGTGGCGCTGATGATCCTCAGCGCCATCCTGGTATAGTCGTAGTGCAGCCCTGCGGCGGCGATGCTGGGGGGCTGTTGGTAGCGAGCCCGGTATCTCAGGGTCCACCATTGCTGCCAGAGTGCGATAGGCATCGCCGAGTCCATACTGACGACATAATCGGAGCTGTCACCGGTTAGTTGATGCCAATTGCCGGTCCACCTCAGACCATGACTGAGCAGCAGCGCGTTGAGCCCCTGACGGCGAAACTGCTGGACGAAGCGGGTGGCGGAAGCAGCGCCAGTGCTGGTCATGGCTACCAGCGAAACCTGCTCTTTTTTGTAGCGCTGCAGCAGCACACTGAAATCGGTCTGCTCTGGCGCAGACAGGTCATAGGGCAGGGGATCAAAGCCTGCCGCCTTAAGACTGCCGATCAGGGCATCCCCCCAGTTGCGGCCATAAGGGCTGTCCTCCACCATCACCGCGGCCCGCTTGTTAGCCGGTCGCCACAGGCCACGCTCGATAAAATGGCGCAGCGGTTCACCATAGCGGGCGGCCAACCTGGCAGGGGCCGGCCAGCCTTTGAACCAGCCGCGGTATTTACCGGGTGACCGGCGGACTCTGTCGGCGATCGCCTGAGCCTCTCCCAGGTTGCCCAGATGCAAGATGTGATAGGGCACCTCGGTATCCATCACGGCCAAGGCCACCGCTGAGTGCCAGCCACCTACCATCAGCGCCACCTTTTGCTGGGTGATCGCGTGGCGCACGGCGGCAACGGCTTTGTCGGGGTCCGAGCCGCTATCCACCCAGACGATCTCGGGCTGATGCGGGATACCGTCGATGGAGATCGGCAGCTCGTTATCGGCCTGAGCATCATCGAGTGCCATCAGCACCCCCTGCCGAATCTGTTGGCCGGTACTACTGGCAGGCCCGCTAAAAGGCCCCAGCACGCCAATACGTAATGGCGTTAACTGGGCTGCTGGTACCAGGGACCACGGCAGCAGGGCGGCCGCTCCCAAGACGCCTCCGGCCCGGAGTAAGCGGCGTCGGTTAAACCTCGGACGCCGATTAGGGTCTGGTTGCCGCTCGGCGGGTCTGTGAACCATGCTTGCTACTCCTGAGCGTGACGGTCGGGGTAGGTAATACGGCTGGCAGCGCCACCTAGATTGGTGCTGGGGTCAACGGTGCACAGCTATACCCAGTTTAGTTCAGTGTAGGGTTTTTCTCAGACAGAGGCTAAACCCGCTAGTCTTGATAGAGACGGCCCTGCTTGCTGGTGCATCCAGACGAGCAAAGCCGGGATACAGCGCCTGCGCAGATCCTTCGAGGGACGATTGTTATGAGACTTTTGAAAAAGAGTCTGAAAGCCAGAATGACAGCCTATTTTTTGCTGGTCTCCATCCCGGTGGTGCTGGCGTTGGCGGCGGTCTCCTACCTGCTGGCGACAGTCACGCTGCAGCAGATGGCGATCGCTCGTTTTGAGGTGATCGCAGACCATAAGGAGCTGCAGATCGATCGATTTATCGCCGACCAGGCGGCGGTCGTCGAGAAGATAGCCGGGCTCGATCCATTGCGGCAGGCGGTAACCGGGCTACTGGTACAGCAGCGGGGGACGCCCGAGTACCAGGCCGCCTATCTGGGGCTGGCCGATCAGTTGTTCCGCTCCACCTTTCTCGACTATGGTACGGCTGCGGCCTCGGATCTGACGGAGCTGCAGCTGCTGAGTCATGTCGGTGGACAGGTGTTGCTGTCCACCGATCCCGAGCATGAGCGTGCCTATCGCCTCAGCGACAATTTCTTTACCCGGGGACGTTTGGCTACCTATGTTCAGCCGGTCTATCCGGAGGACGATACTGGCGCGCCCACGCTGACCGTGGCAACCCCCCTGACCAGTTCAGCAGGGACCCCTCTGGCCGTACTCGCCGCCAAAATCCGGCTGCCGGTACTGGTCGAAATTGTTGGCAGGCGGACCGGACTAGGGCAGAGCGGTGAGTCGTTTCTGGTCGATGCCCACTATCGGTTTCTGTCACCGGAGCGCTTTGGCCTGGCCGCTTACCCCCGTGGGGCGCACAGCCAAGGTATCGATGCCGCCATTGACGGCAATACCGGTGCGGGGCTCTATTCTAACCACGACCAGGTAGCGGTGATCGGCAGCTATCGCTGGTTGCCGGAACTCGGGCTGGCCTTGTTGACCGAAATACGGGTATCGGAAGCACTGGCACCCGCTACCCGCCTGGGTTGGATGCTGGTTGGAATCGGACTGCTGGCGGTCGCCGTGCTGGCGGTGGGTATCTACCTGATTGCTCGTCAGATCACTCGCCCGATACGGGCAGTAACGGAAACGACTCATAAGATTGCCGCGGGTGACCTGGATCATCGGGCACCGGTATTGACCGAAGATGAAACCGGTATCCTGGCGGAAAACTTCAACCACATGCTTGACCGTCTTAAAGAGACCCTGGAAGCGCTGACAGCCGAGCAGGAAAAGTCCGAGCAGCTGCTGCTTAATATTTTACCGGCGCCAATAGCCCAGCGGCTGAAGATGGGGGAGGACAGCATCGCCGACAGCTTTGCCGAGGTGACCATCCTGTTTGCCGACATCGTTAATTTCACCCCGTTGTCCGCCAATCTGCCGCCGGCGGAGCTGGTCAGTATGCTCAACGAAATCTTTTCGGAATTCGATCAATTGAGTGAACAGTTAGGGTTAGAAAAGATCAAGACGATCGGTGACGCCTATATGGTCGCTGCCGGTCTGCCTCAAGTCAGGGACGACCATGCGCAGCGGGTCGCCGAAATGGCGCTGAGCATACTGGCAGCAATCGCCGAGTTCAACCGCCGACACCAGGCCGACCTGAGCATACGCATCGGCATCAACAGTGGCTCGGTGGTGGCCGGGGTGATCGGGACCAAGAAGTTTATCTATGACGTCTGGGGCGATGCGGTCAATACAGCGGCACGTATGGAGTCCCAGGGGCTCGATGGCCATATCCAGGTCACCGAAGCCTCTTACGCCTACCTCAAGGATGGGTATGAGTTTGGCGATCGGGGCATGATCGAGGTGAAGGGTAAAGGCCAGATGCACACCTACATTCTGATGGGGCGAAAGCCCTCGGTTGAGGATTAGACGATGGCGCGTCCAATGTTGATGGTTCTGGTACTGTTTGCTTTGATCGGCTGCAGCGACCCCGCGACCGAGCAGCAGGTCATTCGGATCGGCCTGATCGCGCCACTTAGCGGCCAGATTCCAGAGGTTGGCAAGTCGTCGATGGAGGCCGCGCAGTTGGCGGTGGATGAGATCAACGCCCGGGGTGGTCTGTCTCTCGACGGTGGCCGCTTCAGGCTGGAGTTGCAGATCGAGGATGGCGAGGACCGGGCCGAAGCGTCGGTCAGTGCGGCCCTGCGATTGATCAACCGAGACCGGGTCAGCGCTATCATCGGACCCCAGGCGAGCCGCAATGCCATTGCCGCGGCTAAGGTGGCCGAAAGGGCACAGGTACCCCTGATCAGCCCTTGGTCAACCCATCCTGATACCACCCGGGGTAAGCAGTGGGTCTTTCGGGTGGCCTTCATCGACAGTTTTCAGGGCCAGGTGATGGCCCGCTTCGTCCGTCACAGCATGGCAGTTGCCAAGGTCGCGGTACTGTTTGATATCGCCAGCGAGTACAACCGAGGGCTGGCGGAGGAGTTCCGGTCTCGGTTCGAGGCGCTGGGAGGAAAGATCGTGGCCTTTGAATCCTATACTCGCGACGCTCCCGATGTCAGTGCCCAGCTGTCCCGGATTGCGGACAGCGCAGCCGAGGCGCTATTTCTGCCAAACTATCACAACGAGGTTCCTGACCAGGTGCGCCAGGCAAGAGCCTTGGGCATCCAGGCGCTGCTGATCGGTAGTGACACCTGGGGGCAGATCCCGGAGGTTCACCGCCGGACCATCGAGGGGGCCTTTTTTGTCACGCACTATGCCGCCGATATCGCCGACGACAGGGCCCAGCAATTTATCAGTCGTTATCGGCAAGCCTTTGGCAGGGCACCCGACGATGTCGCGGCCCTGACCTATGATGCTTTCGGGCTACTGGCCCAGGCTACACAGCAGCAGGGGCGGGGCGACGCCCGCTCGATCCGCGATGGTCTGGCCGCGATCGATGTCTATCAGGGAGTGACGGGTAAGATCGCCTACGGTGACACGGGTGATCCGGTGAAGAGTGCAGTGATAATGGAGGTCCGGGACGGCCGCTTTCGCTTCCATGCCAGAGCAGACCCTTGATAGCGTGCCAGCGGCCCGAACGATCCGGCTGCAGCAACGCTGCGGGCGGTCGCCCATTTCGATCTCAGTTGATGCCACTTAAAATGCTCAGCGGGGCCGTCGTGACCGAGCAGCAATGGACTCCCTCTGTTTGATTGGTTGCTAGAATTCCTATCTGGCACCTAGATGCCGATAGAGGGGAGTCCATCCTATTTCCCTAGAGGGCACAAAAAGGGAACTAGAAAGAGAGGATGCGGATAAAAAGCATCATATCGAGTCTGTCGATCGCGTCACACTCAAAGCATCGAATCAGCTGGCAAAATGCGGCGCGAGTGGCAAGCCGACGCGATCCGCAAGGATCGTCAGAAGAAAACCGCCGAGGCCGAATCAAGTGAGATCAAAGAGAAAAAGACTCGGAGAAAATCGCGCAGCAACAAGGGTGACGACGATTATTGCTGTGAGTTGTGCGTAACAGGTTTACCAAACTTACGACGGTGACAGACCGCAGTTTCAGACCATCGCTGGAAGCTTTTTTGACTGACGATACAATAGCAACACGTTTCGAGAGAGAGTTCGCCCAACAAAGCCTACTTACTTCCAGCTTTCAAAGCCAGGCCCCGAAATTATCCACCGCATGGGTGGCTAAAAAAAGCGATACCCAGCACAGGTTGTGCGGTAACGTCCTCGTTAACCACCGAATTGGGGGGGTGAGAACCCGGCCCCGCGCCGGGTTTTTCTTGTTTAATCCTGGCGCGCACTCGTGAGTGCTTCCCGGCTATCCATAGGGCGAACGGCCAATGAGCTTGTCCCGCGTCAGGAGTCGGTGCTCCCGAGTTCGACACCTGATTTCAGCCACTCCCTCCCTGCATCAATCTTCTTGAAATAGGAAGGCTACTTCAGAGTGGCTCGCACTGAGCGCTTTGTAGCAGCAAGATGTGCTCTAAAACGGTGGTTATCCTTCAGGTATATTGGATCGCAGATCAGGTCACTTTGAACTGCTGAACATGAGCGATATTCAATCCTAGGATGGACGAGGAAAGCATCTACAGCTTAGAAGTTGATATGAATCTGGGCACTCCTAGCTACCGCTTATGCGCCCATTGCGGTCATTCGGAGCTGACGAATTGAACGCCAGTCAGTGGCTCTTATCGACACAAGCAGCCCCCCAGTCTTTGCCTGGCTACGACCGCTGTTGCGACTTGGCTGCCGTCAGCATTGAGGTATGCTAAGTCGATGATCAGCTTGCCTTGGGGCTCCCCGCATGAACCAAATTCAATCTAGAGATGGGTGTGTGGGTTATTTACAGCTCAATAGTGGATGGTTGCTGCGAGTTCGACTGACTTCCGTAGATGCGCCCGTTCCGGTCATTGAGAGCCAGCAGGCCAGAGCTCTGCTGCATCGATCCAAATTCCTCAAAGCAGACATCAGTCTGGGCGTCAGCGTTGGGCGCTTACCGGCTAGAGCATCACTCTTATCAGCTTGACTCGATAGATCGTTAAACTGCTCCAGTTTTATTCAGACTTTTTCCGCAGCAAAGTTCCCCCATAACTCAGAGACTGCCTGCATATCCAATATTCCCGTTGATCATTAGCTATGCCTCATCGGGGTCATTAATATAGTTTCATCAGCGTTAAAGCGAAACGCTGTTTCCCATTGTTACGTAAGAACCGGGTATTACGTGGTGACCTACAACGCTAAAGAGGCAGCAACATGAACAATGCACGCAAACCATCCGATTATAAGTCGATCGCATTCTGGGGTGCACGCCTCGGATCATTTTTCGACTACATTACCGGCAAAGACTCTTACTCCTACTACATTGCCTGCCAACAGGAGCTGGCATGTCAGGACGCAGCGCCCCTGGATGCCATCTACTACGACGAATCAGGTAAACGCTGGCACCGGCTCTGTGAAGCCACGAACCTCCGTGTGATCGAACCGGCCAAGCAAACGGGTCTGATCTAGTCCCATGCCTGCCGATGTTTGTTGATCAGCGCCAAAACTTGACCAGGTTTCACTACTCAGTTTTGACCAGGGCTGTTCGCTCGACAAGCTGGTCACGAATGGGCTGTAGCTGCTTTGATGATAGTCAACTTTTAGCGCTTTAATAGACGCCAGGCCTACACTCCATTCGCGCTCTTTAAATCCATCGTGGCTGGCCAAAAAACCGGACGGCTTGACCGGGATACCGCCACAGCCGGTCAGCACCATGGCCAACAACGTGGCCGAAATTAACTGCTTAAAAGAGCTCATCTCTCACCTCTATCAGACCTTGGCGACCTGAACTTTGAAGAGAACTGCGTAAAACCGGTACCACCACCAGCGTCAGGACGCTGGCAAAGGTCAGTCCCGCCATGATGGTGACCGCCATACCGATAAAGAAGTCGTCACCCAGCAATGGGATCATCCCTAAGACGGTGGTTCCGGCGGCCATGGCCACCGGCCGCGAACGGGAGACAGCCGAATCCAATATCGCGTTCAGGGGCTCCTTGCCTTCCGACAGCTCGATATTGATCTGATCCAGCAGCTTGCCCTACGGGCAGCTATGGCTGTGTAAATCGGTTATCCTGCCGATTTATCTTCGCAAATGAACGATAAATCTGACTCTAAATACAGTTCTCTCGCTACGATCGCTATTCTCGGTCAGCCTCCTAGAAGCCGGCGGTAGAGTTGAAAGAAGCCGCCCTGATCGGCATCACCGCCTGCCGAGCGCTCTTTGACCTTCAGGAACACCACGCAGAACATCGGGGTTACGGTGACCGCGATCACCCAGCTCAAACCCAGCGAATAAAGCAGAACTTTAAACAACGAACGGCAGAACTCGCCGGTGGCGTCTTCGGAGAGACCGAAGGCCATGATCGCGATCACAGTGGCCCCCAGCAGGGGCCACATGGTCTGGGAGCCCACTTTCTTGGCTGCTTCCAGCCGGTCCTCGCCGTTTTGCAGCCGGATCAGCATCCCCTCGGTAACCACGATGGCGTTATCCACCAGCATCCCCAAGGCGATGACCAGCGCGCCCAGGGAGATCCGTTCCAGGGCGACATCGGCGTTCTCCATCAGTGAGAAGGTGCCCACCACGGTGATCAGTAGGATGGCGCCGATCAGCAGCCCGCTGCGCAGGCCCATAAAGAGCAACAGCACCACGATGACGATGGCGATCGCCTGCAACAGACTGACAACAAAGTTGTCGATCGCCCGCACCACGTTGTCCGACTGCATCACCACGATATTGGCTTCCAGCCCCACCGGGGTCTGGGCCTGAAGCTCCTCCAGCCGTTTCATCAGCGCGCCGCCCATATCCACCACGTTGCCGCCGGAGGCGGTGGCGATGTCCTTCAGGTAAATCAGCGAATTGTCGCGGTTAGGGATCAGCAGGTTTTCGATATCCGCCACCGCGTTGATACCTCCCGTCGGCTCGATACGGACGTAGTCCCGTCCAACATTAACCTTGCCCGCGGGGGCTACCAGATTCTGCTGGTCCAGCAGGTCGTAAACCTGGTCCTGGCTGGCACCGAGTTGCGCCATCTTGGTGCGGGAAAACTCGACGTAGATCGCCTCTTGCTGGTCTCCCCAAAGCTCGATCTTGGCGACGTCGTCGACGAGTAACAGTTCGCGCTTGACGAAGTCGGCGTAATCCTTGATCTCCTGGTAGCTGTAACCGTCGCCGGTGAGGGCGAACATCACCCCGAACACGTCGCCAAAGTCGTCGTTGACCCGCGATGGTCCGGCGCCGGGTGACAGTTGACTCTGGGCATCGTTGACCTTGCGCCGCAGCTGCTCCCAGACCGCTGGCAGGCCGAACTTATCGTATTTGTCCTGCCTCTCCACCGTGATGATGGAGCCCCCTTCCATGTTGTCGGAGCGGATCTCCTTCACCTGGGACAGGCGCTGGATGGCCGTCTCCCGCATATCGGTTACCTCCAGCTCCACCTTCAGGGGGGTGGCGCCGGGGTACTGGGTGATCACCAGGGCTTCCTTGATGGTGAACTCGGGGTCTTCCAACCTCGACAGCGACTGGTAGGAGAAGAAACCGCCGAACAGCAGCAGGAAGGTGGCGACCCAGGTGATGGTACTGTTTTTGATCGTGATCTCTGCGATATTCATCTCAGTTCGCCCCTGCCTTCACTTTGAACAGGCGCACCTTCTGTCCCGGCTGCAGGTAATGAACGCCGGCGGTTACGATCCGCTCGCCGGCCTCCAGCCCGTTGCTGATCTCGATCTGGCTACCTCTCAGCTGGCCGATTCCCACCTCGCGGCGGCGGCCGACCGTCTGGCTGGCCCGGTCGTAGGTCCAGACGAACTGCCGGCCGTCGCCAGCCGGATCGGCGAATACTACAGTGGCGGGGACTTTGATCAGCGCCGCCTCGGGGCTTCGGCATCGGGGCTACCTGCACGGGGCGTGGCCTCTACCGAGACGCTCATCCCCGGCAGCACGTTGATATCGGTGGGGGCCGGCATGGAGAGTACGAATTCGAAGGTCTGGGTATCGGGGTCGGCCGCGGTGGAAAACTCCTTGATGCTGAGGGGAAAGGCTTTGTCGGGGTAAGCCTCCAGCCGTGCCAGCAGGTCGATATCGTGGTTTTGCCGACCGGCATGGACAATCAGGTTCTCCGGCACCTGAACGCTGATATCCAGGGCGCTGTTGTCCTGCAGGCTCAACACCGGGTCTTTGGCGCGCACGTTCTGAAAGTTATCCACGTAAAGGGTGGCGATAGTGCCGCTAAAAGGCGCGCGCAGGGTGGTATCGTTAAGCGCCTTACGGGATTTCTCGACGTTGGCGGCCGCGACAACTCGAGCGGCTCTTAGGCTGTCGACATTGGCGGCGGAGATCAGGCGCTTCTTGAAGATCTTTTCGGCACGTTTGTAATCTGCCAGTGCCCGGGTGCGTTTCGCCTGATCTGCCTTGAAGTCACTGCGATAATCCCGTTTATCCAGCTGCGCCAACACCTCGCCTTTACTGACGTTCTGCCCCTTCTTAATCGACAGTTGGGTCAGGGCACCGGCCACCTGAAATGCCAGGGCGACCTTATTGGCAGCCTCCACTTTACCGGGAAACACCCGGGTTCGGTCGAGGGGGGGGACGATCGAGGTCTTCACCGGTCGGATTACTTCGGCTTTAGCCAGGACTGTTTTTTCCTCACAACCTGTTAGTATCAGTGTGCCTAGAAGAAGTAACAGCGAACCCCGAAGGGCGAAGGGCGAAGGGTGATAGCGGAGCGATTTGAAAAAGTCATAGGAACATCCTGCCAGAGCCCAAGGGTCACAGATTGAGTAGTACAAGATATAGCTAAAATTTATATCATTTGCCCTTTTGAGGCGCCTGTATTTTGAATAATCGACTATGTTCTTTGGGAATGAACGTTTCAAATGACCCGGTTTTAGCGGGTCTCTAAACCATGGCTATTCGGCCATTGGAGGCTACGGCCGCTGTAACCTGGGTGCTTGTAGCACTCAGGATGATGTTGCTCCCTATCAGAGCAACTCGCCCAGGCACTGAGCAACAAAGGGGAGTGTGGTTTTGAGTCCTGATGAACTGAATCGAATCGACTTTACCTGTTGGTGGCCTTCAATGCCCTGATGGACGAGGGCAGTGTATCGCGGGCAGCGGACCGGTTGCATGTTACCCAGCCTGCGATGAGCAAGACACTGCAACGGCTGCGCGACCTGTTCGATGACCCGTTGTTTACTCGCACGCCCAAGGGGCTGGATCCGACTCCCCGTAGCGGAGGCGCTGCAGCAGTTGATCAAGCTGGTTACCCCGGCGGACTTCGACCCGAAAGCGTTGGATCGAACCTTCACCTTAGCGATCGCCGACCCGGTTGCCGCGAGATTGATTCCAGTATTGGTCAACAGGTTGGCGGTGGAGGCGCCCGGCGTTGCGTTAAGATTGCGCGGCTATACCGGCGACAGTGTCCGATCCATGTCCAAAGGGACGCTGGATTTTGTCTGCGGTCTGGTACAGGAGAACCTGCCCGCCGGCGCCCATGCGCGGATATTGATTCAGTATGAAATATGCTGTCTGGTGCGTGCCAGTCATCCGTTGGCGGGGCGAGCGCGAATGACCATTGAGCAGTTCGTGGCGTACGAGCATATCAAGCCCTGGTTCCGAGGCATCAATGATAAGGGGATCCTGGATCTTAAACTTAAGGAGATGGGACTGAGTCGTACCATCCGCCTGGAGTCCTCTCATACGCTGACGATACTGCGAACCCTTCAGTGCACCGATACCCTGCTCGTCGGCATGAGCGACTGGACGAAATTGCTTGAAGGCGGCGATCTGGTCAAAATTGCGCTTCCAGACCCATTCGAAAGCCATTTCGGCAGCCAGGCCAATATGCACCTATTATGGGACGAGCGTAACCACAGTGATCCCGCCCACCGCTGGTTGCGGCAGTTGATGGTGGATGTGGCGAGCGAAGAGACGGGGCGGCCCTCGTTCTCCGACCGCGATAGCGACGCCTGACCGAACTCCCCGTCACAACCAGGGCGCGCGACCTGAACCGGTGCCAGCTGGTGCGACAGGCCGTTTTGCCGCGCGTCACCAGCGGCAGCTGAATCTCCTTTTTCTGAGCGGTTATTTGATACGGTTCCTGCAGCGAAGTCATTCATCCTCATCGAAGGTCAGCACCTTCCCTGAGGTGGGTTTGAAGGTTATGCCGTGCAGTTATGCAGGATATTAGCAGGGGGCCTTAGCCGCCTCTGCCAGCCAACTCTATAGTGCTCCCAACCGATAGTACAACCGAGGACGGAGCACGATGAAACTCGAAACGACACTGGCCTTTTTGGATCTCAGCAGCGTAGCTCAGTTGAATGTGGTACCGGCTATCAGCGATCCTTATCCGGTGACTCCCGAAGCTGTTACCCGCACGGTTGTAAGTGCCGACCAGCGGGTGAAGGCAGTACAAGAATCCCCCGAGCTGGATCGGGGTAACCGTCGCCAAACGGCGGTTCAGATCAACAGTCAGCGCCAACAGCAGGATCAATTCGATCTTTTTGCGGCCATTGCCACCGGCGGATCACAGGACCATACCAATAAGCCAGGGCTACAAACGTTTGCGGAATTGAATCACCCTTATATCCCTCTCTGCAGACTGAAAGGGCAAGAAATGATTTGATATCCATGCTTTGTCTGAGTTACAAACAGCCGGAATGACTTATGTATTGGCCAAGAAAAATGGAATGATCATGGCGTTAACCAGGTCAATGAAGAACGCACAAACCAGAGGGACGATAATAAAGGCCAGGTGTGACGCCCCATAACGTTGAGAGACTGCGGACATATTCGCCATGGCTGTCGGTGTGGAACCCAGAGAAATGCCACCGAACCCTGCGCAGATGACGGCAGCGTCATAATTGCGCCCCATCACCGGAAAGACCACAAACAGGGTGACAGCGATTGCGACCAGAAACTGGGCGCCAAGGATGGTAAAAATGGGGCTGGCTAAATCGACCAGTGCCCAAAGCTGCATGCTCATCAGGGACATCGCCAGAAATGTCCCCAGGGACACATCCGCGATCAGTGCGATGGCGGGCTGGCGGCTCGGCCATGCTGTCCCTGTGATACGGGGGAAGGATTTGGGAATAAAATTGGTGATCAGGATCCCCGCAAACAGGCATGTAACAAAAAGAGGTAGTTGCAGCCCCAATTGCTCCAGCCCTTCATTGAGCATAAAGCCAACCATTGCACTGATGTGAATGGCGAGGATGGCATCGAGCAACTCCAGGTGACCAATCCCCTGGTTTTTTTCTACCTCGGGAAGCCCGACATCCATCGGCTCGATCTTGGCCGGTTTTAATTGGTGCCTGGTGATGAGGAACTTGGCGATAGGGCCCCCCATCAGACTGGCCAGGATCAGGCCAAAGGTTGCGCAGGCGATCCCTATCTCCATCGCGTTAGAGATACCGAACTCATCGGCGATACGCGGTGCCCAGGCGATTGCCGTGCCATGCCCGCCGATCAAAGAAACGCTGCCGCCCAACAGGCCCACCGGGGATGGCAAGCCAAACAGCGATGCGATGGTAATCCCGGTGAGGTTTTGTACCACCATGTAACCGATGGTAATCGCCAGCAAAATGACCAGCGGCTTGCCACCGGTCAACAAGTCTTTCAGGCTGGCGTTGATGCCGATGGTTGTAAAAAAATAGACCAACAGGAAGTCTCGGGCGGCTAAGTCAAAGCTGATCTCGATACCCGTCGCAACGTAAACCAGCCCGATGAGCACGGAGAAGAGTAATCCCCCTGTGACGGGCTCTGGAATGCTTAATTCTCTCATAAAGCCGACGGCATTGTTTATTCGCTTACCAACAAACAGCACTACTATTCCCAGGGTGACTGCAAAGAAAGAGCTTAGCTGCAGGATGTCATCGTTGAATTCCATAATCGCTTTGGTTCCGTATCGAGTTGACTAAAAAGCCTAGTACAGGCTGGCCCATTTAGCTCTATCAATACGCATCACCTGGCGGCTTAATACGTGGTGCAGGGACGGGCTACCGTTGGCCACCAGGGTAATTGCTGGAACCTGCTATTTACTGCGGTAGCACCGCGTGAATCATTATTCAGTGAGCCGATTGTTTCCTGAGGGATGTTAGTTATCTACGCCCCCGGCTTCACATGACTGCCAGTTATATCCGTAATATCCAGCCTTCATTGTTCAGCGGCAGTCCCGGTCAGTATCATTCCGACATCAATACCACAACGACAAATTGACTCCGGCTTAAAGACTTTGCTGTTTGCAGTGTTACAGAGCATCCCATTGGACACATACAAAGGAAAATGACCATGAACAGAAAGATCAAACTCAGTAATACCACTATCGGTGCACTGGTTTCAGGATTGTTATTTTCGGGCTCTGTCATGGCTGCGGCCGTGGATTCGGCCCCCGGTTATCTGAAGGATTCATCGGGCAATATCGTTCGCTCCGGCAGCGGCGGTTGTGTCCATACTGGTAGCTGGAATGCCGAGATGGCTACCGTGGTTGGCTGTGATGGTATCAGCCTTACGCCTAACCTTGAGGTGATTAAAGGGCAGGGGGCAGGAGCTGATCACCAGGTGCTGATCCCGCTCGCTGTCTTGTTTAAGCTTGGCAGCGCCGAACTGACGGCAACAGGTAAACAGGAACTGCAGTTTTATCGCGACAAAATTGCACCTGAAATGGCGCAATTCTACCGAGGGGGTATCGTGGGTCATACAGATAATCAGGGGGCCGATGCGTATAACCAAGACCTCTCCATGCGTCGATCTGAAACTGTACGTGACTATCTGGTCAGCCTCGGCGCACCGGCCGATAAGCTAGTCATCTTGGGCAGCGGAGAAAACCATCCCATTGCAACTAACGATAGCGAACTAGGCCAGCAGCTTAATCGTCGGGTAGCCATTGCCGTGACGGGGGAGCTTCGCGGCGAGGATACGATGACATTGCCCAGTGCTGCGTTGTTCGCCCCGTACAGCGCAGAGTTGAGTGCAGAGGGTGAACAGCGCCTCAAAGACTACGGAGATGAAGTCAAGCGTACCCTGAGTGGCATCTCCAAGATCGACATCATAGGCCATAGCGATAACCGAGCCCAGGTTGAGCTGAGTGATCAGATCGCCCAAGCACGGGCCGAGACCGTCCGTGATTACTTGGTTCAGGCAGGGGTGCCGGCTGAGCGGATCGACACCTACAGTGCCGGCGCCGATAGCCCGGTGGCGAGCAACCGCACTGCCGAGGGCCGTGCCGAAAATCGCCGGGTCGATATCTACCTATCCGGTCGGGTTAACGGTAACACTTAGAGCGACGCCGAATTGTAACGCCGCTGTTGCTTCATCGTGCTCAATATCCGGGCGTTCAAGGTGTAGGCAGGGACATAGCGTAGCCCCTAAGCCTGTCAGAATGCCGGGATTAGGTGTATAAAAGGGCACCGCGCCCTCATCGTAATCATTGCTCCGTGAGATGTTTAAACCTGTTCAGAACCTCTCTACCAAGCTCTGTTGGATGGATCGCTGCTATGGTAAGTCCCTAAGTGGCTGACAAAAATTGGCCATTCAGCCGCCATTGCTTCCGGGCACCCTTAGGGAAAAACCCGAGCGATAGCTATCGAAGCGCTGTTTCAGGAGAAGGACGGGTGACAGACAAACAACCGGTAAGCGATCAGCGCTTTGTATCGGGTGCCATCGAGGCCGCGATCCGCATTGCTATCTTGGGGGCTCTCGCCATCTGGTGCTTCCAGGTAGCCAGCCCCTTTCTTGTGCCCTTGGTTTGGGGCGTGATCATTGCGGTGGCAAGTCATCCGATCTATCACTGGTTGCAGCTGCGCCTGGGTGGGCGCTCTACCTTGGCGGCTTTAGTGTTTACGTTGTTGGGCCTCACGCTATTGATTGCCCCCACCGTCATATTGTCAGCTACCTTGATCGACAGTCTTCATCAGTTGGCTGGAGAATTACAGCAAGGGACCTTGTCTGTTCCTCCTCCGCCTGAAGGTGTCGCCCAGTGGCCGCTGGTCGGCGAGCGTATTGCTGACGTTTGGCTGCTCGCTTCGGAAAATTTACAGGGCGCCGTCGCACAGGCAGGCCCTCAGCTTAAAGGGGTTGGCCAGTGGTTGCTGGAGTCGCTGGCTAATGTCGGCATGGGTATCTTGCAGTTTGTGGTCGCGATCATTATCGCGGGTATCCTGCACACTAAAGCCGAGCAAGCTGCAATCCTGGCCCGTTCTTTCGGAATTCGCCTGGCGGGCGCACAAGGACAACGCTATATCGACCTGGCGGCCAAGGTCATCTTCAGTGTTACCCAGGGCGTGCTCGGCGTGGCCGTCATTCAGTCGCTAATAGCCGGAGTCGGCTTTGTCGTGATGGGTGTTCCCGCAGCCGGCTTCTGGGCCTTTCTCTGTTTATTGCTCGGGGTTGTTCAGATCGGTGCGATGCCGATCATTCTCGGGGTTGCGCTGTACGTGATATCCATCACCGATCCGGTAGCGGGTGGTGCTTTTCTTATCTGGAGTATTGCCGTGGGACTACTCGACAACATCCTCAAACCCATTTTGCTGGGGCGAGGGGTTGATGTGCCAATGTTTGTTATCTTCGTTGGCGCTATCGGAGGGTTTATCAGCACCGGTATCATCGGGCTCTTTATCGGAGCTGTCGTTATGAGTTTGGGTTACACACTGTTGATGGCTTGGCTTAACGGGGCCGAAACAGAGCCGGTTAGCGGGGGAAAGTCAGAGGGGTGACCTATACCATTCGGCTTGGCTTTTACCTCAGGATATCGAACTCCCGTTATCTTCAGATAAAGGTAACGGACCTCTTAATTTGCAGCGCTGAATTGATGATGTTGCGGATCTCACCCAGATTGGAAAAAACGTTTGAGAGACCCGCTTCGACAAAGTCAGGCAGGACGGTTTCATAGGTATCAACGACAGGTATAAACACACCTGATTACCCACAAAGCTCAGCCATGATTCAGCCGATCTATTCTCGCGGTCCCGTAGGATGCGGTGAGCTTACGAACCGCATCAATCAAGAAGTAGCACCTGTACCCTTACCCTGCGCCTGATGTGGTTTGTGCCGCACTACATACTACGTGAGGACTCTGTATCAATTGTCTTTTGTCGCCATCTGTTGGGGCGCTAGCCTGAATCTTGGAGCCGCGGGGCTCCCGGCGATCTTGTCATTTTTTAGTGCAGCAACGGCTAAGGGATCGCCTGCGGGCAGGCTCCCTCTGTGTTACCTTTCCGGTGGAGAGCTGTCCGGTCGAAAGCCTGGGTCTTGTGGGAGCCGGGCTCCCGGCGATCTTGTCATTTTTTAGTGCAGCAACGGCTAGGGGATCGCCTGCGGGCAGGCTCCCACGGTGTGATCTGTCCGGTCGCGAGCCTGGGTCTTGTGGGAGCCGGGCTCCCGGCGATCTTATTATTTTTTAGCGCAGCAACGGCTAAAGGGTCGCCTGCGGGCAGGCTCCTACGGCGCTATAGCGTCCTATCATTACGGTGTTCAAGGAAAATTTGGCAACGGTAATCGCATACATAGCCCTACGTGAGATTGTATTCCTATCGCTCGTCGCTGTGCTAGCTGAGGATCATGGGTAATCAGGTGGGGATATGCCGTAACAGCCAACTGTGTGATATTTCATCAAAACAGCTTCGTATGTCACCCTCCATAACCCATTGTGCTGAGTTTCGAGTGGCGAGAACATTGAAGCATTGCTCGATGGCATCAGCAGTCGAGCGGTAGGGTCGGAATCCGTAAGAATGTTGGTCCGCGACCGTTTCCGCTACCGGTTGCAATGCGTGAATCCAAAGGGCTTGCATTGCGCGATCGGCCATACAAGGTATGCCGAGCCCACGTTTCTTCTTTCCGCCAGATTTGAGGATATATAACCGACGCAGAGGCAAAGGGCTGTAGCCCCGATGCTGGATCTGCGCAACGGCTTTTTGTTTGGATGCTGGCGTTGACCATATTTCCCCATCCACTCCTGGCGTCCTTTTGCCTTTGTTCTCCGTCACTCGCTTTACCGCTAATAGTTTGCCGTAAAACGAGCGAGTGAGCAGACGTTGCAAGGCCTTGACCTTGCCCCATCGCCCTGCTCGGCCGGTTTCCCGGTGGGTACATTGTCCCCAGAGCTTCATACCACGCAGTTACCCGCGTCGCATGTCTGGGTAGGGAATCGATGGTGGAACATCGAGTGCCATCAGTTCATACATCTCTCCTGTATGCACAGAAACTCACGCGACTTCAGGTCGCACTTCAAGGTAGTTGGCACTGTTCTCTAGTTCCTACCTCGCTGCCTCAAGCATATTCTCCGGCTTATCGGGATTCAGCATAACCACTCCTGCTGGCTCGCAGTTTCTAACTGTTCCAGACCAGCGATTAGGATGTACTGCTTTCGGATTATGGGCCTAACCCAACAACAGAGCAGCTATATGCCTGAATTATCGGTGTGACTTAAGGTGTTTTTCTTACTATTCTTACTATTCTTACTATTCTTACTTAATAATTTCAACGATTTTGGAGCCTTCATGATGCTGGACTACGTAGCCCTAGGAATTTTAGTCTTCGTTGGAATTACTCTTTTTTACGGAGTTATTGTTATCCACGATATCCCCTATGAAATCGCCGCGCACCGTGATCATCCTCATCAGGACGCTATTCATGTCGCGGGCTGGGTCAGCCTCTTCACACTGCATGTTCTGTGGCCCTTCCTGTGGATATGGGCCACGCTCTATCGTAAAGATCGCGGCTGGGGGTTTCAGCAACAAATTAAAGACGAAAACGAAAACAAAAGCGAAATTGCCCAATTGCGCAAGGAGATAGAATGGCTAAAACAACGCATAGGTACACCTTCGATAGACGGTGGTTTTTCTGAGGCCGACAGTATCCAGTCCAACCCAGTAACGCGTGAAGGGGAGTAATCATGGATCTGCTGCTGATACTGACTTACACCGCTTTTTGTGTTGCCATCTTCAAAGTTTTCCGTATTCCGCTTAACAAATGGTCCGTGCCAACTGCTATTCTGGGTGGGATCGTGCTAATCGGCACGCTCATTTTCACGATGAACTATAACCATCCCTTTTCGGAGATGAGTCGCCAGTATTTTATCACTGTTCCCATCGTTCCCGAGGTTAAGGGAAGAGTCATTGAGGTCAACGTCGAACCGAATCAACCTTTGAAGCAGGGTGATGTAATCTTCAAGCTTGATCCCAAGCCCTTTCAAAGCCGAATCAAAAGCCTAAGGGCTCGCCTGAATGCAGCCAAAGATGACTTCCAACGTGCACGAGAACTGGTGCGCAAGAAAGTCGGGCGTCAACGGGACGTTGATCAAGCCCAGGCAGCCGTCGATGACCTGAGGGGACAGGTCGAGGTGGCAACGTTTGACCTTGAAAACTCCGTATTCCGGGCACCGTCTGATGGCTACGTGACGCAATTTTCTCTGCGCCCTGGAACACGAGCGGTAAACCTGCCTTTTCGGCCAGCCGGAATCTTTGTGCCCTCCGAACGCCAGTATTTTGTCGGTTGGTTTCGCCAAAACAGCACACAGCGTTTAATTCAGGGAGCGGAGGCTGAAGTTCTGTTCGATGGTGTTCCAGGTAAGGTTTTCAGTGCGGTAGTCGAACAGGTACTCCCCGTTCTGGCTCAGGGTCAGGTTCAGCCCAACGGCAATTTGCTTGACCAGTCAACGGCAGTTGCTCCTGGCCGAGTTCCAGTGAGACTCAGGATTACCGACCCGCGTATCAACGAATACATGATTCCCGGAGGAGCCTACGGCCAGGCGGCCATCTACACCGAGTATTTTTCACATGTCGCTATTATGAGGAAAATCTTAGTACGAATGACTAGCTGGATGAACTACCTGTTCCCATTCCACTAGAAATATTCTGGGCGTTCGGTCAGGCGTCTATCACCTTGAGATCGGCCATGAATTGTCCCGTGTGGCAGGTACGTGTTTCTTTGGCTACGTGGGAGGACTGATAGCCATTGATGTAGGTGTCCGTCATACCCGCATCAATGAAGAGATGATCTATGGCACGCTGTGCGCATATCTTTTTCTGGGCTTGGCTTTCGCCTATCTGTTCAGCTTTGTTTTTGGGGTGCAACCGGAAGCCTTCCATGGACTTGAGCGAATAGCAGGCTACACAGAATTGGAGATGGGGACTTTTATCTATTTTAGTTTCGTCACCCTGACGACCCTGGAATTTGGTGATATTACCCCCGCCTCATCCTCGGTGGGGGCGCTGGTGTACATGGAGGCGATATTGGGTCAGATCTATCTGACGGTCCTGGTTGCACGGCTGGTGGGGTTGTACATCGCTCAAAGTGTAGAGCCGTCATGATGATTGGGCAATCTGCGTAAAACATCTTGGTTCAAAGAGAGGGGGGGGGAAGGCGTGTCGTTAAATAGGGTGGTCCGGAGGGACTTTTTCATATGCCTTGAGACTAAGAATGATGTGATGAAGGGGTGGGGAGCATAAACGATGGTGCATCGACATTTCTGGGTTTCGGAGTAATTATTTTGTTGATGTTATGGCTTCTATGGGCCGGATGCCGGGCTTTTATAAAGCTGTGCTCGCGCCAATTGAATCGACCCGCCTATTAGGCGATTAATTTGCGAATAAGCAGTTTCTGAACTTATATTAGGGAGGGTTCTGTTTTTGTGTCTATGTGGTTTGTGACTGCGTTCAGATTGGTCGTCTTTAATGATGAAATGAATAGCTACAATCCCGTTTAATAGCCAGTCATTGGTTAAGGAGGGGTGATAATGAAACCACTGAAAGGGATGGTTTCCCTGCTTTGTGTAGCGATATCTGGCGGAGTAACAGCCTCAGAGGCCAATCTGGTGAAGGAGGTTCAGGGGCCAGCCAAGGAGGTTAACTTCGTCATCGGCGACTCGGTTGCACGTAAGGTCTTCAGCTTTTCCGGTGGCGATGCATGGCTGGATGCCGAGGGTAATTTTCAGTTCAAGATAGCCGTATCTCATCAAAGAATCCGTTGTGCTGAATACCAAACGGCCATCCAATTCGGCAGCGGCAGTCAACGTTGTAATGCGGTGAACTGGATCGGTTCGCCAGTCATGTTGACGAGTAAGAAACAGTGCAACAGCTCGCAACTGGTCCATATGGGGGGGAACTGGCTGGAAGATCTCTCGAAACAGTATGCTGGGATCAGTTGCGCCAGAGTCCAAGTGTATTGCGAAGGTAAAACCTGCTTTTAGCCATCCATTGATGATGGTAGCTCTCAGCCTTCATACACCTGTCGTGGGCATGGGGGAGGGAGAAAGGTTGAGCCCTTCCCCATGGGGCTAACTAAACTTTTGCATTATCAATCTGTAGCCTCCTCTATTCGATGTGGCTCCCGTCGGGATAACGAGGTCGATAACCCATGCAGAGTCCCACCCGCACTGTCGTTACGGTTGTCGTCTTTCTGTTCGCTTTGCTGGCTGGGTGTGCTTCGCTTCCTGATGAGATTGAGCACCCTGATGAATCCTTATCACCCGTACCGGTCGGTACCCTCCAACAGTTACTTGATCCCTATAAGGCCAGGCAGTCAGAAATGGATCAGAGCGGAATCCTGTTGCAGGAGACCGGGTGGGATGCCCTTTCACAGAGGCTGGCACTGATAGAAATGGCCGAACACCAGATCGATATCCAGTACTATATCTGGAACCGGGATGGATCAGGACGTTACTTGGCCAGCCGGTTGATCGCCGCTGCAGAGCGGGGCGTTCAGGTCCGCGTCATGCTCGATGATATCAACCTCAATGAGCGTGAGAGCCTGCTGGCGGCACTGGACCGCCACCCACGGATCGAGATACGTATATTCAACCCCATTCCCAGTCGGCGCGGATTGCTTAAATGGCTGAATTTTCTGGGGGATTTCTCACGACTTAACCGTCGTATGCACAATAAATCCTTTACCGTTGACGGTGTGTTATCCATTGTCGGTGGGCGTAACATCGGTGATGAGTATTTTGACCTGTCCGATGAACTCAATTTCCGTGACCGTGATGTGTTGGTGGCGGGTGCTGCCGTGAACGATATCAGCAACAGTTTCCTGCAGTATTGGAACAGCCGCTGGTCCTACCCGGTCAATCTGCTGACCGATGAGGTGGTAACTGACCTTGACGGGATAGATAAAGTAACCGCTCCTCGCTATCGGGATCAGCCAGCGCTGCCTGAAGGTGGGGAATTAGCCACCCGTTTTCTGGTTGATCTGCTGCCCTTGATGACCTGGACCAGGGCAAGCTACGTTTACGACCGTCCGGTTCCGCAGGACGCCGAGGATAGTAGCGTACCAAAGACAACGGCCAGAATTCTGGGGGATCTGGCGAGACAGGCTGAAAAGAGCATCCAGGTGGAATCCGCCTACCTGATCTTCGACGACAGACAGCTTAGGGAGTTGCAGCAGATTGCCGGCAGGGGGGTTCAGATCAAGGCGTTGACCAACTCCATGGCTTCCAATGACCTGATCACCAACCACTCCGGTTATGCGGCCCGCCGTCGTGGGATGCTGTTGAGTGGAATCCAGCTGTTCGAGCTCAAACCCGATGCCTCCCTGTGCCTTGAATCAACCGGCGACCCTTCAAAATGTGCCCCTCAGGCGGCCTACGGATTGCACGCCAAATCGGTGGTCTTTGACCGGCAAGTGGCTTGTGTCGGCTCCTTTAATCTGAACCTGCGTTCCACTTACCTCAATACGGAGTCGCTGCTGGTGATAGAGAGCCCTGAGGTGGCGGGCAGGTTAGCCAGACAGCTGGAACAGGCGATGCAGTTTCAAAACAGCTGGCAACTGCAGCTTCAGGAAGGGGAGTTGCGCTGGTTTTCTGGCGAGCAAAACTGGACAACAGATCCCGAGACCAGGGCCTGGGATCGGGTCAAATCACGCTTGTTACAGCTGTTGCCGATCGAGAAGTATCTTTAAATACTGATCCTTTACTTCAGAGATTATCGAGCATGGCAGGCCGGGATTAGGGTGAGTTCATGAGTATTAGACTGAGTAAAATCCCTTTGTTGATCAAATTGTTGGTGGTTGTGCTGATTGGCAGCCTGAGTTGGGCGCAACTTGCAGGAGCAGCCGAGCGGCCCAAGGTCGGTGTGGTGTTGAGTGGTGGCGGTGCACGGGGGGCTGCCCATATCGGCGTGCTAAAGATTCTGGAGGAACAACGCATTCCCATCGATTACCTGGCGGGTACCAGTATGGGGGCCATCGTCGGCGGGCTCTATGCCAGCGGCTTGAGTGTGGATGAGATCGAGACCTTGTACCTTTCTATTGACTGGCAGGATGTGTTTGATGACCAGCCCAGCCGCCTGGAGCAATCCTACCGTCGCAAGCGTGACGATGACCTCTATCTCATCGATAGGAAACCGGGTATCAGGGACGGGGAATTGCAACTGCCTAGCGGTTTGATCCAGGGTGAAAAGTTCGAGCTGATCCTTAGGCGGGCAACCCACCGGGTCTCACAGATTCAGGACTTCGACCGACTCCCAGTGCCGTTTCGTTGTGTCGCAACCGATATCACCACCGGCGAGGGGGTGGTGTTCGTCAAAGGGGACCTGCCGACTGCGATGCGCTCGAGCATGGCCGTTCCCGGGCTTTTTGCCGCGACCCGGGTGAGTGAAAATAAACTGCTGGTGGATGGCGGTATTGCCAACAACCTGCCGGTAGACGTGGTTCGCGCCATGGGGGCCGATATCGTCATCGCCATTGATATAAGCTCTCCGCTTTTGTCGGGAGAGGAGATAAAGAACCTGGTCAGCATCACAGAACAACTCACCTCCTTTCTGACACGTAGAAATACCGAACGGCAAATTACCAGTTTGGAGCTGAAGGACATCCTGATCGTGCCTGAGCTGGGTGACCTCACTTCCTCAGATTTCGAGCGCGGCGCCGAAGCGATTCAATTCGGTGAAGAGGCTGCACGCAGGCACCTGGAGCAACTGACAGCCTTGAGCCTGGCTCCTGATGACTACAAGGACCATCTAGCAAAGCGTTTGACGCCGGAACCGCAGGAGAGGGCGACGCTCGCCTTTATCCGTATCGACACTGATTCAAAACTGGCTGAGGAAACCCTTCGCGCACGGATGCAGGTCAAGGCAGGAGAGCCCGTGGACATCGATCGGATCGAGGCCGATGTCAGAACGCTTTATGGGATGGGGCATTTTGAACTGGTCATTTACAAGCTGATTGAGGATCAGGGTCGGACGGGGCTGCTGATCGAGGCCCAGAAGAAGGGCTGGGGGCCCAACTACGTGCAGTTCGGCATCGCCCTGGACAGTACCTTGGAGGGGGAGAATAGCTTTAACCTTGCCGTTGGCCACCTGATGACGGAGATGAATGACTTGGGCGGAGAGCTCCAGACGAATTTCCAAGTGGGTCAGGATCCGTTCTTCCAGCTTGAATACTACCAACCGCTGGATTATGACTCGCCCTACTATTTTCTGCCTCGTTTATTGTATGGAAAGCAAAACCTCAACCTGTTTGACCGTAGCGGTAGTCGGGTTGCCGAGCTTCGTTTGACACGGGTGCAACTGGATCTGGCGCTGGGGCGTGAGTTTTCTACCTGGGCGGATCTGCGTGCGGGCCTGCGGTTTGGGCAGGTCGAAGCTAAAGTGTTGACTGGCACCGCAACCCTTCCCGATGACCAGTTCGATACGGGAGAAGTGCGCATCGGTTTGACGGTGGATCGCCTTGATGACTTCAATTTTCCCCGCAAGGGTATTTATGCAAACGGCAACTGGATCAGCTCCAAGCAAGATTTGGGTGCTTCTGCTGATTTCGATCAGATCAGTGGATTTTTCAATGGCGCCTATCAGTTTGGGAGTGGTTCTATCATACTGGGGGGCGAAGTCGGCTCCACCCTGTCGGGTACGGCTGCTCCCCAAAACCGGTTCAGACTGGGTGGTTTTTTACATCTGTCCGGTTTTTCGCAAGATCAGCTGACCGGTCAACACTACTTGCTGTTGCGGTCCGCCTATATGCAACGACTTGAGATTCCCATCTATGTTGGTGCTTCCCTGGAAGCCGGTAATGTGTGGGAGGATAAAGATGCTATCGATACCGGTGATTTGATCGGTTCCGCAAGCCTCTTTATCGGGATCGACTCTCCCTTGGGGCCCATCTATACCGGTTATGGCATTGCAGAGGGTGATCAGGAAGCCATATTTTTCTTTTTAGGAAGAACCTTTTAGGAGCTGTCATTACTGATCGAGTTAATCACATCGGTAATAGAGGTCCTAGGAGGCTGACCGAGAACAGACATACCTACTGCAAAATTCGCATTTCGGCCAGATTTACCGCTCATTCTTGTCAAATAGAACCACTATTCTCCGCAAATGAACGAAATATCTGACTCAAAATGCGCCTTTTTCGTGACGATCGCTATTCTTGGTCAGCCTCCTAGCAGCCTGTCGGACTTAACGCTGATCTACTTGGCAACCGCTCCTGCGTTGCTCTACCTCCCGCATTATCCATGCAGTCGTGCGGGAAAGCCGACTTTGGCCATTTCCCTCTCAATTTTTCGTTTAATAGAACCACTATTAGCCTCAAAAGAGTTCAAAAACTGTCTCAAATCGGTCTTCCCCTCGCTACGACCGGTCAAGTCCGACAGACTGCTAGAATGTTTCTGACGTCATCCAGCGGTCCAGCTGGTTGATATCCTCAGGGTTGAGCGTGCCCACTGCCTGCTTGAAGCGGAACAGGTCTCGGACATACTCATAGCGGGCGGTAGCATAGTCACGCTGGGTGGAGAACAGTTGACGCTCGGCCTGAAGCACATCCACCACGTTCCGCGTTCCCACCTCGAAACCGGCAGCCGTGGCCTCCAGGGCTGTTTCACTGGACTTGATCGCCTGCTGCCGGGCTTTGACGGTTGCACGGTCGGTACGAAGGTCCCGGAACAGGCTGCGGGTATCCTGTTGTACCTTACGCAGGGTGTCCTCCTGGGATTCCCTGGATGCATACCAGCGCTGCTGAGATTCACGGTAACGCGAACTGGTCAGGCCTCCGCTGAAGAGGGGCAGGTTCAAGGTCAGGCCGATCTGGCTTGAATCGCCTTCGAAAGTCGCGTTGTTTTCAACGCTGTAGTTGGCGGTGAGATCGAGGGTGGGGTAGTGGCCGGCGTGGCTGGCCTTAGTCGATTGCTCAGCGGCATCGGTTTGCAGTCGTACAATTCGAAGCTCCAGGTTGTCGCTGTCGGCCTTTTCCAGCCAGGGCTGGCGCTGGTCGGGCTGGAGGGGTTCGATCGGGTAGGCTCCCGCCAGAGCATCGATCCGGTCATAGCTTTGGTCGGTTAGGCGCTCCAGTGATTCGAAACTGTTATCCAACGCTCCTTCGGCCAGGATGCGGTTCACCAGGGAGTTATCGTAGGCTGCCTGAGCCTCCTGCACATCGGTAATGGCGATCAGTCCGACTTCGAACTGAGCTTGCACCTGGTCTAGGCGGCGCTTGATTGCCTTCTCCTCGGCCTGGGCCGTGGTCAGGTTGGTCTGGGCCTGGAGAACGTCCAGATAAGCCTCCAGGGTGCGGACGATCAGGTCCTGCTGGGCTTTGCCGAATTCGGTTTCAGCTTGGCGGCTCAGCAGCTGTCCCTGCTTGAAGGTGAACCAGTTCTGAGCCCTGAAGACGGGCTGGCTGAGGCTGAGGCTGTAGCCGTTGCTGTTGCCCTCCGAGAGTACGGAGAAGTCTGAATCCCGGTAGCTGCTGTTAGCAGAAAGAGACAGCGTGGGCAGCAGTCCGGCCCGAGCCTGGGGAAGCGCTTCTGCATCGGCCTGGTAGGTGGCTTGCGCCGCTTTCAGTTGGGGGTCGTTGTCCAGAGCCAGCCGGTAGATTTCTGCCAGACTGGCGGCCTGCACACTGCCTGCCCAAAGCAGCCAGCCAGCCAGGGGAGGTAATAATCGCTTGCTGATTTTCACGTTGTCGTCCTTTTCTGCTTGTAGGATTCCAAGTCTGGAAAAACGGAATCTGATTCACCCAGGGGCACTTCGTCCACTTCAGTGAAAAAAATGACGGACCGATTGGGATCGGTAAACTCGAGTAGAGAATGCTTAATCTCTTCAATCTGGTGCAGTAATGCTGGATTTTCTAAAATCCCTTGAATGGTGGTTGTATCGTCCCAAACGACCTCTCCAACCCCGTCGTAAGGTGGGACGCTACTGCCAAAAAGCAGATTGAGTTCCGAGTTCATGTCTAATGTCAGGGTCGTGTTTCGGCTGAAATAAACGGCACCCGTCTTCTTGGCTAAATGAAAGCCAAGGGGCGTATGTTTTTCCTTCCAATAGCGACGAAACGCGTGTGTAGAAAGGCTTTCTGCCCGGGCGATACAAAAGATAAGTTTGATCATCTTGGGGCCTTGTTATAGCTGTGAACGTTGGCAGATATAATCAATAGAGATGGGGGGCACACCCCTCTCGTTATCGACTCATTTTTCGGTGATCACCGTGGCGCATTCAGCTTCTTGAACGTGGGGTTCGGTTCCTTTCTGATTATTTTTTGCCGTGGGCTTTGTCCCAGTTGCGACGGAACCTTCCTACCCAGTAGTCCAGGGTTTCATCCAGGATCTTGATGTTGGAGCCCCCCTTCTTGACTTCGGTATCATCGCTTTTGCGATCATCGACTAGGGCGAGCATCCGCGCCCCACTGACAGCATCGTAACCTTCGGCTTCCAGAGAGGCGTGATAGATGATCGCCTCTTCGCCCTGGACGCTGTTAATGGCTTTTCCGCCGGCGCTGATCAACAGTGCGATCGGGATATAGCCCAAGGCGCTTCTTTCCGGAGACTTTCGCTCCAAGCCGGTAATGGCCATCCTGAACACCAGCACATCCGGCCCCGGCTCTTTGACAATAGGGTAGTCCGGCTCAAACGCCGCTTTGATTTTGCTGGTGAAGCTGTTCGCGATATAGGCCAACTCCTGTGGATCGACCCCCTTGTATTCGGAGCTGTCGCTCTGCCAGATCTCGATAGGGGTCAGCATTATCTTGTTGTATTTGTTCAGGTCGGTGAGCGTCGTGCCCGGCTTGAGATAGACATTGGCGCCGTCACTCCAGGGGCGTTGCTCAAAGCCTTCATAGCTCACGAGAAAGCCGGACCCTTTGACTGGCTGACTCTCACAACCTGATAACAACAATACGCACAGGGCGCTCAACGCTAAGTAAAGGGTTGTTTTCATGACTAGATCCTCTCAGTTATTTCCATGACTAGGAGGCTGTAGGGCTTGGCCGATCGTAGCGAGGGAAATACGATTTGAGTCAGATTTATCGTTCATTTGCGAAGAATAGTGGTTCTATTTTCCAAAAATGAGCGTCAAATCTGGCCTAAATACGGGTTTCGCAGTAGGTCAGTCTATTCTCGGTCAGCCTCCTAGGTGCTCTCTATTAGATTTTCACAACCTGTACCTTGAAAAACACGGCATATAAAACGGGTACGACGATCAGGGTCAGGATGCTGGCGAAGGTCAGCCCCGCCATGATGGTGACGGCCATGCCGATGAAGAAATCGTCCCCCAGCAGGGGGATCATGCCGAGCACCGTGGTGCCGGCGGCCATGGCCACAGGGCGGGAGCGGGAGACCGCCGAGTCCAGCACTGCGGTCAGGGGCTCCTTGCCCTCGGACAGTTGTATATTGATTTCGTCCAGCAGCACAATGGCGTTTTTTATGAGCATGCCAACCAGACTCAGCAGTCCTAACAGGGGCATGAATCCGAAGGGCTCGCCAGTGGCCAGCAGTCCGGCTGAAACGCCGATGAGCGCCAAGGGCACTGTCAGCCAGATGATCAGCGGGTGGCGCAGGCTGTTGAACAGGACGATACAAACCAGCACCATGATCATCAGGCTGAGCGGCATCTTGACGGCAAGGCCCGCCTGGGCTTCGGTGGAGTTTTCGTACTCCCCCCCCCAAGCCATCTCGTAGCCCAGGGGGAGGGGGATTGCTTCTATGTCGCCACGAATCCTTTTAAACACTACACTGGCATTGCCCACCTCTGGCTCTGCACCCACGGTGATAGTGCGTTTGCGGTCGCGGCGGTGAATCATGCTGTCTTCCCAATGGGTCTCTATCCCCGACACGACCTGGCCGATAGGGACGGTCTTGCCTGAGGAACTCCAGATTTGAAGGTTGTTGATCTGGTTGATATCGAGCCGCTCCTCGGCCGGTGCGCGAGAGATGATGGGGATCAGCTCGTCGCCTTCCCGGTAGATGCCGACCGGGGTGCCGGTGAAGTTGGTGTTAAGCGCCTCGTTAAGGTCCGCTTTGGTCACGCCGGCCAGTTGGGCCTGGGTGGCGGATAGTTGAGGACGCACCAGTTTGACTCGCTGGCGCCAGTCGTTTCGAATCTCTTTGGTGCCGCCGTCGGCGATCAGAACCTGCTTGGCCTGCTCGGATAGCGCTCTCAGTAGCTGTGGATCAGGCCCGGAGAAACGAACCTCAATGGAGGATCCGCTGCCCGGTCCAAGCTTGAACTTTTCCAACTTGGGTTCGGCATCAGGAAACTGGTCGGCCAAGTAGTCGGCATACTCGGTCATTATGGCGTCTATCTCTTTGTAATCTTTAACATTGATCATCAGGAAGGCGTAGCTGCCATTATTTTTTTCAGCCGCATAGGTGAGCAGGAAACGGGGAGCCCCCCCGCCGATAAAACTGGATACCGTAGCCACCCGCTTGTCATTCAGCAACTTGGTCTCGATGGCCTTCACATCTTCGCTGGTGGTGCGGATATCGGTACCCTGGGGTAGCCAGTAATGCATCATGAACTGGGGGGTAGTGGACTTGGGGAAGAAGCTCTGTTCGATTTGAGTGAATCCCCAGATCGCCGCCATCAGCATGGCGACCATGGTGGCCAAAGTGACCCAGCGTAAGCGCAGACAGCCCAGCAAAAATCGGCGATAGCTCAGGAAGAACCCACCCTGATAGGCGTCACCCCCCATCGTGTTCTCTTTGACTTTAAGAAAGAGCACGCAGAACATCGGCGTGACGGTGATGGCGATCACCCAGCTCAGTCCCAATGAATAGAGCAGCACCTTGAACAGCGACCGGCAGAACTCGCCGGTGGCGTCTTCGGAAAGGCCGATGGCACCAAAAGCCATGATGGCGATCACGGTCGCCCCCAGCAGGGGCCACATGGTTTGAGAAACCACTTTTTTGGCCGCCTCCAGCCGGTCTTCGCCGTTTTGCAGTCGGATCAGCATCCCATCGGTAACCACGATGGCATTATCCACCAGCATCCCCAGTGCGATAACCAGCGCGCCTAAAGAGATCCGTTCCAAAGCGACATCACCGTTTTCCATCAGCGGGAAGGTGGCGACCACTGTGATTAGCAGGATGGCGCCGATCAGTAACCCACTACGCACGCCCATAAACAGCAGCAGCACTGCGATAACGATTCCAATCGCCTGCATCAGGCTGACCTCAAAATTGTCGATTGCCCGGACCACGTTGTCGGATTGCATGACGATGATGTTGGCTACCAGCCCCACCGGAGTCTGAGCCTGAAGTTCCTCGAGCCGTTTCATCAGGGTACTGCCCATATTGACCACGTTACCGCCGGAGACGGTGGAGATCCCCATATTGATGGCGATTCGGCCGTTATAGCGCAGCAGGTTGGTGGCCGGGGTGATGTAGTCGCGGCTGACTTGTGCGATATCACTCAACCTGATCAGGTCATTGTTGCGGTTGGAGATCAGCAGATTTTCGATATCTTCAACGGCATTGATGCCGCCGGTAGGCTGGATGCGAACATAATCCCGCCCCACCTTGACCTTGCCAGAGGGGGCCACCAGGTTCTGTTGGGACAGCAGGTTGTAGACCTGATCTTGGCTGATGCCCAGTTGGGCCATTTTGGTACGGGAGAACTCGACGTAGATCGCCTCCTGCTGATCGCCCCAGAGCTGGATTTTGGCCACGTCCTCCACCAGCAGCAGTTCACGCTTGACGAAATCGGCGTACTTCTTGATCTCCTGGTAACTGTATCCATCGCCGGTGATGGCAAACATCACCCCGAATACATCGCCGAAGTCGTCATTGACCAGGGAGGGACGAGCGCCCGGCGGCAGCTGGCTCTGAGCATCGTTAACTTTGCGTCGCAGTTGTTCCCAGATTGCGGGGAGGCTGGTTTTGTCGTATTTGGCCTGCATCTCCACGGTGATGATGGAGAGCCCTTCGGTATTGTAGGAGCGGATCTCCTCGACCTGGGACATTTTCTGGATGGCGGTTTCCAGCATATCGGTCACCTCCAGCTCCACCTCCTGGGAGGTGGAACCGGGATACTGCGTAATCACTAAGGCTTCCTTGATGGTGAACTCGGGGTCCTCCAGCCGGGAGAGCGATTGGTAGGAGGAAAAACCGCCGAACAGCAGCAGGAACGTGACGACCCAGGTGATGGTGCTGTTCTTGATAGAGAGCTCTGCGATATTCATCTCAGTTCACCCCAGCCGGGTCGTCGAACAGGCGGACTTTCTGGCCAGGCTGTAGATAATGGACGCCAGCGGTCACGATCCGTTCGCCGGCTTCCAGTCCGCTGATGACTTCTATCAGACTACCGCCTAGCAGTCCGATGGCAACTTCCCGGCGATTCACCGTTTGGCTCGCATCATCGTAGATCCACACAAATTGTTGATTCTGTCCCGCCGGATCGGCAAACAAGGCCGTGGCGGGGATTTTAATGGTGGGTTCCTCAGCCAACGGGGTATCCGGGATAAAGCGTGGTTGTGCAGTCACTGTGACACTCATCCCCGGCAGGGCGTTGATCTCTTTGGGAGCGGGCATCGTCAACACATATTGAAAGGTCTGTGTATCCGGGTCGGCTTCGGTGGAGAACTCTTTGATGCTGAGAGTATAACTTTGCTCTGGAAAAGCTTCGAAAGTGGCCTTCAGGTCGACATCATGGGTATGGCGCCCCGATTTCATGATGATGCTTTCGGGAACCTGAACCACAATATCCAGTGCGCTGTTGTCTTGGAGGCTCAATATGGGTTCCTTGGCGTTGACGTCTTGAAAATTATCCACATACAGGTTGGCGATCACGCCGCTAAACGGAGCCTTCATGGTGGTGTCGTTGAGAGCCTTGAGGGTCTTTTCTACTTCGGTGGAGGCGATATCAAGGGTTGCCTTAAGGCGATCGACTTCGGCCTTGGAGATCAGTTTGCGTTTGAATATCTCAGAGGCACGCTTGTAATCCGCCTTGGCCCGGGTGAATTCAGCACTGGCCGCCTTGTAATTACTCCGATAGTCCCGGCTATCCAGTTTTGCCAGGGCCTGTCCCTTCTTTACTTGCTGCCCCTGTTTGATAGGCAGGTCAGTCAGGGCACCGGCAACCTTGAATGCAAGATCGACCTTGTCGGTGGCTTCCACACGGCCAGGAAAACTTCGATTTCGCTCCAGGGAGGGGGCTTGTACGATAATGAATTTGACGGGGCGAATGATGTCGGGTTTAGCGGCAGGCTGTTCATTACAACCGGACACAGCCAAGAGAGTGGCACCGGCCAGAATCCACAGGGGGAACTGCTTGGAAGCCTTAATCAAGTATGAGATCACGTGGAAACCTTCCTGGCAGGCAAGTTTTTATGAATGTGGAAAATATAGCTTATTTATAGAAACCTAGCCCAAAAGCGGGTTAAAGAGCTTGGTAAGCGTTTAACGCTCTGTGTCCTTAAAGCTGATCGACGGGGTTAGCTAGTTGTTTTATCTAATTCTCTAATGGCTTGTTTTGTTTGTTTTTCTAGTACTGTTTGGTCATTGTAAAGAGCTCCATCTCCTGGTCCCTGCCCCGCAGTTGAACGGAACCTTTGCTCTGGGTCTTCAGGCTTGTTGGCAGCTTGACTCTGTTGAGTAGGTCTGCCGAGATCAGGAATGAACAGCCGAAGTTTTTGCACTGCTGTTCGATGCGCGAGGCCGTGTTGACGGTATCCCCGAAATAAACGATCTCCAGCTTATAGTCACCGCACTCGCTGACCACCACCGGCCCTCCATGAAGCCCAATCCTGAATTTTGGCTCAATTCCGAATCTGCGTTGATAGGATGGTTTATGGGCATTTACGCACTCCTCAATGGCAAAGACACATTGAATGGCACTCAGTATCGTGGCGCTATCCTTCCACGGCCAGGTGACCACCACCTGATCACCGACATAACGGTGGATCTCACCGCCGTATTCCAGGATGGGCTGGGTGATATCGAAGAAAAATCGGGTGATGAGGGAATGGATTCCGATATCGCCCAGTCTTTCCGCCAGCGCGGTGGATTCCACGATGTCGAGAAACAGGAAGATACGCTCCTCGCTCACCGGTTGATGGTATTTCCCCAGAATGAAATTCACCAATACCCGTCCGCCGATCATACGGACCATCTGCATCAGGGCATTGAGGCCGATGATGATCAGGAGTGCATAGCTTATGGCTCGATAAAGGTCGGGGCTCAGGAATAGGGCGATATCCACCTGTTGGTGCAGAACCAGACTCTCTATAAAAACGGTGAACAGGAGAGTCCCGATCAGGATCAAGGTCTTGACCGCAATGGCCGTGATGAAGTGCAGGCGTCGTATGAAAGTGCCGTACCTGCTGGACAGGACGAACAGTTCCAGTGCCCAACCAAGACCGCCACCCAGTGTCCAGGCGAATATGACATGAGAATAGAAGTGGTGGGGTTTGGTTCTCAGATATTCATAAAGCAAGCCCGCCAGCACGGTAAGGCTGACGAGCACTATAAATAAACGAATTCTGTGGGAGGTGATTTGGGTCACCTGTCAACCTCTGGGCGCAGCATTGCCTGTAAGTCTAGTTGAAACGGCTTTAAACAATCGCTTTCTTGCGTGTGTGTGGGCTCCTCTCGGTTCTCTAGCAGTTTGTCGGACTTAATCGAATCAGCTCCTGTGAGATAATGGCACTGCCCAAACAACGACTGGATAACGATGATGAGCCGTTTTGTAACCGCAGATCGAGATACTGTCTATCTATTCCCCCCTCTGTTTCGGACTGGCTGCCGGAGGACCCTCTGGCACGGTTCGTCGTAGAGGTTGTCGATCAACTCGACCTGTCGGAACTCGCCCAGCAATACGCGGGTCGGGGATCGAAAGCACACCACCCGGCAGTTCTGCTTAACCTGTTGATCTACGGCTATGCTACCGGGGTTTTCCAGCAGAAAGATTGAACGCGCCACCCATGACTCGATTGCTTTTCGCTTTGTCGCGGGAGCCTCAGCCACCACAACCCGGTCCAAAGGATAAAGACCAGGTCAATCTGACCGATGAAGAATCGCGCATCATGCCGCTCTCTGGTGGTGGTTTCGAGCAGTGCTACAACGCACCGGCCGGTGTCGAGGTCAGAGGCGAATGGACATTGGCCACGCTGGCCTGGAATGTGAAGCGCATGAATGTACTGCGAATGGCGTGATTAAGGCGTCTTCGGTACAAAGACCGAATAGTACGCGTGCTGAATGGGGTGCTGGTCAACGCATGTTGCGGAACAGGCCGCTGAAACGCTGACGGATAGCCATATCTCTAACGTTATTCTTAATTTACGCCTGTCAGTATTTAGTCCGATGGACTGCCAGCCTTTTGGCCATTCGCTCAGGATTGTCTAAACTAAAAAACAGAGTGAAAATTATCTGACCTAGCCCAAGTTTAGTGCCGCTTTCTTGCTAGGGAAGGTCTGATCAAGTAGCTACAGACCTTCCCTAGTCCTATTGAGAGCACCCCTGTCTTGGATTCATTTGGCTTCGGGAGGTGCGAAAGAACTGTTGTGATCGCTCGGCTGTCATTGTCTCGGTGAGGAGTCAGTGTTAGACCGAAGGAAAAGGATTCATGTCATGAACACCTGGCTTAAAGGCTTTGTGCTGGTTCTTTATCTATCGGGCTCGCTGGTATTCGTCTCCAGTACGACCTGGGCTCAAGATCCGGCGCCTGGCGATGGCTGGCCGCGTCTGTATGAGAGTGCTGGCAACAGGGTAGTCGTTCATCAGCCACAGCTGGATGACTGGCAGGATTATCGGTTGCTGAGTGGTAAAGCCGCCGTGTCTGTGGCGTTGAAAGCAGAGGATAGAGAATATTATGGGGCGATCAATCTGCAGGCGGTCACCGAAGTCGATTCAGACTCCCGAGCGGTCCTGCTGAAGGGCTTGGATGTAACCGAACTGACCTTTCCTGGCCTGGAGGAGTCGTTGGCAAAAAGATGCAGGCAGGCGGTGATGAAGACGTTGCCGGTCAACAGATCGATGACCCTCTCTCTGGATCGGATTCTCGCGGGTCTTGAACAAACCGCCGAACAGGCCAAGTCAGTCGCCATCAACCTCGAACCTCCCCCCATCTACTACCGTGATTCACCGGCAGTGCTGGTCATGTTTATGGGGGAGCCAAAACTCGAGGCGGTGCAGGGTGTCTCTGAGCTGCTGTATGGGGTGAATACCAACTGGGATCTCCTTTTTGAGCTTGGGACCTCCAACTATTACCTGCTTCACGGACAAAGTTGGCTGGTGACCGGCGATCTACTTAAGGGGCCCTGGACAGCGGTTGCCTCCCTGCCGGACGCATTTGGAAAATTGCCCGAGGATGACAACTGGAAAGCGGTAAAGCAGAACATCCCGGGCAGCAGGGCTGCCGTGATTCCCCAGATCTTGGTCTCAACCCAGCCGGCAGAGCTTATTCTGACTGAGGGGGCACCAAATTACTCCCCGGTTGCCGGTACCCATTTACTCTATGTGACCAATACCGACAGTGATCTTTTTCTCCACTCCGGGAGCGGGAAACACTACTTTCTGGCGGCGGGCCGCTGGTTTCAGACAAGCAAGCTCGCCGGCCCCTGGAGCGCCGCTTCTGAACAACTGCCGGAGGATTTTACAATGATCCCGGCCGATCATAACAAGGCCCATGTGCTCAGTTCTGTCCCCGGAACGTCAGAAGCTGAAGCTGCTGTGCTGCTGGCCTCTGTTCCCCATAAAGCCACGGTGGACCGTAAAACCACCACGGTCACCGTCGTGTATGAAGGGGATCCTGAGTTCGTGGAGATCAACGGGACAACCTCTACAGTCTATTATGCGGTCAACACACCCAATAGTATCTTTCGTGTCGATAATCGCTACTACAGTGTCCACAATGGCGTCTGGTTCTTTTCAGACCGTGCATCAGGGCCTTGGAGTGTCGCTTCTGCGGTGCCTCAACGTATCTACAGCATCCCGGCCACCCACCCGAAATATAATGTCACCTACGTCTATATTTATGACTCGACGCCGGACACGGTGGTTGTGGGTTACACCTCTGGCTATTCAGGAGCCTATGTGGCCAGTACGGGTGTGATTATGTTCGGCTTGGGGTATTGGCTGGGACAGGATGATCACTACGACCATTATCACCATCACTCCCACTTCTACGCGTACGGCAGTGCCGCCCGCTACGATTATTACCACGGTGGTTTCTACCACAGTGCCAGGCATTACGGCCCTTATGGCGGCGCTGCTGGCTGGGCTGGGTATAACCCAGCTTCGGGAACTTACTACCGTGGAGGTTTTGCCAGCGGGCCCTATGGGAGCGCCTTTGCCAGGGAAGCGTATAACCCTTACACAAACCGCTACGCGGCCCAGGCTCGAGCCAAGACGCCCTATGGTTCCTGGGGACGAACGGTGGTTACCGATGGTGACGACTGGGCCCGGGCCGGTCACCGGTCAGAACGGGGGAAAACGGTTGCCGGGTTTGAAACCTCAGAAGGGGCCAAAGTGATTGGCGGCTACAACAGATGGACCGACCGGGGGACCGTGGTCGGCAAGGACAAGAGTGGCGATCTCTATGTCGGGCGCGACGGTCAGGTTTACCGGCGTGACGGCGACAACTGGCAGAAAAATAGCGGCAAAGATTGGCAGACTGTAGATAAGGCGGCTACACGTAGCGCTGCTCAATCCCGTGCAGATGAGGCCCGATCTCAAGCCGCAGCAAACGATTTCAAACGACCAGATTCCTCAACCTCTAACTCTTTGAAGAAACGAGAAAATGATAAAGTTCAGGCCGGAGGATTCTCCTCTCAAACAGCGTCCTTGAAAGGACAGACGAATAACCTGAATAGTGAATTTAAAAAGAGACAACGGGGCAACGCTCGCGCAGGCACCTTTCAGCGGCGCTCTTACGGGGGAGGAAACCGGCTACGACGGCGATAGCAGGCGATCATAGAACCTGGGAGCGACACGCGATGTCTATATTTTTCCAGCTGCGGGGCTGGATGCAGCGTAACCATCCACAGACGAGGTCAGTTGCTATAACTGGGCAGTACAGAATGCCGGCAGCGACCCCTTCGAACTCAACAAAAGGACAATTTTAACGTAAACCAGGTGTTAATGGATGGGTGCTTGAACGCTGTATTGCCAAGAGCCGCCAGTTGATACGATAGGCCTGGATTTAGATTCGTCCCAGATCTGAATGAGTTCCTCGCAAAGTCAGATCATTTGATGAGGTGCGCGTTAGACAGGCGTTTTGAGGAATAGGATCTTGAAACACGATGACTTGAGTCGGATCGACCCTGCTCTGTGCTGCACGCTATTTTTTTCGATATCTCCTGTTTAGATATATAGTTAATTGATGTGCTAACAGGTGTAGACCTCTCTATGAAAAGTCTTCTTGCTTTAGTTCTGTTCATTACCTCTCTGGCGTTATGGGCTCCTGCGTACGCCCAGGTCGAGCTGAACACCCAGATAGATCAGCTTCAGATACAGTTAGAGCAGTTGATTGATGTGTCTGCTGACAAGCCCAAGCGTCAGATCCTTCAACAGACGATTACCGCCCTACAGAGCCAGTTGCAGCTGCACTCCAAAACTGATCAATTACAGGCTGAAATAGATAGCCAGCCGGCCACACTCAAGGCACTGAATGCTGCCTTGGAACGAGGGCACGAGGGCGCTCCATTGCCCGATCTGGAACAGCTTGATATCGAGCAACTGGATCAGCTGCTCACCAAAATGAATGCTCGCCTGCTTAAGTTGGAGTGGGATCAGGCCCTGCAGCAGAAGCAGCAGTTTCAAGCGGAACAGAGCCAGAGTCGCATTCGGGAACAGCTGATCGAGTTAAATCTGGATCAGGAACTCGGGCAACAACCTGACGCTACGGCGGGTTTAGCGGATAACCCCGAGCTGAGTGTGCAGCTACAAAACGCCACATTCACAGCGGGTAAGCTTCGCGTGCAGTCGTTGGAGTTGGAGTTGCTGGCGATCCCCAGGCGTGCCGAGATAGCCAAGCGGACCTGGCAGCAACTCGAGAACGAGCGCCAGAGCCACTCGAAAAACCTCGAGAAGATACGTGAATTGCAACAGGCTCGACAGCGAACCGAACTTGAACGTGCGATAAGCAAACTTGATGACAGCCGGCAAAGCGTCGATGCCCATCCGCTGCTGGTGAATACCAATGAACAAAATCGACTGTTTTCGATTAAGCTGCGTGAGTTACTCCCCCGCATAGAGGCTGCTGACCGCAGAAGGCTATCGCTCCACCATCGCATGACAGAGCTGAGCACCACCTTTCGCTCAATCGCCCAACAGCTTGAACTGGAGGTCAGCCATATAAGCCCGGCGCAACGCCGCTATCTATTCAGGAACAAAGAGCCTATTGATAGCAGTAAAACAGCCAACGAAATTAATCTGTTGCGGTTGAAAAACACGCTGGTTGAGCAGCTGCAGACGGATGTTACCCAGCAGCTTGCGGCGCTACCGGCAACAGTGGTGGCGGATCTATCCGTTTCCGAACAAACGCTGTACCGTCAGCTGCTCAGTGACCAACTGACCCTGATAAACCGCGTCGCTGATGCCCGTCAGCAGTTGATCAACGAGCGGAATCGGATTCTCGGCCTCGAAAATCTGATCAATCAACAGATCGAAGAAAACAGTCAGCTGCTCAGCGAACAGTTGCTCTGGAATCCCGTATCCGGCCCGATTTTTGTGCACTGGCCTAAGGAGGTCTTTGACGCTATTGGGCAGTTGATCGAACGTTGGAGTAAAGCGCTGGACGAGCCGTTATCCCAGCCAGGTTCCAGCATTTATCGGCAAGCTATGCTGCTCGCTGTCATATTAATAGCCGTCGCTTGGTTACGCCGTTATCAGCTTACCCACCAGGAGGCCTGGGAACAGCAGGTTGGCAATGTTATCCATGACCGGTTTCATCACAGTGTACAGCTACTGTTTCTGGCGCTGACAACGGCCCTCCCTGTACCCCTGATGCTGGCGCTTATTGCCCACAACTTGCTCAACCCCATCCACCCCGACGCTGAAACACTGAAAGTGATGCTCTTTGTTGCTGCATTGACGACCTGGGCAGTTCACAGCTTACGAAACTGGTTGAAAGGGTCCAGTGGGCTTTTTGTGGGCCACTTTGGCATCAGCGAAAAGCTCACCCGCGTGCTGCGTCGACATTTGGGCATCCTTTATATGACCTGCCTGCCGTTGTTGCTACTGCAGATTTATCTCTGGAATATGGATTCAGAGGAGGTGAACTCCGGGTTGACCCGGCTGGTGATGATTACGCTGATTACGATCATCACCGTACTCTGGGCCAGACTCTGGAAAGTAAACCGGGAGCTTAACCAGTTAACAGAAACGCTGACCTGGTGGACTCGGGCTGAGACCTGGCTATCATCCCTAGTGCTGTTTAATCTTGTCATGCTGGGTCTGACGATAGCGGGCTATACCTTCACGGTCAACGCCATGATGTACGCCGTGCTTCAGGGATTGGTTGTATTGATTTTAGTGATTTTGTTTTACAAGTTGGGAATGCGCTGGGTGCTTATTGCCGAACGCCGCCTTGAGTTTGAGCGAGCCAAGGCACGCAGAGCAGAGATCATAGCTTTGCGCGAGAAGCATGAAGAGGAGCTACCGCTTGAAACTAATTATTTGAACCTGCAGACCATATCTGACCATTCGCGAACACTGCTTAAAACAGCAATCCTGATGCTGTTGGTATCCCTGTTATGGGGTTTTTTCGGTGGATTCCTGCCAGTTTTTGATGCGCTGGATAATGTGGTTCTCTGGAGCAGCCTGAATGCGGAGGGCGAGGTGGCAGGCAGTATGACGCTGAAAAACATGCTGTTTGGTATCGTCATACTGAGTCTCAGCTTGCTGGCAGCCCATAACCTCCCGGGGTTGCTCGAGTTGCTGGTGTTGCAGAACCTTAATCTTGAGCCTGGGACGGGATACGCCTTCAGCTCGCTGATAAAATACCTGCTTATTCTGGTCGGTATGTTTGGCGCTTTTTCACAATTTGGACTGGAATGGGGAAAACTCCAGTGGCTGGTTGCCGCATTGGGTGTGGGTCTGGGCTTCGGTTTGCAGGAGATAGTCGCCAACTTCGTTTCCGGCCTGGTCATACTGTTCGAAAAGCCGGTGCGTATCGGGGATACGGTGACCATCGATAACCTCACCGGGACCGTCACTCGTATTCATATTCGCGCCACAACCATTGTGGACTGGGACCGTAAAGAGGTGATCATTCCCAATAAGACGTTTATGACCCAGCAATTGATCAATTGGTCACTCTCCGATTCCGTCACACGCATCGTCATTCCTGTCGGCGTAGCCCACGGGTCGGATACCGAATTAGCCCGACAACTCCTGCTGGATGCCGCAAGAGAACAGTCAAAAGTGCTGAAAGAGCCCAAACCTGAAGCATTCTTCATCGGTTTTGGAGACAGTGCGCTGAATCTGAAGCTACACCTGCACGTTAACTCAATGGCGGATCGTCTGGACGTCATGCACAACGTAAATACCAGCATCGCAGCCAAGTTCAGGGCCTCAGGGCTGGAGATTGCCTTCCCTCAGTTGGATATACATTTGGACCCGGCACCGGATACGAGATCTTAACGCTGAAAGGGTGCTTACCGGTTAAACATGAGGAGTTCATATTGCGAGTTCAATGGATCGTTGGGCGAATAAAACGAACGTTTTATAATTTAAAGCCCAGTTAATCGTGGGCATATATTTAAAATAAGAAAACTGGATCGACAGCCTAATCAAGCGTCGCGCCAGCACCAAAAGAGCTTGACGTTTATAAGGAGGATAGCTCAGCAAGTGGCATGAATGAAGGAAGATGCGATCAAGTCACTAGCAGATAAGGACTGCATATTGGCCATTCCCACCGGAGCAGCCCCACCCAAATGTCCATAAATCCTGACGAAACAACGGTAGCATCATAGTCACGCCCCAGAACCCGGAACACGGATGGCACCGTAAATGCCATCATTACCAATACTTGGAGCAGAAGGGCAATAAAAAAGGCCCACTCTTATCGGCCAGCAACAAGAGCGGCATATTCATTAGCGACATACTCAAAATGATATGCAGGCAAACCTCAGCGAGTCTGACTCGGTGCGGCAATATTAATAGGAGACTTGCACAGATCCACTACGTTAGTGATCAAAATGCCGACGAGCATGGCCGACAGAGTCGGCAATCCGTTTTTCTTAGAAGTGGCGCTCGGGGGCCGGTATTTTTCGGTACTCCCGGGGCAGTTTCAATCGCGATCATCGAGGTATTTTTTTATGATCTCCTTTGTTTTTCTTGCCGCATCGATCGATGCCGTATAACTGTAGGCGGCGGGGTTTTGTTGGCACTCGGTGACAAATATATGGTGATACAGACTCGAGATTTTCTTGGACAGGCCCTTGGTTACAGCACGCTTTTCGTCCACACTATTTAGTTTCGCCAAAATCGACGGATCCATGGCTGCGCTGATGACTAGGTCGTAGCCGCCGACATTTTCCGGCCAGGATGACAGCTCCTTGAGAAAAGCGGCGCATACGCGATTTTCTGCGTAGGCTGGAGCTGCCGACATTAATCCTAGCGTTGTGACTACTACCAGGATTTTAGGAAGCGATTTTATCTGATTCATAGTGACTCTCCTGCAGCACGGGCGTGCGGCTAATAGCGGCTATATCCGTATAGTCTGTGGTTTTGCGATTGGCACAATGCTCATTACCCGTGTGCGGCGTTGATTAGTTTGATGGCGTTTGGCCGGGTGCTGTTCAATCTCGCCGAATACGCACAATTGAGGGTACGATATTTTTGTATCCAATTGTATATTCACAATATGCATCCGGCTGGACTTTATCTTTTTCAACGAAAGCGCCATGAATGCACAGAGTCTCGTTGCAGCGCTCCGTTGCCATGCCGGCACACATGCAGGTGCTCGACATGGCAGAACCAGATCGGCGAATTGTACGGTATATGCGGGTCAGTTCACCCTGCCAAATCTACCCGACTGTGTACCCTCGACCCTGAAGACAAATACCATAGGCTCTATTAAAGGTCGCCTGATTATCTGCACTTATCTGGGAGGACTGTTGATTTTGTTGGTCAGCCTGTGCGGCGGCCGATCGATTGGCCCTGCGCTGGCGTGATAGTCCCACCAAGGCACCAACACCAGCCCCCTTCTTGGCATCATCACTATTTCCAATGATTGCACCTATTGCAGCACCACCGACAGCCCCTCCCATCGCACCGCCCTGCTTTTGTTGCGGCGCTGCTACTACAGCAGTATTCTGATTCATCGGATCAATGCCAGTCTGGTTTCGTGCCCAGATAAAACACTCCCCTTCGTCCTTTTGCTGTGTAGCGGCATCCTGCCCCTTGGCTGGATATATCATCAGGTCAGCAAACACAGACCCTGAGGCCAGGAGCATGAGTGCTGCCAAAATCGAAAAATTGTATTTCATATTAAGTACTCCATCTTCTTTATTGGTTATGAATCAGTTGCATCTATATGCAGCAACATAAATTTATGTGACTCATCTATATTGTCTTATTATTCTCATGATCGCCTGCTACTCAGCATAGGCTACTATCCCACACTGATGCTCATCACTGCCTCGATAGAAAACAAAGTTTTAATGGAGACCCAGCGGGGAGGTGATCTTTTTACTGGAGTTAAGGCTGGCCGACAAATGCCCCAAGGGCGCGTACCACCGACTCGGTTGCGGGTGTTGCTTTTCTTATCTGGAGTATCGCTGTGGGACTACTCGACAACATCCTCAAACCCATTTTGCTTGGGCGGGGGGTTGATGTGCCGATGTTTGTTATCTTCGTTGGCGCTATCGGAGGGTTTATCAGCACCGGCATTATTGGGCTCTTTATCGGAGCGGTCGTTATGAGTCTGGGTTACACCCTGTTGATGGCTTGGCTTAAAGGAGCCGATATTGAGCCGGTTAGCGAGGCTGAGTCTTGGCCGGAGGGATGAGCCGGTGATGTCTTCCGGTTGGCCGTCTTTGCTATTGGGTCAGGCTTTAGATTCACAGTGGTGGGCGGCTGGCGAACTGTCGGCTTCCGGGATATAGGGTGGCAAGCCTGCACCGTAAAAACGGCTGATGGCTCAGGGCTTCGCCTCTCGGTATACCGATAGACAGTATTGGTGTTGATTTTTACTTGAGAATATCGAATTCTCGCTTCTTCAGATAAAGGTAGCGCACCTTTTCGTACTCGAAGGGGGTGCCGCCCTGCAGATAGCGAAACTTGACGTTATGTCGGGCGTCGATCGTTTTCAGACCGGTGACGGGCGCTTCTCTGTTTGAATGGTCGTCGTAATTCAACGGGTCTATCGCATTGAATACCAACGAGTCCGTGGCGAAGCCTGCCGTGTCTCGTAGCGAGGAAGGGCCGAGGATCGGCATCACCAGATAGGGGCCCGAACCGACCCCCCAGTATCCTAACGCTTGCCCGAAATCCTCTTTCTTTTCGTATATACCGATCAAGGTTGCCGGGTCCCAAAGGCCCAATATTCCGACGGTGGTGTTCAGCGCCAACCGTGATACTCCGACCACCGTCGACGTCCCCTTCAGTTGCAGCGCTGAATTGATGATGTTGCTGATTTCACCCAGGTTGGAAAAAAAGTTTGAGACACCCGCTTCGACAAAATTCGGCAGGATGGTTTCATAGGTATCAACGACAGGTATAAACAGATAACGATCAAACTTGGCGTTGAAGTTGTACATACCGCGGTTAAATCTTTCCCAGGGGTCGTGAACATCGATGGGGTAGGCCTGGTTTGAGGATACCTTGGCCTGCATCGCTGGGGTCTGGGGCGTCTCCTTGATGGCTGAGGTGGTGCTGCAGCCGCTGACAGCTATTGCCATCAGCAGCGGCCAGAATTTCCATTTCAAAAACCATCGCATGCTTAAGGCCTCATAACTTCGGTGATATGGGAGACAAAGGCGGGGTGGGCCAGGTTGCCGCAGTGACCGCCGTTGGGGAATATCTTGGCCTGGGCACCGAACAGGTTACGCAGGTAGTCGACCTCATCCGGTGCCAGAATAAGGTCGTCGGCGTTGGTGACCATGGCCAGCTTGTCGTTGCCCCTGATGTAGCTATCCAGCGGCCTGAGACTCAGCTGTTCGAGCAGTTCGTCACGCGTCAGTGCCGGGTTTTGCCGTTGGAAATAGGGCAGAAAATAATCATCGAAATATTCGATAAACGTCACCCGTGAACTGGCTTTTAAGTAGTCGGTCAACGAATCGGCACTGCCCAACTCGAGGTTTTTGGGTTTGAGCAAGCCTTGGTTGGCCATCACGTCAGATGTAAAAATCATATTGGCGGAGGAGAGCCGGAACGACATGCCGATCAGAGTGCTGAGGGACTCCTGCTTGGGTTGGCCATGTTGGTAGAGCTTGTAGAGGGTATCTTCGTCCAGGGTTAGCCGTTCGCTCTGGATGTAAAGTTCGGCAACCCTGTCCAGCAGCCGTGCCAGGAATTTATTAACGCTGGCCGGGTCATTAACATCCAGGTTGTCGCTCAACATTGCATCGATTCGGTTGACCGAATTGAACAGGCTTACCGGAGGGTTGATCAACAGCACCTTCCGGAACCCGAAGCGCTGCTCCTGTTCGTCCAGCCTGGATACGAAGGCGGCGTTGGCGGCGCCCAAGCTGTAGCCGGTTAGATAGAAACCACTGACCTGCAGTTTATCTCGATGCTTCTCCCAGATACGCCCCATCACCCGGTATAGGTCGTCGGCGTCTTCGGACAGGTTGCCGGGAACTCCCGACTTGGAAGCGGTGGCGATAAAGTTGGCGTAGGTCGGTGAGGAGAGGCTGACGACGTGAAAGCCGGCCTGATAGTAGGCATTCATCAGCAACCGCATCTTCGATGAATCGAAGCCCGCCCCGGTACCTGCGATCACAAAGATCAGCGGCGCCTCTCCTTGTTGAGCGGCCAGGGCATAGTGCATCCGATCCTGATACCAGAACACCTCGGGGATCGTTTTTCCATCGACAGGGGGCAGGCCGTAATGTTTGGCGGGGGCGGGCTGGTCAAAACGTACGTGCCAGTCAGCAGGCGTCCCTACCACCGTGGCCACATAGGGATCGTCGAAGGGGTATTGGTATTCGATGCCATGGCAGTAGAGAGATGCCAGCAGTAGGCTGACTAGGCCTAAACCACGTATCAGATCCATGGAACATTCCTTTCTAAGTGGTCAGTGGAGTATAGGTAAGATTTTTAAATAGGGGTTTAGTCTCTAGCTGCCAGATTGGTGGCGCTGTGATACTGGTGATCATGTCCAGAATAGCTTTACTCGAACCGGATTTCGATAGAATTTTGTCCGACCCCAGTCCGCTCGACCTCCAAGCGGTTAAACTGATGGATGTTGACAACCTAGCACTGAGTTGTTAAACCGATCTACCAGCCTTCCGCAAAATGGCGTTGGTTTGTCCCGTTTTTTATCTGCCTGAGCATTACAATAATGATTATTACCAGTTCGTTGACTTAGCAGCCTTCGATGATCTTGATGCTGCTGAACATTGGTTGTGTTCTGTTGATTGGCGAGAATTTTACGGGGACAGACGCCTCACCTTTGCCGGTTATGCTCAATATTTCTCTCGTTTGAAGCTTGTTGCAGGGTGCAGTTTGTTATCAAAAAACCGCTCTGAGATCTCCGCTACCTCAATTGAAGAGAAAAAATTTTGAATATCAGTGTGTTCTAGGAATAGTCTGATCAAGTCGCTCCAGACCGCCTGTTTTATCTTCGGATTTCAGTCAGATCCTGCTGGTATACAGGTTTGTTGATCATTTTTCTAACCTAATCCCACCACCATTCCGGGAAAAACCACGGCTGCTGAGACAGTGGGAGCAGTTGAAGCAGTTCAGGCGACAGAAACAGGTAGCGATGAGTCGCAGGAATTGGCGATGGTTAACGAAACTACGTCCCCCCGCCAACCCGTTGTCGAGTGCCCCGTCGTTGTGCCCGTCGTCTGTCCGGAACCCCAACCGGCATCGTCCGACGTCAAGCCGGTGATTGGCGAAGTGGAAGCGGTCCGGGTCGAGCCGCCCGGGCTATTGCTTAATGCCCGCATCGATACCGGCGCGACCACCTCCTCGGTCAACGCCTTAGACATCGAACGCTTCGAGCGTGACGGCAAGCGCTGGGTGCGCTTCACCCTGGTTGATGAACACGATAAATCTTATGCTCTAGAGCGGCCAGTAGTGCGGATGGTCAGGATCAAGAGACATGCAGGCGAGGCGCGGCAACGCGCGGTGGTCAAATTGAGTCTGTCGTTAGCCGGCAGGACGCAGTCCTCTGAGGTAAGTTTGACTGACCGTAGTGATTTCGACTACAAGTTACTCGTCGGCAGAGGCTTTCTGCGCGACACATTCAGCGTAGATATCAGTACGAAATTTACGCAGTCGATACCGAGTAAACCATGAGTTCCCGCTTCCAGGTCTACCTGTTCGCGCTGATTTTCATTGTTTTCGGTGCCAGCCTCACGGTCTATAAGAGCCAGGTGCTCGGTTTTCCGTTAACCCCCGGTGAAGACGATACGGTTTGGGACATTGAAGCGCGGGTCAGCCTTGACCCCATGCCCGAGAACAGTATCAAGGCGACCCTGGCGCTACCCAACGTCGTTGAGCCCTATGCGCTGCTATCGGAGTCGTTCAGCTCTTCGGGGTTTGGCTTCGATACCGGAACCCTACCCAGCGGGCAGCGCCGTGTGGTGTGGACCAAGCGCCAGGGTAGGGGGCAACAACAGCTCTATTATCGTCTGGTGATTGCCGAGGTCAGCGGCCAGCCAAAACAGCATTTTCCCCCGTCAGCTGTGCCAGTGGAGCCACCGGAATGGCTGGATGCTGAGCGAGACGTGGCGCTGAGCCTGATCGGCAGGGCAACGGAACTGTCGGCCGACACCGAAAGTCTGCCCCAGCAGCTGCTACTGCAATTGAATTCGAAGCAGAGCATCGATGCCAGCTTTCTGCTGCAGGCCTTTCCCGATGCCAGTAAAGCCGAACTGGCGTTGCGACTGCTCGCGGAAACCGGCATCCATGCCCGCCGAGTACGAGGTGTTACGCTGGAGAATGATCGCCGCAATGTCCGCGCCGAGGAGATGATCGAAATCTGGAACGACGAGCAATGGATCTTCTTCGATCCCGTTCGCGCCAGACAAGGCCAGCCACGCAACTTCCTCGGCTGGCAGCGAGGGGATATTTCATTGTTGGAGGTGGTGGGTGGTGAGCAGTCCCAGATTCGCTTCTCAATGCTCAGAAATCGGGTACCGTCAAAACAGGTAGCCCTGCAGACGTCAGAACGCCAGCAGGTGCCATTGATAGACTTCAGTATTTTTTCGTTGCCGTTAGAGACGCAGCATGCGTTCAAGTCGATCCTGCTGGTGCCGGTCGGCATCCTGCTGGTGGCGATATTTCGTATCCTGGTCGGCCTGCGCACCTCGGGTACCTTCATGCCGGTGCTGATCGCGTTGGCGTTAATCGAAACCAAACTCGGCACCGGTCTGGCGACTTTCCTCACCATCGTCGGCGTTGGCCTATGGTTACGCTCTTATCTCAGCCGTATTAACCTGTTGCTGGTGGCCCGAATTTCGGTGGTGGTGATCATGGTCATCATTCTGATGGCCAGCTTTAGCGTGATTAACCACAAGCTGGGCGTTGATGACGTGCTGGCGATCACCTTCTTTCCAATGATCATCATCGCCTGGACCATCGAGCGGATGTCGATCCTATGGGAGGAAGACGGCGCCAAGGAGGTGCTAATCCAGGGTGGCGGCAGCCTGTTGGTGGCGGTGGTGACTTACCTGTGCATGACCAACGCCTATGTGACCCACCTGACCTTCAACGTTCCTGAGATCCTGTTTATCGAGGCCGGACTTATCTTGTTGATGGGCCAGTACAGTGGATACCGACTGAGCGAATTCTACCGTTTCCGTTTTCTGAGTAAGGACTGATGCTAACACTCGCCAGTAAACGGCAGCTGGATCACTTCGGCTTACTTAGCATGAATTGCCGCAACCTGGAGTATATCAGCCGCTACAATAAGCGCAGTCTGTACCCGTTGGTAGACAACAAATTCCTCACCAAGCAGGCCGCCATGGCGGCCGATATTGCGGTTCCTGAACTGATCGGTTCGCTCCAAACCCCCTTTGAAGTTAACCGTCTCGAGCAGGTGCTTGCCGGCCACGATCAGTTTGTGATCAAGCCCGCACGTGGCAGTGCTGGCAAGGGCATTCTGGTGATCGACCGTCGAGAAGGCGATGAGTTCTTCAAGCCCAGCGGCAGTCTGCTGGGGATGCAGGACCTGAAACGCGATATCAGCAATATTCTCAGCGGGCTGTATAGCCTGGGCGGCAAACCGGACATCGCCCTGATCGAATCACTGATCAAATTTGATGATCAACTGGCACGGTACAGCTATCAGGGTGTCCCGGATATCCGAGTGATCGTGTTCAAAGGGTATCCGGTGATGGCGATGCTGCGCTGCTCCACCGCCGAATCCGACGGTAAGGCCAACCTGCACCAGGGCGCAGTGGGCGTCGGCTTGTCTATCAGCACCGGCAAAGCGCTCAGTGCGGTTCAGAACGGCAACCTGGTCGATCATCACCCCGATACCGAACAAGCCTTTAACAAACTACAGATCTCGCACTGGGAGAATATTCTGCACCTGAGCGCACGTTGCTACGAACTCTCAGGCCTAGGTTATCTCGGTTGCGACGTGGTACTGGATCGAGATAAGGGCCCGCTGATTCTGGAACTCAATGCGCGGCCGGGGTTGGCGATCCAGATAGCCAACCAACGCGGCCTGAAAACCCGCCTGTTGCATGTCGAAAAATTGGCGACAACAAGCGATGTCGAAGCCAGGGTGCGCCATGCCATCGCCACATTCGACGACCTCTAGCCGAATCGAGTCAATGCCCAGCAGTTGTTCCGGGGCGTCTTTCAGGGTGTGATTTCGAGTTTTACTTGCACTTTTTTGTTAGTCAGAATTTCAAAGACGAGAGCCTCACCGGCTTTTCCAGTCGAGTTGATCAACACCTCTTTTAGCGAGAGTTCTCTAGTAACCACGCGACCTAAATGATTCACCCAGGAAATCCGTCCCTGCATGGGGATGCTCGGAGCCCTGGTCGGCCTGCCAATCGATTGTGTGACACCCTTAGGCAACGGAGATATGAAACCAACACGAACAGCGCCGTTTTTTCCCTCACTTGCACTGGATAAAGAAACTTGTTGGATATCCATATCGGTACTGTTGCGAATCGCTATTACAGTCGGTTCGGTTGGTGCGGGGTGTTGAATGGCTGAACAGCCGGTAACAACAACAGCACAGAAAAGAATCAAAATACCCCTGAGCATCGATCTTCTTACCTTTGTAGATGCCTGTAATTGAGCATGCCTGAGTAATCATAGTGCAAAATATCACCATGCTGTCCGGATACCTAAAGGGGCGGCTTAATCCTGTCAACGACAGTTGAACAGCTGTGCTGTTGATGGCCCGATGCTAGATCGGCGGGTGGTTGGCGACGAATCAGCAGAAGCAATAATCGATAGGCAAAGTCGGCTGAAAGACCTGCCTGTAACCGAGCGATATAAGCACGGAGAATATCGATGTTAATCAGTGTTCATATGCATTCGAACCCACAGGATATTATGATTTAGCAACATTTACTCAACCGCTGGAGCGCTCATGCTGCTCGATTATGCCGCCTTGGTCATTTTAGTTTTTGCCGCCATCACGCTGTTCTATGGCGTTATCGTCATACACGACATTCCTTACGAAATCGCTGTTCATCGTGACCACCCCCATCAGGATGCGATTCATGTAGCCGGCTGGGTAAGCCTTTTTACCCTGCACGTTATCTGGCCCTTCCTGTGGATCTGGGCCACGCTCTACCGTAAGGATCGTGGCTGGGGTTTTAATCAACCTACGAATACGGAACAGCGCGAAATAGATTCACTTCGAGAGGAGATCCACGCATTGAAGTTGAGGATGGATTCATCCGTCCTGGGTGGATCGACCACGCTTTGTTGCGACAAGGCGAGCAATATCACGCAGGAGGATAATTAACCATGGATTTGCTACTGATACTGACCTATGCCGCCTTCTGCATCGCTATTTTTAAGGTTTTCCGCATCCCTTTAACGAAATGGACGGTGCCGACCGCTGTTTTAGGTGGGATTGTGCTGATTGGAACCCTGATCTTCGTTATGAACTATAACCATCCGTTCTCAGAGATGAGTCGCCAGTATTTTGTCACGATTCCTATCGTGCCCGAGGTGAAGGGGAAGGTTATCGAGGTTAACGTCAAGTCGCACCAACACCTGAAAAAGGATGATGTGATCTTCCGCATTGATCCGGACCCATTTCTCAATCAAGTCAAAGCCCTTAAGGCCCGTTTGGTTGCAGCCAAGGATGACCTTAACCGCGCTCAGGAGCTGGTGCGAAAGAGAGTAGGCCGACAGCGAGACGTTGATCAGACTCAGGCGGCCGTCGATGACCTGAAAGCACAAATGCAGGTTGCTGAGTATGATCTCGACAACACCGTCTACCGTGCTCCCGCAGACGGGTACGTCGCGCAGTTTTCGCTACGCCCTGGAGCTCGGGCGGTGAACCTGCCTTTTCGCCCAGCCGGTATTTTTGTACCCACGGAGCGCCAATACTTTGTCGGTTGGTTTCGCCAAAACAGCACCCAGCGTTTAGTTAAAGGGGCGGATGCGGAGGTATTGTTTGATGGCGTTCCTGGCGAGGTCTTCACTGCTGTTGTCGAGGACGTGCTGCCAACACTCGCTGAAGGACAGGTTCAACCTAATGGCACACTGATCGATCAGACGACCGCGCAGACTGCCGGCAGAGTTCCGGTGCGGCTCCGAATTACAGATCCTCGGCTCGATCAATATCTGATACCAGGGGGGGCTTACGGCCAGGCAGCGATCTATACCGAGCACTTTTCTCATGTGGCCGTGATGCGGAAGGTTTTAGTACGAATGACAAGCTGGATGAACTATCTGTTTCCGTTCCATTAATAGGGTGGCTTTTGACCCAAACCAAGCCCACGTCGAGGAGCGGTGACCGTAGGTGCTGGAATGGGGTTTGTATACTGAAACAGCGGCGGTTCCGTCGTAGGGACCATCAGTGACACTTCGCTCGCCATTGGCCGAATGGCCAATGCAAGCCCCGTAAAATCCAGCAGTTTCGCGCAATTGCGCCAGGTTTTAGGGGGCGACGGATAAATAGTTTAGGGCAACCTGTTTGTCCGCCAGGTAAATAGTAAGTCTGAGCGGGCAATCTTAAATTGAAGAGGAAGCGTCGACCTTTAAATACGCGCTATCAATGGGCTCATCGTCAAGGAAAAGAGCGGAAAGATTGCCGCACTCTATACCTCTATAACCCGAATTTATAGACGTTATAAACCAAGACCATTCGAAACTCGAAACCCAGGGAATTATAGTGGACCTTTCAAACACAACGGGCACTCAAGCGAAACTCATAGGGTGTTTGTTCGCGTTGCCCACTGACGAAGAGTTTTCAAAGCTCCGGCCCAAAGGCCTGACTCAAATAGGATAACGCTATGCAACGTACATTTTCGACTATCGGCCTCGGTTTGGCCTTGTTGGCCCTGGCTGGCTGCAATGCCAGCACCCCGGTAAAATCACAAGGGTTCCTGGGTGATTACAGCGGTTTTGAGGAACGGCAATGGAGCGACGACGCCAAGGTGAAGCTGCACCCGGGCACCACCAAACTTGAGTCCCTGGCCAAGTACAGCAAGGTCATGATACTGCCTCCTGAAGTCTGGCAAGGCGAAGGTTCTGCATACCAGGACGTTGATGCTGACGAGATAAAGTTCGTCACCGACACTTTCGTCAGCAAAGTAAAAGAAGCGTTTGAACCGGATGTTCAGTTCGTTAATCAAGCGGGCACCGACGTTCTCGTCGTACGCTCCGCGATCACCGGCGTCGAGCGCATGTACCCTGAGCGCTCGGTGTTTGGCTACATTCCAATCGCGTTGTTGGTAGAGGCGGGAAAAGGAGCTACCAACAAAGTCCAAGGAGAGGAGGCGATCATCTATCGGACCTCCCTGGAGGTCGAAGTCTTCGACTCGCTCACGGGTGATCGCCTGATGTCCATGACCGACCAGCGATCTTCGGAAAAACGTGATGTTGCCAAGGGTGAAAAACGCATCGAAGATGTCGAACAAGCGATGTCCTACTGGGCCCAACGGTTCCGGAGCAATTGGGACCAAGCCCACGTTGAGTCGTAAAGACCGTAATAACCGACATTTGAATGGCGGGCTAGCCAGACTCCGCCGTTATTGCCTTTCAACCCAGCCTAAGGCGGGCTGGCCCACGGTCTCATCACCAACGAGGGGATATCTTTAGCGATCCGCACCATGCATCCGCAAGGGCCCGATCTCGAATGAGGTTGGGCCTTTTTTGTCGCTGACGTTAACCTTATGGTTGATCAAAAAAGTAGCCGTTGTGGACGAATGTTGCAGCGCCAAGGGCTTGCCAGGGTTGAGCAACAAACGCCGTACTACCGCGCATCGGTCGCTTCAGACAGCTTGTGGACGCTTAGCCACCGGCAGCACAGTGTCGGTATTTTCTCTGTGTATTTCTTGGCAGGGGCCGGCTGCGGTAGCTGTCGCTGTCGCTGCCTGGTGGGCTCAGTAGTAACAACGAGATATAGCCGAGGTTTATCGGTTTGGCGATGTACCGCCCTGGGTTTTGCAATGCCCAGCTATAATTATCGGACATGCCGGTTTCAAATCGGGCTGATGTATGTTGTTTGTCACTGAGGGTTATTTGTTTGCTGGGGCTGACGGCACGGTAATGGGGAGCTATATGAGGAGTATAACCACTCCCTCCAGGAGGCCGACGACAGGATGTGGAAAACCATCCTGAGCGGCTCCGAGGCCTATATTGCCGCTGCGGTGACCGACCGGGTGGCCGCTATGGTAATGACTGCAGGGCATAGCGGCAGCCTTGATCGCAAGCGGCAATGTAATACGGCGCCCGCTGGGTGCGCCAGCGGTAACGTCTACCGGAGCTACGATACTCAGCCTCCTAGATACCCGACCAACAACTATGCCGAAGGAACCTTGCTGCTGGACCTCTATGATGCCAAGGCCCGCCGCTGATTTGGCAGGCGCGTGAGCAGGATATAATCGATGAGGACTATCCCCAGGCGTAGCTTGATCAGGCCTGAAGGACGCCTTCAAGGCCTTCTACCAAAGACGCTCTGAAGCGGCGCCTTGAGGAGATGTCACCATGACCCCCGACGAACTGAACCGCATCGACCTCAATCTGCTGGTGGCTTTCAATGCGCTGATGGATGAGAGGAGCGTCTCGCGTGCCGCCGAGCGCCTGCATGTGACCCAGCCGGCGATGAGCAAGACCCTGCAGCGCCTGCGCGACCTCTTTAATGAGCCGCTGTTCCTGCGCACCCCCAAAGGACTGGAGCCGACGCCTCGTAGTCTGGAACTCCAGGCACCGGTAGCGGAGGTGTTGGAACAGCTGATAACGGTGATAACTCCGGCGGAATTTGATCCGGCATCGTTGACGCGGACCTTCAACCTGGCGATCGCCGATCCCATGGCGGCTTTTCTGGTGCCGGGACTGGTCGGACGGCTTGAACAGGAGGCCCCTAGCGTGTCGCTGAAGCTACGGGGGTATATCGGCGACAGCATCGACGCACTGTCCAAAGGAACCCTGGATTTCGTGGTGGGGCTGGTGACCGAGAACGCACCGGCCGGGGTGCACGCCCGAACCCTGTTTCAGGATAAGGGCTGCTGCCTGATGCGCCCCGGGCACCCGCTGGCGCAACAGGAGCGACTGAGCATCGAGGAGCTGGTCGCCTACGACCATATCAAGCCCTGGTTCAAGGGGATCAATGACAAGGGGCCGATGGATATCCAGCTCAAGTCGATGGGTTTCAGCCGGCATATCCGTATCGAGGCGTCACATTTTCTGACCATCATCCGTACCCTGCAGAACAGCGATGCCGTGGCCATCGGTTTCGACAACTGGGTCTCGCTATTCCCAGGTGGTGAGCTGGTCCGGGTGGAACTGCCCGAGTCCTTAGACAGCAGTGTGGTGATCCACCTGCTCTGGGATGAGCGCAGCCACAACGATCCCGCTTGTCGCTGGTTCCGCCAACTGATGGTGGATGTGGCCGGGAGCGAGATGTAGTGTCTATAGTCACCTCAGGCCGCCGTCTCTTCGGCTAGGTGATCGATGCGGAGGGTTTGCTCTTGGCATCATACGCAACGTATTCCCCGACATCTCGACTGGCCGCGTTGGCTGAGGCGGCGCATGCTGACCAGCCTGCCTCCGGCGTACTGGTCAGCACTGGCGGATCTCAACTACCGATACAGCGGGCGGAGTTTGCGCGGGTCCGGCAGCACGTAGCCGGGCAGGTTGAAGGGGCTGAAACGCTCGTTGGAACGATCGGGATAGATGTAACCATCGTCACGTGGCTGGGGTCGTGGCTTGGGCGGTTGCAGCGGTCGTACCAGCTTCTCCGGGCTGATCCGAGATGTCTTGATAATGCGCCGTTTCTGTTGCTTTAACTTGGCTAGTTGTGCTCTGTTGGCTTGGGCGCGCGCCTGTACCCTATCCAGGGTCTCTCTGCTTGGGGTGGGGCTCTGTACCTGTGGAGGGGCGGCCAGAGCGGGGTTGGCAAAGGATAAGACGATCAAGGTGGCCATGGTGCAAGCAATGGCCAGGGGGGCTTTTTCATGGCTATGTCGTAGTTAGCTGTTGTGACGAACAATAGCCTGAGCGGCTCAACTCAGGGCGTGAAGGGGCCACTGAGGGCCTGCGAATAATTCAACCATTCCTGCTTACCAGAAACACGGAAGCGGACACTTATTTTAGTGTTTTGGGAGCTTGGTAACGGCAGGGCCTGGTCCATAGCTGACGGCGGAGCGTGCAAGACTGTGTCTTAGCGACAGGTCTCCGACACACGTAGCTGCCGCTATCAGGTGTTTAGATTTTTAGAGGCTTGTCATCCAATAAATTCCAGCTCTCGGAGAGGGGGTTGATGCTGACATTCGAATACTGAATCTCCCTGCTACCTACGGTTGCTGAAGCTTTGACCTTTGGAGTACCGTCGCTGCCATTAGACAGTTTAGGTTCCTTCGTCGAGGTTAGTATGCCCCAGCTCTCGGACAGGGGGTTGAGCTCGCTAATTTCTTGGTGGTTAACCGGTACGCTCTTGGCCAGCTCGAGTTTTAAATCAGCTCTAGGAATTTTCGACAGCGTTCTTTGATGGTCCAGAATCTGCGCGCTGTAAACTTTTTTATCTTTTTCGTCGACAATCGATGACCGTTCCGAAGCGTTTACCTGCGCAAACATGGCTATGCTTATGAAGGCGGCACAAAGAGGTGCTTTCATGGGTAATGATCCTTCTATTGCTGTTTCATTTGATAAGTTCATCGTATGGGTAAGGTTGACGGCGATCCAATGCTTGTATTACATATCCGATATAACTGGCATTCATATAAGATTATAACTAGTGCATGATTCCAGCTATTCGATTTCCCACAGCCGTAGACACCTAGCATTACTCAAAATGGACAAGGATTCCTTCTAAAGACCATCAGCTGGCATCGTAAAGGGTGACCCTTGCATAAGCTACTTGCTGTCCCTGGTATCCAAATTCTGGTCCTTGGCGTTGGCGGGATCATCGCGCTATGGATACTGTCGCTATGGAATGAACGCAATAACGATCTCAATCTGGCTCGGACAAATTCAACCTATGTCGCCGAACTGATGGGGGCTAATGTTCGCCGCTCGATAGATGACCTTACCGACCTGTTGTACGGTACCCGAAATATCGCTGAATTGGTTGCTAGCGTCGATATGCAGCTACTACAGAGTGAGGTGGCTTTTGATACGTTGGCGAACGGGATTTTAGCGCGTAAACCCTATATCCGGACGTTCTTTGTCATCTCCCAGGCGGGCATCATTCGGCACTGGAACCGAGAGGGGCACCGCCCCTCTGTGCTGGATAGAGATTATGTACAATTCCATCTGGATAACCCCGACAGTAGCTTTTACATAGCCCCGCCGATCCGGTCCAAGCTGGATAATGACTGGATTGTCGTGGCTAGCCTGCCTATTCGAGCGGATACCGGTGAATTGAAGGCGATCGTTGCCGTGAGCATTGCGCCTGAGTTTTTTGCGCCCCGATTTCTTCAGGCCCCGATTCCCCGCGACCTCGATCTTGGTATTTTAACTGCCGCAGGCGAGGTGATCTGGTCAAACACCCTCGAGACCGGATACCGCACTCTTCCTCCAAACGTACCTGATCTAGCCGGACAAGGCCTACATGGCAGTGGCAGTGTGATATTACGCTCGCACACCGATAACCGCCGCAAGTTGATCGGCTACCAGCAATTGGAGAACACACCTGTCCTGGTCGTCGCAGCGGTCTCCATAGACGCGATCCTTAGAGACTGGAGCATTCAGCTAGTAATTTCCGCTGTTGCTATCATCTTGCTCTTTGCGATCAGTCTGGTGGTCGGTCGCCGCTTGGTTGTCAATCATCAACGATTGCTCAAGCAGTACGATGAATTCGAACTGTTGGCGATGAGTGATCCTCTGACGGGGTTGCCCAATCGTAGGCACCTCTGGCAACAAGCCGAACGGTTGATCGCTTCCGCCAAGCGCTACCAATTTTCGATAGCCGTCATCATGTTGGATATTGACCACTTCAAAAAGATTAATGATACCTATGGCCATGATGTTGGCGACGTTGTCATTAAGGCGCTCGCTGACTTGATTGATGAAACGGCTCGCGAGACCGATCTACCCTGCCGGCTGGGCGGGGAGGAATTTGCCATTGCTTTCTCGCACTCTGATACGCAACAAGCCACTGCCGTGGCTGAGCGCATCAGAGAAAAGGTCAAAACGTTGTCATTCGACAGCGACCAGGGCCGCTTTGGGATGACGGTCAGTATAGGGGTTACGGCACTGACAGACAGTCTTGACGATGCCTTAAAGAAGGCGGACGAAGCGCTCTATATCGCCAAAAACAGTGGCCGGGATCGGGTGGTCTGTACTGACCTCGTCGGCCATTGAGGCTCCTTGCATGCCATCCCTGCTATTTATATGCGCTGCGGCGTGGCGTTATCTAAACTCTATTGAGTTGTTGGTTATGTCGATGAAATAGTCACCGTTTGAGAGGAGTTGTGTATGAGTGAGCTAAAACCCGATGCTGAAGTCATCAGCGTATTAATAGAACGCTTCAATAAACAGCGTTTACCACGTGCCATGGGAATCAAACAGCGGCTTGACCAAGGAGAAAAGCTAAGCGATGCGGATATGACGTTTCTCGAGCATGTATTGGCCGATGCCCGAAAACTCCAGCCAATGGTAGAAAGGCATCCAGAACACCAGCAGTTGGTCGTTAAAGCCATCTCGCTATACCAGGAGATCGTGGCAAAAGCGGCAGAAAATGAAACCTAGGCCTGGGTCAATCAATACAAGGACAAGGATGATGGCTTGAATCCAGATGAGTTAAAACATATCGATCTCAATCTGCTTGTTGCGTTTAATGCGTTGATGGATGAGCGCAACGTGTCGCGTGCCGCCGAACGCATGCAGGTGACACAGCCTGCCATGAGTCGCACTTTGCAACGCCTGCGTGATCTGTTCCAAGATCCGTTGTTTATCCGCACCCCTAAGGGGCTGGATCCGACCGCACGGAGCCTGGAGCTGCGCCAGCCGGTTACTATGGCACTGGGTCAACTGATAACGCTGCTGACTCCTTCCGAGCTGAATCCAGCCACACTTGATCGCACTTTTACGTTGGCTATGGCCGATCCGTTTGCCGCATTATTAACCCCCCCCACTGGTACAAAAGCTAGAGCAGCTCGCCCCCAAGGTCAGGATCCGACTGAGGGGATATACCGGCGACAGCATGGTATCGTTGACCAATGGCACGGTTGATTTCGTCGCTGGGCTGATCACCGATAACCTTCCGGTGGGCGTACATGGCAGGCAGTTGCTAAGAGACAATGTAGTCTGTCTGATGCGCCGCAATCACCCTCTTGCAAACAAGAATGTACTAACTCTGGAAGAACTGCTGGCCTACGATCATCTCAAACCCTGGTTTAAAGGTATCAATGACAAGGGGCCGTTAGATACCCAGCTGAAGAAGATGGACGTTGGCCGCTTCATAAGGGTGGAGACACCCTATCTTCTGACTATCATTCGAACTTTGCTGTGCACCGATACTATCTGTCTGGGGATGGCAAGCTGGCTGCCGGCGTTTGGAACCGATGATCTGGCCAGCGTTGCTGTGCCGGATCTTTTTGACCAAAGTTTTGCTGAAGTACACTTGCTATGGGATGAACGAAACCATAATGACCCAGCAAGTCAGTGGTTTCGACAGTTGCTGGTGGATATAGCCGTAGAACAGGGTGGATGAAAGAGACGGGGCTGAAAGAAAGGGTGCGGAAAGCGCCGATTAACTGTCCTGGTTGTTGGAATCTTCGAGTTGGGAGTTAGGGTCGAGATGTAGCCGCGCCAAATCACAGCTCATGGCATATTCTTAAAAACAGTCTCGTTGTTAAGCGAGGCTTAGCACAACCACCGATTATTACCCGCCTCTAACCATATCGCGTTATAATTCTTCTGAATACCACGCACTAATCTTTTGATCTTGCCCTGCCTGAAATCAATCGTGATATATCGTGTATACCGCCGATGGTATTAGAACCAGGCGACTCCGATCCTTATCCTTAGCACATAGCTTTAGGACCCAAGGAAAGAGCGATGATTACTACAACGACTATGCGTGTGACTCAGCCGATATCCAGCTCCATCATCAATAAAGCCGGTAGTGCTGCTCAACGGAATGTGGTCCCGGCAACGACCGATCCGTCACTGCAGACCCCCGAGGATGTTAACCGGGCTGTGGATCAGGCAGAGCAACGGGTCAATCAGGCTAATGAGGCTCGTGAGCTGGATCAACGGAGGCAAAGATCAAACGTTGTCCAGATTAACGCGCAACGCAATCAACAAACGCAGCAGGAACTTTATGCTTCGATTGTTTCTGATAGCGAAATCTCAACCGGGGGAAACAGCACGACCGCGCAACAGATTAGCAGCTTTGCTCAGCCCTTCCATACCTACAAGGTGGCGCAAACGGCCGGTCAAATCGATCGGCAAGAGACCGATCTGCAGGCTGAATTACAATCGAGAATTGAGGAATCGATAGGCGAGGGTAGACCGCAATCTAGGTTTGACATTTATGTCTGACTGAATCACTGAGGATACCCGCTAACTGACGGTTCAGCGCCACTGTAAGACCGAACCATAGTGGCAATGGAAAAGTCGGCAACGCATAAAAGCAGGCACGAATAACCGACTGCTATGCCCGATCGATAATCAAACCTGCCCATTGTATTGGGGCTGTAGTTACGAGGGTTCTAACCATGGCTTTTTCACCACTCGTTAGACATTTTGGAGATGATTTGGAGCACCTTATCTGGAGAAGTGAAGTCCATCATTTCTCCAGTACGGAGATCTACCATCACTTCCAAGTAATGCAAAATACATATAGTTCTTTGGTGCAGCAAGAAGCTGAGGAGCACGAGTTGAAGTGTGCCATAAGGCACGGGCTGAAGGTGATCGAAAAATTAGCTCAAAGACATCAATATTTTTTGAATTCAGAATTGACGCCAGAACTAAGCGCCAACCACCCCGCTATCTGACGGACCCTAGCCGCATAAATATTGGTTATTCTAGAAGACAGCTTGAAATGCTACGGGTTAACTGAACAAGGAACGGCAAGGAATCCTGTTAATAAATAGATGTCGAATCGGCTTAAAAGAATAATTTAGCATGTTATTTCAATCGGGAATAATGCTGCTATTCGCGCTAACTGTGATCGGCTGTTCATCATCTATGTCAATGCCGTTGGTTGAGCAGTCGTCTGAACCGTCGGTGATAGCAGTTCGCAACAGTACCACAGAACATATCCAGCAGGTTTCATTCTTCAGCTCAAGTAGTGGTAACAATGCGGCACGAGGCGGTTTAATTTCGCCCCTACCTATAGGGGTCATGCAGTCCATCGGTCGTGGAAGCAGAGCACCTATGTTGCCATCCCAAGTGCTCATAAGCTGGGTTAATGCGCAAGGGCGGACGATCAATCGGGTTATTTCCATCGAGGATCTGCTGAACCTTTCAACGGGGGAGGCAAAAGAGGTCTTAGTATTCGAAATTCTGAACAATGATCAGGTGCAGGTAAGTCTTGAGCAACACGTTGACTAGGTAGAATACCTGGAAATGAGCCTTACAGCCGGGCACTTGTCAAAAATCCAGGCGACAGCTTGTTGCCAGGACCTGTCCCGTTGGGCCTTGCATGGTCATAGCGCCATTTAAACAATCGATTGCAGCTTCATGTGTCAAAAAAAATCGACTATGATTAGTTGGCAACAGAACTCCATCATCGAGAAGCGTTATGTATAGAAAAAACACTGGCTTAGAAAACGTTATATATCGAGCCCTTATAGGGTTCCTGTGGGTGGTTTTCGCACCGCTCGCGCAGGCTAATAACACTCAATGCAGCGTGTTATTAGAGGGAATAGATCGTTGGCCAGAGTCTAGCGTCGCTTATGTGCAGACGGCTAGAAAATACATGGATCCCCACATTCGTGACAAGTTGGACGGTGTTAATACACAACGCAAAATCTCAAAAACACTCGCAAGAAAAATTGCCAATCTCTATTACCATATGTTGGTAACGGCGTGCCGGGAATCCCCAGATAAATATACCTATACGGCGTCCAAACAGGCGGCACAAGAAACGCGGGCATTGGTGCAGGAGTACTTAGGTGATCGCGGTTAAGGTTTTTCTGCTTCCAGTATGACTTTTTTGCCGCCACGCATCACACTCAGCTGGAGCATCTCACCCGATGCAACACCTTGCATATAGTCCTTGGCGCGTTGTAAACCCTTGCGAGTGAGATAGAAGTCGTCACCGCCAATTTCGATGATGATATCTCCGCCCAGTAGGAATTCGATGTCTTGAACTTTTACTGGGATGCTGCCGGCACGCAAATTCAGCGCATCGCCCAAGGAGTCTTTCGCTACGCTCTGCACCAATAAGCCTTGAAATGTTGGGATATTCAGTGCTTTAGCCAGCTTCCCCTTTAACGGCACAAAGTCGACGCCTAACCATATCGGACTGTCTTCGAGCAGCACCCGCTTGGCCATATTGATGCTGGCAGTAAAGCCCAAGCCTTCGTGACCACCGCTTTTACTGCGGATATGGCTGACGATGCCTATCAACTTACCGTCGGTGTTGAACATCGGTCCGCCGGAGTTGCCCTGATTGACGGCAGCATCGGTCTGTAAGAACTCGACGTCGACCAGCGCATCGTCACCTGCTTCGATACGCCGACCGCTCAAATGGCCCACGGTCAGCGTATGTTCTAAACCATAGGGGGTGCCAATTAGAAACACCTCTTCACCGATGTCGACTCTGTCGGAGTCCCAGGGTTTGACGAAGTGTAACTCCTTTGGCGGGGCATCGATTTTGATCAGTGCCAAATCGGTGAGCTTACTACTGGATATCACCCGTCCCGGGTAGGTTGTATTGTTGGTTAGCTTGATACTGATCTTGTCGGCGTTTTCTACTACGTGGGCGGCCGTCATGATATGGCCCTCATCAGAGATAATAACGCCAGAACCCAGACTGCCAGCACTGACTTTTGTGCTGCCTTGACGGGTGTTCTGCACGACGGTCGAGACCGTTGTGATGACGACTACGGCCGGGTCTACTTTGGCAAATAGTTTGCTGTAGTCCTTGGCTTCTAAGTTGAAGCTCAGTGCGGCCAATAGCAGCATTAACGTGACTCTCATGGCGGACTCCGATCACTTGAAGGCAAGATGGGCTTGTCTAATCTATTCGGGGCACCTTATAAAGCCGGATCGAATCAATAGTTGCTGGCCGAGATCGTCAACCTCCGATGGTTGGCAACAACATCTGTTAGCATAGTCTCACTATTAGCCAACGATCTTATAGCCGACCTCGACCGAGCCATCTACCGGACGATCGGTGCCGACTCCGAAGCTTGAGCGGATATAGACACTGCGGCCTTTCAACTCCGTCCATTTACTCATCATCCAACCAATTTCAAAATCGGCGATGGCAAACTCAATATTGGTTTCATTGTCGATGGCAATCGGTGGTTTGGTAAAGAACGAGGACGGCTTATCCTTGGCCATCCTGTCTCCACCAAGCTGTTTCAGCATGGTTAGAACAGGAAAAAACACAAATCAAACGCTACGATATTCAAGCTCACGAACTACTGCCTTAAAAAAGTAGAACCTCATTCGCTTTAAGGCGTAAGAAGAAAAATCCTCCGAGGAGGTTTCTCAATTTGAAACATCACGGGTCAGAACGTATAGGTTAAACCGATAAGCGCCGTAGTACCTGAATCTTCAGTCACACCCGGCGCATCAGAAATCTCATCGCCATAGGATGATGCCATCACCGCCCCCATTACCGTCCATTGCGCGGCTACTTTATAAGTTCCCAGCAACCCAAGAGATGCGATAGTAGAGCTGTCACCGGTATCAGAATTGGCGTAATAGAAGTAGTCAACAGCATCCTCCGATAGCGCTTCAACTTTAGCAAAACCTGTCAAACTGCCAGTTTTATTAGCAATGAATGTGTAATTGGCTTGCAAGCGTGCTTCACCGCCACTGTCATCTTCTGAAGAACCGAGTAACGAAGCATTAAGGCTAAACATGCCTGATTTCCATTTAGCTCTGATACCCGCCAAAGCTGTATCATCAACCTCTAACAAAGGGTTCGGACCGTCACCTTTGTCATAACCCTTACGGGGCGTAGCGACCAGACCAATCCGAAAACCAGTGTTTTCTGGCTTCCACAGCCAAGCACCCAATTTATTGAACTCAAAATAAAACGTGTCGTTATAACTCACATTGATCAGAGGCACTCCGTTTGTTTCTGTGTCATCCACTCCTGGAAAAGTCTGAGCATTTATTGCTCCAACTCCCAATTGGACTTTCCAACCCCCTGCTGCATCACCACTGGGTGCGGATATATCGCCAATGTTACCAACGACACCTGAGCCAGCGAACGCAGTCCCGGAAACAAAGAACACTGTTGCTACGGTCAATCTTTTCATCGCATATTCCTTAAAAACGAAAACCTGAAGACCCCGCTACTACCCCCTCATTAAGGTGATCACCTCACCGGTAACAACGGAAAGGCAGCAGCATAGAGATCCCTCTTAAGCTTCTGCTCAAGAATAGAACAACATCACGGATTTTGCTTGCGAGTTATTAATTTTCAACTTAATTTTAATTACCACGCCGGAAATTCACATAATAAGAGCGACACTTTTGGATAATGGGAGAGAGGAGGGGCAATGTGATCTTCGCCCCATTGGATTTTATTGCGAGGCTGGCAGCACTGGTGCCCAAACCGCGTGTCAACCTGACCCGTTTCCGCGGTGTATTTGCACCTAATAGCAAGCATCGAGTTCAGATCACTCCGTCCAAACGAGGCAGGGTCGTAGACAGTTTGCTAAGGCCGAAAACGGGCAAGATAAAACACCGGCTGAACGACATGCTGCCATGACGTGGAAGCAGCGATTAAAGCGAGTATTCAATATTGATATTTCTACCTGTGAGCAATGCGGTGGAGCGGTCAAGGTCATCGCTTGTATCGAAGACTCGGCGGTCATCGATAAGATACTCACGCACCTCCGACAGCAAGCTGAAAAAGCGGTTCATGCACACTCTGTGTCATTGAGACTTTTACCGCAAGAGCGAG
>JBALTG010000003.1:0-85231 GCA_036964625.1 Motiliproteus sp.
AGCAAAGCGCTGGGCTACGTCATGAAAAGAGAGACGGCCCTGCGCGTGTTCCTGGAAGATCCGGACGTGCCGCTAGATACTAATCACTTGGAGCGCACCCTTCGACCCATCCCAATGGGACGCAAAAACTGGTTATTCTGTTGGACAGAACTGGGCGCGGAGCATGTTGGGATCATTCAGAGCTTGATCAGTACCTGCAAACTGCACGACATCAATCCGTACACCTATCTGACCGATGTGCTGCTGCGGATCAGTGAGCATCCGGCCAGCCAGGTAAAGGAACTAACGCCAAGGGTGTGGAAAGAGAAGTTTGCAGATCAACCGATACGGTCAGACTTGTATCGGGATATCAACCACGCCTCAGAATGACCGGTTACGGGTAAGGGGAATAAATCAGAACATGAAATTTGGATGCTAACGATGTATAGCAAATCTGAAAGAGCGACAATTTCAGGTAATGTCTTAAAACAAATTGCGGATGCAATCGATCATGAATAATCGCGATATCGGATTAGAAATCCTTGACGGCTTAAACGAGATTGAAACAGTTCAAGCGTGGCAGCGCTCAACTTAAAACAACAGAATTGTCTGAGCCATCTGAACCCAAAATTATTAGATCAAAACTTAAACTTTCACAGTCTGCATTTTCTGGTTTGCTCGGAGTTAGCATGCGCACATTACAGGATTTGGAACAGGAACGTAGAAACCGTCAAGGCCCAGCGATAGCGCTTCTTCGTATCGCTGAGCAGCATCCGGAAGTTTTTGCTGATTTGCATTAAAACATGTGGCAAGTCAATAAATTAAGCTTCGCCAAAGCTGTCATGCTATTTGCGGAGCAAATCGCCCGCCAGCATTTGGCTCACTTATTATTGAAGCGTTAGGCCTTTCCTTACGTTGTACCGCGTTGCGCAACGAGCTACACTTCATCCATGATCAAATCATTCAAGCACAAAGGGCTGAAGCAGTTCTTCCAGTCGGGGAAGGTATCAGGCATTCAAGCGAAGCATGCAAAGAAAATACGTCTGCAACTAGCCGCTATCGACACTGCTCACATGATTGAAGATATCGACATCCCCGGCTTCGCTCTTCATCCATTGAAAGGAGGCCGTGCTGGTATTTGGTCTATATCTGTCAGTGGCAACTGGCGTGTCACTTTCGAGTTTCTGGATGGAAATGCGTACATCCTTAACTATGAGGATTATCACTAATGACTATGCACAACCCTCCGCATCCAGGCGAATTCATCGAATCAATTTATATGGAGCCATACGGTGTCAGCTGCCGCAGTCTAGCAAGACATCTAGGTGTAGCGGCATCGACTTTAAGCCGTGTTCTCAAAGCCAAAAGCGCAGTTTCACCGGAAATGGCTCTGCGGCTATCCAAGGTTCTTGGACGCTCTCCTGAAAGCTGGTTGAGCATGCAGGGCAACTACGAACTATGGCAAGCACGGAAGACCGTCAATTTGTCTAAAGTTCAACCGATAAACTTGGCGATGGCCTAACAATAAAAAAGAAAAGAAGGGGGGCTTTCTTTTTGCGCATTTTTTTGAAGTGTTAGCTGTAAATAACGGAACGGTGGCCAAGGTAGGTATCGAGCCGCTAACGGACGTATCAATAAGTCCCTTGCGCTTCTGGCTTTCAGAGCGATTGGATATCAAGGCAGCGATTACAGGCATACGGTTGTCTGTCGAAAATTGCTAACACCGAGATCCGGTCGCTCTGAAAGCGCCGAAGGGCGGGCTCTAGAACGGCCGCCTGCATTGTCAGACCGCTTGAAAAGGTCCAGACATTTCGCTGCGCAGTCTTTCGCGCACCTAGCCGTTCTAGAGCCCGCAGAGAACACTCTGGACTTTTTCGCAGGTTCCCTAGGCAGCCGGTGCCAGAAACAGGGCGAAACGCTGCAACTGGGTCAGATCCTGATCGGTGAAACCTTCGTAGCATCGGTCACCAGAATCCAGCTAGCGGGGAGGCTGTCGTGAGCTAGCGTGTTCGCCACGTAGTCACATGCACCCTCCGCTGTGGGCACAAGGCGAGTCCTGAGAGTCACCCCTACTGAATGGCAACGGTCCGATCAGGTATCACGGCCGGCAAACAGCGCAGCGACAACCTCGCGGAAACTGGCCGCACGTTTCAAAATATCCACCGGAACCTTCAATCGGCGAGCGATATCACTGGCTGAGATCACCCCGCACAGTTGGTGATTAATCGTATCGACCACCAGCACGTGAGGGGTACCCTCATGTTCAAGCGTGCGCACCAGGTCACCGATTCGTGCTCTTTGGATCTCCGCCAACGGCACAGCACGCAGTGCGTCGCGAGGCGTCATCATCTCCTTTATCGTAATGTCGTTACGTTGGACCCCCGTGGTGGTTGTGATACTCAACGCCAACTGCGCGTCCAGATCAGCCACGGTCAGCAGACCGCGAAAGTTTTCATGGGCGTCGATTACCAGCACCGAACGCACGTGCACTTTGCGCATCATATGGCGTGCTGCATCCAGCGTAACATCCAGCTCCATCATCAGCGGTTGAACTTTCTGGAAATCGGTCACCACCGCCATGGCGGGTGTATCCAGCGAATATTCGTCCAGCTGTTCGGGTCGCGCTATCTGGTCGGAAGCGTCCAAGGAAACTGTTTTTAATTCATGGTAATGATTCATGGCCAAGCCCTGCCTTTGTCATCGTATAACGAAAAATAGGTGCGCGGATAATTTTTAGCTAAGGACCGGTGGTTCACGCGGAGACGGAGTCTGCCAGCGCCTATTGGTAGGGTGGGGTTCGCCAACGCAAAGCTGCGTCAGACTGCGGCCTGCCTCCGCCATCTTAGGGGCCGTCGGGTGGGCAGGATTAAAATGGTCGTCACCATCCACTGCGGCAGGAATTAGTCGCTGATCGGTGGGATCTTCCACAATGACTGCCAGCAACAGCGCGGTCAGTGGGTCTAACGGCCGCGCTTTGCCCTCGAGCAACAGGAGGGTTAAACAGAGCACAAAGACGTACAGCCATTTATTAGGGCTGAGCGTAAAAGCGCACGGGGTAAATGCTACTGCCGGTTTCATAACGTTAGTTTAGAACATGACTACCCGATTAAAGGCGTCGGTTAGGGTATAGGGAACCCGTCACAGAACGGGGCGACCCTATTCAGGAGCTGAACCTCCCTGATCAACAGGGCTGCTCTGAAGTCGTCAGAGTGTGGCGCGTTCGACAGGCTCCTAGTGTCGGCCACTCCAGCGTGCGCGGAATCCTGGGATCCATCTTAAAACGTTAATAAAGGGGGGGGGATCTTAGCGGTTTACTTGCCGGCTTTCGCCAAGCTGTAAACCCGAATCGGTTGCCGGACACCCTGTACCGCAAAGGTGCCGCACTCGGTAAAGGTCTCCAGCAGCGGCAGGGCGAACTGCTCCGTGGCCAGTACCGGGCAGCCGGTCTGCTTGGTCAGCGCTTCGAGCCGGGCGGCGCGGTTAACCACAGCGCCCATCACGGTGAAATCAAGCCGGTCCGGAGCACCTACGTTGCCGTAAATGACCTCGCCGACATCCAGGCCGAGGCCGTAGCGGATCGGCGGCAGCCCCTGAGCTTGCAGCTGAGGATTAATCAGTTCAACGGCCTGTTGCGCTGCCTTGGCCGCGGCGACCACGTTGTGGCGTGCCTGCAGCAGGCTGCAGTTCTGATCTGACGGGAATATCACCAGCATTGCATCGCCGATGAAACGCAACACTTCGCCGCCTTGGGCGGTGACTGCGGTGCTGATGATTTCAAAATACTGGTTGAGCAGGTCGAGTAACTGCTTGGGCTTGAGTTGTTCGCTGATCGCGGTGAAGTCGCGCAGGTCGCTGTACCAGATCGCGGCCTCGATCAGTTCGCCATCGCCACGGCTGATCTGGCCGTCAAACACCCGCTGCCCGGAGCGGTGGCCAAGGTAGGTATCGAGCAGCGAACGGGCGGATATCTCCAGCGCCAGCACTTCGATCACCGGTGCCAGAAACAGAGCGATACGTTGCAGCTGAATCAGATCCTGATCCGTAAACCCTGCAGGCTGATCGGTCGCCAGAATCCAGATAGCGAGATGGCTGTTGTGAGTCTGCGGCAGCGGGTATACCAGGTAGTCGCAAGCACCCTGTTGTTTGAGGGTCTGCAGCGAGCTGTGCAGTTGGGCGCTGTCGGCGTCCGCTAAGTGGCAGCGGAACCGTTGACCGCTCGTCTGCACCGCTTCGATCGGACTGCCGCGATAATCTGACGATTGCAGGATGCTGTGGGGCGGGCTATATGCCTCTACCTCGGACTCGTTACGCCACCAAGTATAAGAGCTGCCGGTGAACAGTGGGTGCAGGGTGCGCATGCTGATGCGCATTCGCAGCAACGGGACGCCGCACTCAAGCAGAACCTGGCTGAGTGCGGCCGTTAAGCGCTGCGGGCACTTCAGGCTGCGCCCCTCGGACATCAGCCAGTCAATGATGGGTTCGGGCGACCAGTCGGGTCTTGGCACGGTGCTCTTGTCGGGGTGATCGGATTGCATCAGCAGGGCTCAGGACGATGATGGGTTTAAGTTTAACCCACAACTCGAGCTTATGATGATCCGGATGCCCGGCCGGTCTCTCTGCGCTGCTGCTAACACCCCTCAGGATTGGGTTAGGCACCGCATTGCTACCCCGCCAGCGTGCCTTTTTCATATTGGGCAAAAAATCCCTGAGGGTCCTCCAACATCAGGATGCTGTCTTCAATGGCGCGTAGGTGCTGATCCTCCTCCTGCGCCAGTTGGCGATAAAAGGCCTGCTCAAAGGGATCCTCAGCGCGCTTGGCCTGCTCGGCATAAAAGTGCTCACCACTGCGCTCAAATTCGGCGGCCTGTTTGAGAGCGTCCAGGTCATCGCTATCCAGGCTTTGCTGTTGTTGGATACTTTTTATGGCATCGCCAAAAATACTTTTTCGCTGTAGCTCTGCCGCCTCGGTTATGCCTGAAGCGGTGGTTTCCGGCCAAGAGCCGGATTGCTCCAAGGCGTGATAAAGCGTGCGAATACGCTGAATATGGTCCTTTTCTGACCGGTGCAGATAATCAAACATCTGCCGACCAATCAAGCTGGTTGATTTCTGCATGGCGGCAGCATAGAAAACCATGCCATCGTTTTCGAGTTGCAGGGCTTTTTTCAGTACCAGTAAGCGGCTCTTGGGCATCGCTGCTCTCCGTAGTCTGTTGGCTTAGGACGCCTCTGCTGTTCAGACCGCAGACGCCGAGCTTGATTGCGAACGTTGCTGCGGGCGTTGTGGTGCACGCTGACCGCGTACCGGTAGATGTGGCATGCTGAAGCCCTGTACAAAGGAGGCTTTGCAGACCAGGACATATTTGATCCAGGCGCCGCTAATGAAAGCCAGCGCGCCTGCGATCATCGCAGCTTCCGGCTGAACCCAGGCTACGCCTAGCAGTAGCGCTGCTAGTCCGTGGCCCAGCCACAGGAATTTAGCGTCAACGGCGGCCAGCTGCTTTTGACAGGCGGCGGGTGCGTTGGCCCGTTTCAGGCCTGTACGGTAGTAACGCCAGATCAGAGCCCTGGTCAGCAGTAGGCCGAGCATTAGGGCCCAGATCCAGGGTTGATGCTGATCCAGCAACGGCAGTGCCAGAATCAACAAGCCGCAGCCCTCGGTCAGTCCGGTGCTAATCACCAACAGGGCGCAGCGGGGGTGGCGCCAGGCAGGAATGCCTTTGTCCGCTCGCAGGATGCGCGCCTGACTGTACAGGAACAGCAGCGCCAACAGGGCGGTGGGCCATACCAGTGAGGGTTCGAATAACCAGGCAGCGGCACCGACGCAGAACAGCAGTGGCGCGACCAGCGCTTCACGTGACATCCAGGATGTGGACATGTGCTTAAACACATTGAGCGCACGCCAGGGGCGGCCAATTTCGAGCCAGACGCAGAACAGCCCGATGCCGACCAGCGCTAACCCCAGCAACATCAAGGGTAGGCTGTCGAACCCCAGCGGGCTTAACAGCGTGGACCAGAAAACCAGCCCGGTGCCGACACCGCCGCCGATAAAGTTTCCTGAGGCGCGCCAGTCCCAGTTACGCTGTACGCGGGAGGAGATGCGAGAGTTAGAGTTCTTCATCGTTTTTATCCCATATGTAGTAAACGCCGGGGCCTGTGCCCAGCTCTTCGTTCTGGCGGAAGCTTTGGGTCGATGCCAGTAGTTTGGAGATGTTACTGTCCGGATCTTCGATATCGCCGAACATCATCGCGCCCGATGCGCAGGAGTTGACGCAGGTGGGGGTCACTTCATGATCGATTCCGGGGATCAACCCGGTTTCCTCGGCAAGGTCGATGCGCTCGATGCAGAAGGTGCATTTGGTAGACACATTGATCTTGGCCGGATCAAACAGCACCGCTTCGTTGGCCATCGGCTGGTCGCCGTAGGCAAATTTAGCCTCGTGGACGATGGAGCGTGCCTCGTAGGGGCAGGCCATAACGCAGTTGGCGCAACCGATACAGAGCTCATAATCGATTGTGACCAAACCGTCGGCGCGTTTTTGAGTGGCGGTGGTAGGGCACACCTCTTCACAAGCTGGCTCGTCACAATGCATGCAGGCCACCGGTAAAAAACTGCGCCGGACATCGGGAAACTCGCCGGTTTCGATATCCAGTACCCGACGCCATTGGACGCCTGGCGGGGTGGCGTTCTTCTGTTTACAGGCGGCGGTACAGGTCTGGCAGCCGACACAGCGGCGCAGGTCGATCGCCATCGCATAACGGGTCATAGCGTTTCTCCTTCTACTTTGGCGATAGCGACGCGGACGATGTCAGCACCCGAACCAGTGGCGTCGGTGAGCTCTAAAGACATCGGCGCAACAGTATTGAGACTCGGCATCTCCAGGTCCTTGGCGTAGGGTGTGGCCCAGTGGTCGAACTGGCCGACGATCACCAGGGTGTCCGGACGAACCCCCTGGACCAGCTCGGCGCGGCCGTAGGTAACGCCGATGTTAGAGCTGATCGCGACCCGGTCGCCATGCTTAATACCTAGCTTGGCAGCGCTGCTGGCGTTCATAATTACTCCGGTATGGCCGCGCACGTTCTGCGACACTTCGCGCATCAGTTGGATGCTGACGTTGGCCCCGGTGTGATATTGCATGCTCTTTGTCGCCAGCAGCCAGAATGGGTAGTCGGCGGGATCGAAACCTTCGTTTTTCAGCGCCGTTTCCCAACGGCCGGGCACATCGTGCCATTCGGGCAGTGCCGAGTACTCCGACAGTTGTTCATCCCACCAGGCGATCTCTTTTTCATGCAGGCGGTTACCCAGTTCCTTGCCGATACGTAGCAGGCGTTCCTGGTAGGGCATCTCATAGCGCAATCCCTGTTCCTCCATGGTGGGGTGGAGATACCAGGATTTTTGCGAAATGGGCTTCAGGTCGAGGCCGTTCTCCTTAAACCAGGCAAGATCTTTGGTCTCGTTGGTGTCACTCTGCTGGGTGCTGGTTGCTTTGCAGATCGCATCCCAGATCTCCTCGGACGGGTGCGCCTGGGAGGTATCCAGGCTGAAGTCGTAGCCATCACCCTTGAGCGGGGCAATACCGCCGGCGCCACGATTGAGAGCGGTGTTGTACTGCTCAAGCAAACCGGTGCGTTTGGCCAGTTCGGTGGAGATCCAGGTGAAATCTTTAGCTTCGCCCTGCGGCTCGACCACTTTCTGGCGCAATATAGAGCCTTTGTGCTTCCAGAACTGTTCGACAAACTTGGTGCCGCCAATCGGGATCAGCTGGGTCGACTCCAGGTCGGTGGCCTCGGGTAGCAGCAGGTCGGCCATCCAGTTGGTCTCGTCGATTGTATAGGCGAAGCTCACCGTATAAGGGAAGTTGGCGATTGATTCGGTCAGGCTGCGGGTGTCCCAGAACGAGATCGCCGGGTTGGAACGGAACACAAACCAGATGTCGGGCTTGGTTGGTTCGGGCATGTTCCAGCCCTCTGGACGCTCCTTCTGGAACATCCAGGACAGCTGGGTGGGTCCCAACGCCTGACTCCAGGCCGAGTTTCCCACGATCGGCACTAGGGTGGTGTGGGCATTACGGCCGGTGGGCTGAGCGACCCAGTTTTCTTTGTCGGTCGGGTTGAGTTTCTGCGCCATAAAGCCATCGACGCCGGGCTTGATGCTGCGCAGCCGGTCATCATGGGGACGGTTTAGCCGTACCGTGGTACCCAGGGTGCCACCGGGCACTTCCAGCGCACCTACCAGAACCGCCATCAGGGTCCGTGCCCAGCAGCATTCATAGGCGCCCCAGCCGTTGTTGACCGACTTGCCGAGGGTCACTGCGACGGGGCGATATGGCAGCGTGGCGCCGTCAATCTCGATGGTCTCGCCGATGCAGGCGTTATCCAGGTACTCGGCCGCGATCCGACGGATGGTTTCGGCCGGAATATCGCACACCGTTGCGGCCCATTCAGGAGTGTATTGGGCGACATGCTCGACCAGTTTGGTGAATCCGGTGCTGGCGTCGACATCGTTCAGCAGATGACGCTCGTCATCGGCATCGACACTGAGCGCGTGTGCGACGCGGAAGGTGCCTTCTAATGCCGGGACGACGCCCGCGGTATCATGAGCCACGGCCTGCTGGCTGTTGCTGTCCCAGACCAGTGGCTTGGCGGTCTCAGGATCGCGCAGATAGAGGCCATCGGGGCCGACCAGATAGGGCGATGCGGTACGATCACGCAGGAACGCCAGGTCGAGTCGCGAGCGCTCCTGCTCGTGCAGCATGCTGTGGATCAGCGCGAACATAAAAGCGGCGTCGGTCTTGGGACGGATCGGCACCCATTCGGCAGCCGTGGCGCCGGTGATCGACTGATGTGGCTCGACCTGCACCCGTTTGTAGCCGCGCACCCGGGCATCGGCGTGACGGGCGATGGCGCAGGGACCGCCGGAGGCATCGACATTGCTGCCCAGAGAGAGCACGAAGCGGCAGTTGGGAGTATCTGCCGCGACCGTAAAGGCGCGGTGCCAGAATTCACCATAGAGGTGTTCAGAGTGGACGCATTTAACCCCCTGGCCCGAGCCGAAACTGAAATCGATAGGCCCCCAGGACGCCAGAAATGCCGGAAAGGTGCCCATGTAATACATCGGCGTGCCGCCGTGGCCGAAGGTCGCGGCGGTCCGGGGTAACCCGGCGCTGTCCACTAATCCCTTGGCTTTAATCTCCAACATCTTGTCGCTGAGCAGGGTCAGCGCTTCATCCCAGGAGATCGGCACGAAGCCGGGATCTTCCTTTATCCCTTTTTTAGGGTTGGTGCGTTTCATCGGTTTCAGGATGCGGTGCGGGTTATAGGTTTTTTGTACCAGACCGTAAGCTTTGACGCAGGGGCGACCCTTGCCCGGATGGGAATTGCAGGTGTCGAAGTTGGGCATCACCTGGGTGGCGACCCCATCGATAACCTCCACTTTCATTGGATCGGGGCCTGCTACGCAGTTATAGCAGTAAGTCGGGACAGTTTTGGTGTTGGAGTCAGAACTATTCATCGGTGCTTCCCTTGGGGCTTCGATAGAAGGTGCTGCCATACGTGGGGCAGCCATTAAGAGATCCGCTCGGAATGGGCGTATACGGAGAGACGGTTGTTGCGGGCAAAGCCGATCAGGGTGACGCCCAGTTCTTCCGCCAGACGCACCGCCAGGCCGGTGGGGGCAGAGACTGCGGCGATGAGTGTGATGCCACAGGCGGCGGCTTTTTGGATGATCTCGTAGCTGGCGCGGCTGGTCATAAGCAGCATGCCGTTAGTCAGATCCAGATTCCGGTTAACGGCGTGGCCGAGTAGCTTGTCGAGTGCGTTGTGGCGGCCGACATCTTCGCGCAACGCCAGCATGTTGCCGTCTGCAGCACACCAGGCTGCTGCATGGGTGGCACCGGTTTGAGTAAACAGAGGTTGCTGAGCGTTGAGCTGGCTTAGCGCGTGCTGTACCGCGCTTACCGCTATCGTCGGGCCGCCCGTTACCGGGGTGAGATTGTGAGCCAGTTGCGCCAGGCTCTCTTTACCGCAGAGGCCACAGCCGGTGCGGCCTGCCAGCGAACGACGGTGCGACTTTAATGCCCAGAAGCGTGCTTGGGGGATGGTGATGGCGAGCTGGATTCCTTCAGCAAGCTCACCGAGCTGAATGTCGTAGACCTCATCGGCTGTTTCGATGATACCTTCGCTGAGTGAAAAGCCCCGGGCGAAGTCTTCCAGATCCCCCGGGCTGCACATCATCACCGCATGTGCCAGGCCGTTGTATTCCAACGCCACCGGGACCTCTTCGGCAACCCAGTCGCTGGTCTGTTGTGCAGTGCCAGCCTGCCAGCGGCTGATCGGATATTGCTTCACGGCCTGGATGTTATCTGACAGGGTGTCTGCAACCAGGCACTGGGGCGCTGAGGGCTTACTTATTATCGCGTCGGTTGATATGCGCACATCCGCCTCCTTATTGTTGTTCGCGGCTCAATATCGAAATAGGCCTGTTTGGGGTATGGATATATTATATGATACGCAAACTATTGAGGTTAGCAACAATCCTGTATCGCTTATGTTCCGCCTGAAGGAATTCTGTTGGCTTTTTATGCAGGGCGGTTACTTGGCAGATGCGCGTAGGAAATGAGTAGCGCAGGCAACGTTAATGGCAAAGGCAGGGGCAGATCAGCTGCAGCTAAATATCGGCGCCTGATCAGGCTGGCAGACGCGATGATCTGATAGCGGCGATTATTTGCGCACAATATCAGTGGATAACTCTGTGCGTTAGCGTTGTTTATCAACAGCTACCCCCTAGGTGGCAAGGGCTGAGTGAAATTGGACGAAATTTGTACGCCACTCCGCAGCCATGGTTAACCTCTCCGTTATCACGTCGCAGGGTGGGACAAGGGTGTTACAAACAAGCCGGTGGTCTGGTTGTTAATGCGTCCGCCTGCACATCGGAAGAACAGGGGGTGACAATTGCGGTCCAAAGAGTAACAGGGCCTGTTCATAGTCCTTGGCGGGGCTATTAATCCCACATTAGTCGTTTGGCCGAGAGTGGTGCATTTTGCACAGACTGATTAACCCGTGTTCATAGCTGCAGAAAAAAGGAGAATCGCGTTGCGTTATCTTATCCTGGCGCTGCTGGCCTCATTACTCCCTACACTCGCAACAGCCGATATCTATCGCTGGATCGATGACAACGGCACTGCCAGCTATGGCCAGCGGCCACCCTTAGGTGTCGAGTTTGAACTGATCAAGCGAACCCCAACAGCGGCGGTAAGCGAATCAACTAAACGCCGTCCCCCTGAATCCATCCGCGAATATCTAAAATCAACACAAAAAAATGAGAGCGTAAGAACAGGGGCGGTAGCACGTAACACGGCCAAGCAGGAGGCCCCCGTGAAAGCGAACGCTGGCAGAAAAGGAAAATCTGACCGGCGTAAAAAAGAGTTCAAGACCCTTGCTGAGACGCTAGAGGCGTATCGTAGTCGTAAGGTCCTTAATACGTTCAGAAGCCGGGGTGATCTAACGGTTGAAGCAAGGGCCAAGGCGGAAAAGGCGATGACGGATGAGTTACGAAAGAAGCCGGAGAGTTTGTCTAAAAAGCGGGCTGCTAAGGCCGCGAAGCAGTAATCCAGATCCGGCCCTTTAATGTGGCCTCAAGAGCCGCTGGAGGCAGTGGTTTCCCCTCGCTGCGGCAAATGCGGCCGGATTACGGCATAGTTCTGCGCTTAGCCCTTGTTTGCAGCCAATACATACAGGTATTCCAGCGCCAGTGTTGCCGCCGCCAGTGAGGTGATCTCGGCATGATCGTAAGCCGGCGCCACTTCTACCACATCCATACCGATCAGGTTTATCCCTACCAATCCACGGATCACCTTCAGGGCGCAGTCGATGCCGATACCAGCGACCACCGGAGTGCCTGTGCCTGGGGCAAAGGCGGGATCCAGGCCGTCAATATCGAAACTAAGGTAGGTCTGCTTATCGCCGACACGGGCCTTGATCCGTTCAAGCACTTCGACCGGGCTGTGGTCGTTAACCCAGGCAGCATCGAGTACTTCGAACGGGTGGTTGTCTCTGCTATAAGTCGTGCGGATGCCGATCTGGATCGAGTGTTCGGTATCGATCAGCCCCTCTTTGACCGCATGATAGAAGACGGTGCCATGGTCGTAACGGTTGCCGTCAGAATAGGTATCGGTATGCGCATCGAAATGGATCAGCGCTATCGGGCCAAATTTAGCCGCGTGCGCCCGTAGCAGGGGCAGGGTGACAAAATGATCGCCGCCGAACGACAACAGACTTTTGCCTGCGTTAAGGATTTTAGTGGCGTGCGCTTCGAGATTGTCGACCAGGGTCTGGGGTTCACCATGCTTGAACATCACATCGCCGATATCGGCAACGTGAAGACGCTCGTCGAGGGCGAACTCCCAGGGCCAGCGGCGCCCTTCCCAGGCCAGGTTGGCGGAGGCTCTGCGGATCCCCTGAGGGCCGAAGCGTGCTCCCGGACGGCCTGAGGTGGCCATATCAAACGGGATGCCGCTGACCACGACTTCAGCCTCGCTGCTGGCCAGATCTAGTAGTGCTGGAAATTGCATAAAGGTACTGATTGCACCATAGAGGGGGATATCGCCACCGGTGGAGGTGTTAAGCGGGGCGGTGGTTTCCATTGTCTGTCTCCGACAGTAGTTGGCCTGTGATGGCCTGTTAAGTAGCGGGAAGTTAGCGCAGGATAAGGGCTCCGTGGGTATTAGTAAAATGCATCGCAATGAGCCCAGCTGGATAGGGATGGCCGGTGTCGTCCAAAGTCGCCCCTGAACAGGGCAGGGGCTGACTGCCAGCGCTTCGGGTTCGCGCATCCGTCAGGAGTTTTCCCCGACCCGTTGCCGTCTGCTGGAAGTCGTGCAAGAACGGACGATAGTTAGCCAGCTTGGCTGGGGCTGGTACTCTTCTATAGAGCCGCGCTCTTTTCCTTAAATTCGGGAATGTTGGCTTCTGTCTCTGGTTACTCATCCAAATTGGCGCAGTCCAATTGGGAGAAATACCGATCAATGGCCTTGTTGATCTGCTCCATCCTGCGCTTCAGCTTTCCGCGAGTTAAGTTCTTGTCGCGACTATTGACGGCTTTGAACATACTGCCGTCGATGACCACGACCGAGCTGGAGAATAGGTTTGAGCTGTCGGCATAGAACAACAAACGATCGACACGTTTTGCGAACCGCTGGACCGTGATTTTCCTGAAATCCGCGATTGTTTTAAAGTCCGGCACCAGTCGACCGGTTAACCACATCAGCTCCACGTTGCGTTGTGTTTCTCGTTCAAGACGGCATTGGACTGAATACGGTTTAGGTAACCGTAGATGTATCTCTTAAGCAGCGTTGAGGGGGGGGAGCCGGGGCGGCCTGTGGTTACGCTGTTACGAACACTGGAGTGAGTCGGTCGAGTTCATCAACGAAAACCTCTACCACGCGGACGGGGTTGTTTTCGGTAATGTGATCATCGAGCGTTTTCACACAGTCTGGTAATAGTGAGTTCCATCATCACCCTTTGAATACCGGACTTCCCCCGGCACCTTTATACCTCAACTACACTTCAGCGGAAGATCAGGAAATACCGGCACCTGCAAACTATTGTGGCAAGGCGTCGAGAGCCGTTACAGAAGGGTTGTACCGATAAGTTCGCCGACTCAACCAGTTAAGAGCAGGGAGCAAACTGATGAACGAGGGCTGCTCTGGCATCACGCAACGCAAAATACAACCCCAGGATGAGCCCTTCGTGTTCAGGGTGTTTGCGGCGACCCATGGTCTGCAGTTTCACCAAGCCTGCTTGCCGGAGCCGATGATCAGGCAGCTTCTGGAACAGCAGTACCGCGGACAGCAGTCGCAGTTCCGTGCGCATTATCCGGACGCCGATTACGATCTGGTTCTTTCCGCGGGCATTCCGATCGGATACATCTACACGAATTATGGGCCAGCGAGTATCGCGCTGATCGACATTGCCCTGCTGCCGGAGCGAAGGGGCCAGGGCACTGGCACGCAGGTGGTTAGGAAGCTGATTGAACAGTCCAACGCTTACGGCAAACCTATCGACGCTCACGTAGCTAAAGGCGGTCGTGCGTGGGGCTTGTGGCAACAGCTGGGATTCAAGGAAGTCGCGGACTATGGCGTTCATCTGGTCATCGTCCGACGACCTGATTGAACGCCAACGATGGACGTTGGCCAAGGGCTTTCACCCTGAAGGCCGATTGCAACAGTGCAACCAACCCTCGATAAAAGAGTGCTAGTTTCTTGAAGGGAAGACTCCAGTTAGCGCGATGATAAAGTTCACGACTAGGACAGGCTGAATATTGGTGTGTGCCTGACTACCGCCCGTGTTGTTGATGGCTGCGCTCGCCATATCACCGTCGGGGGTATTACTGCTATAGGTGGCTGTGGAGGTACCAGCATCGTTGGCCCAGGCGTTACCCTCGGCGACATTGGCGTGACCGACGCCGACTGTCTTGTCACACCGGGCAAGGTGGGTATGCGACGGTATTTGGCTCTCGGTCAGTGTCACATCTTCAGCACCTGATTTCTGGCCAAGTGGACGTGGAGAAAGCCCCGGTCCAGAGCCTTCGTGCATCGGTACACGGCCGCGCAGTTCCGGTAGGCCAAAGGTGGTGCGCCCATCACCGCCGTAAGTCGTACCGAGAATTGAGAACAACGCTTGGTTTTGTTTGATGGGTAACAACTGGCCGTCGCACAAGGCCCAGCCGCGTGGGGCGAAGTTACCTCCGAACATCTTTATTTGTCCAATAAAGGGATCAGCCATGGTATAGCTCCTGTTGTTCTGGAAAGAGATCACTCATAAATTGTGCCTCATGCAAATAGCACGAATTGCGTCGTGTAAGCGCCAGGGACATCGTCAGAAGCCTGGAGATGAACCAGACTGGTGCCTAGGCGTGGATGATCGAGCAGATAAATACCGGCCGGTAATTGCGTCGCAGCTATGCCGACGTGTCCTTGTAACAGAAGGCCGAACTGCTCCAGCCCTGTCACCTGAGGCCCGTCCCGAACCTCAATCAGCTTTAGCTTGAACAGCTCGCCCTGATCCGTACGACAGCATAAATCCTCTTGCAGCTTTATCTTTTTATAGCTGTCGATGGATAAAGGTTTTTATTTAGGCAGTCTAACTAGGCAGATCCCGTGAGTGATTTTTTAAGTGCACTGGGGGGCACTCAGGCTCTCCTCAGGAGGAACATTCAGGGACGTATGGCCGTTTTTTTTGGGTGCATGACTTTATGCCTGTGCGCCTTTTTCGCAACTGCATCACCAAACTCTGAGCAGACATTGGACTATCAGAGAGGAATGCTGACCCTAAATCTTGAGCGGATCAAGACTTCACAGTTGTTAAAGAAGGTGGCTGATGCGGCTCAGTTCGAACTCATCATCGTGGGGATCCTGGAGGAGCGCGTACAATCCTGGCCACTGGCCGATTACAAGCTCCATAGGGCTCTAAAATCGATGACTGCTCCCAACGGGCTGGTGATCGTTTGGCGGCCCAGAGAGGACGGTATCGCCGATAAAGAGATCGCGAAGTTAGTTGTGGTTGGCCATGCCAATGCTCGGCCATTGGACACTCTGACAGCTGCCGTCCCGTTTGATCTTAGCGCCGCTGAACAAACTCTTTACGTCCCCCAGGCGCAGGACAAAGAAACTAAGGCAGAAGCGAGCTTAATCGTCAGCCGTGAACTGACCGCAGGGTACCGTCTTTTGATAGACAACTCGTTATCGCCGGACTTATCCTGGTCCGTCAAACAGCTGGTTTCCAACCAAGATATTGATTCACGGATTGAAGCTGTGCGCTATTTGGCAACCTACAGGGAGGTGAATGCCCTGGGGATAGGTCTGGGTGACCGAGATTCTCTAGTGCGTCGAGAAGTGGTCGCGGCGCTGGCCGCAATTGGTACCGCTGGCGCTATTCAGTTGTTGGGACAGGTGCTGCTGGGGGATAAGGATGCGCAGCTGCGTCGAGCCGCGGTCGGCGCCTTATCTGAGATCGGACAGGGACAGCTTACGACTATTTTTTTGCAACAGGCGCTCAACGATAAAAGCACTTTTGTTCGTAGCGCTGCCCAGGCTGCGTTAAGAGATTAAGGCTTATTCAAACAAGGCGCTCTTTCCTTTTTCAGGCCTCATATTCCGGCCCTTTATTCCGGCAGAGGGCGTTTTCTAGATAGTAAACCCATGTCTGGTTGCAGGTCCCGCCACGACCAAGCACTAAGGGCATCAAAACGAGCGTCCGCTTCACCGCTCCTGTTGATCTGGAAAGGGAGTATTGATAATAGCCACTAAGTGGCTCCTTCACGACTTACTGTCGCTCGCTGTAGACCAGCAAGGCCCCGTTTGAGCGGCAGCTCTTGAGTATACCTGGCGCTGGGGTTGTAGATCCTTTTGCTAGATGGAAATCTGAGCATGATTCTCTATCACTAATGATTCGCCTGAAACGGCTCGTTATCCACTTTGAGTATGCGACATTATTTCAGCAGTCTTTGATGATTGAGCGGTAACATGGGGGCTCTAGCGAACCTCAGTATGAACCCTTATTACGCGACCACATCCCCCGCTCAGCGCATACCTGCTTGGCGCAGTTGCTGTCTCGCTGCCTCTTGCATGTGAGGGGGAAGCTGTTCAATGCGTTGCAACATCATTTCTCTCGCCCATGACCGACGTTGCTGTTCGCCAAAGTCGAGGATGCTGTTGACCGGCAGCCACTGGTAAAGCGTTGCAACCATTAATAGCCCGGTGATCAGGGTTGCCGCGATGAAATGGTGCGAAATGGACAGGCTCAGCTTGCCACGGACGTAGCTGAACATTGCTCGGCCATTCAGCACCAGATGGGCAATGCCCGCCAGAATCAGCACAAAGCCAAACAAGGTATGAACATCATCCCACTGCGATTTTGTCAGCCAGAGCATCGACCACTGCAGGTTGCTCGCAACACGATCGATTGGACCGATATAGACGATGACGCCTGAAATAGAGGTGATCACCAGGCTATAGAGCAGGAGTAGTGTGATAGTTTTACGGAAGCGTTTCATGGCAGGGGTTCTGAATGTTGATATTTGATTGTCAAGGTGAGACCCGCTGCCTATCGATTTGTTCACTGATCAAGCCTACTTTTTCCAAGCACGGGGTTATCCGTTTACGTGCTTAGCGCTTACCTGTTCTCGATGGTTTTCCCTCTCGCCCGGTCGATCCCGCAGTTTGACGTACCCTGCGCCATAGTTCTCTCGCCCGGTCGATCCTGCAGTTTGACGTACCCTGCGCCATAGTTCTCTCGCCCGGTCGATCCCGCAGTTTGACGTACCCTGCGCCATAGTTCTCTCGCCCGGTCGATCCTGCAGTTTGACGTACCCTGCGCCATAGTTCTCTCGCCCGGTCGATCCTGCAGTTTGACCTGCCCTACGCTAGTAGCGGTCTCGCGGGGTGCCGGTTAGATACCCAGCTGATCCCGCAGGTTGTAATACCAAGCACCCATCGCCATCAGCGGGATACGCAGCAGCCGCCCGCCAGGAAAGGCCGGTTGCGGCAGGCTGGCAAAGATATCGTAACGCTCCGCCTGACCCTGAATCGCCTCGCAGATCACCTTGCCCGCCAGGTGCGAGCAGGTGACGCCGTGTCCGCTGTAGCCCTGAGCGTAGTAAATATTAGTCCCGATACGGCCAAACTGGGGCAGCCGCATCAGGGTCAGCAGGAAATTTCCGCTCCAGGCGTAATCAATTTTGACCCCCTTAAGCTGGGGGAAGGTCTTGAGCATATTGGGGATGATCCGCGCTTTAATCCTGCCGGGCTCGTGATCGCCATAGGAGACGCCGCCGCCGTAGATGAGTCGACCATCCCCTGAGAGTCGGTAGTAGTCGAGCAGGTAGTTGCAGTCTTCGATACAGTTGTTTTGAGGCAGCAGCTGGCGTTGCAACGCCGGGTCTAGCGGCTCGGTGGCGATCATCTGGGTGCCGCAGGGGACCGCTTTGTGTGCCAATTTCGGGATCAGTCCGCCGAGGTAGGCATTACCGGCAACCATCACAAAATCGGCACTGACACAGCCGTTAGCTGTATGCAGCTTAACCAGGGTGCCCTCGTCAACACGGGTGACCGCGGAGTCTTCATAGATCGTTCCGCCCAGCGATTCCAGCGCGGCTGCTTCGCCAAGGACCAGATTCAGCGGATGAACGTGACCGCCGCTGTTGTCCAGCAGACCCCCTTGGTAACGCTCTGAGCCGACATGGTTTTTGATGATTTCAGCGTTCAATAGCTGTAGATCCGGATGGCCGTGGGCTTCCCAGCGTCTTTGCTTGGATTCCAGTTCGCCGAGCTGTTTGGTGTTGCAGGCGGCAAATAGCGCGCCGGATTTAAGATCGCAGTCAATGTGGTACTGAGCCACCAGGCGGCGGATGATGTTGCCGCCCTCAAAGGCCATTTCTGCTATCGCGGTGCCGATCTTATGGCCATAGTGTTTTTCGATAAAGTCGATATCACGGCTGTAGCTGTGAACGATCTGGCCACCGTTGCGGCCCGATGCTCCAAAACCGATGCGGTTGGCTTCGAGAACGATCACGCTAAAGCCACTTTCGGCCAGGTGCAGGGCCGTCGATAGACCGGTATAACCGGCACCAATAATGCTGATGTCGCAATTAAGCGCGCCTGCAAGGGCGGGGCGCTGCCGGCTATCGTTGGCCGAGGCGGCGTAATAGGAACAGGGGTGTTCAGCAGACGTCATCATCATCCCCTGTAAGCTTGAGTCTGTCGGACTTAAACATTCAGCAGCAGGTGTTCCCGCTCCCAGGAGCTGATCACCTGGTTAAAGGTCTCAAACTCGGCTTTTTTTACCGCGATATAGGCTTTAATAAAATGCTCACCTAGCAGTTGCTGGAGGGGCTCGCATTCGTCCAGTAAGCGCAATCCTTCCTCGAGTGAGCGGGCCACCTGGATCGTATCACCCGGAAGGAATGCTATCCCCTCGACCGGCTCGGCGGGTTTGATCTGTTCTTTGATCCCCAGGTAACCACAGGCCAGGGTCAGGGCGATGGTCAGATAGGGGTTGGCGTCGGCCCCCGAGAAACGGTTCTCGATGCGGGCGTCAATAGGGTCGCAGGCCGGTGCTCGCAAGCCTGCGGTGCGGTTGTCAATTCCCCAGTCCATATTGACCGGCGCCGCCATGCCGGGGGCGAAACGCCGGTAGGAGTTGACGTTAGGGGCGAAGAAACTGATGGCATGCGGGATGTAACGCTGCAAACCGCCCAGATAGTGGTAAAAGGTCTCGCTATAGCCGCCCGCGGTGCCGGCAAAGATATTAGCGCCGGTGGTGATATCGATCAGGCTTTGATGGATATGCATGGAGCTGCCAGGTTCATGCTCCATCGGTTTAGCCATAAAAGTGGCATAGATACCATGCTTGATCGCAGTCTCGCGCAGGGTCCGTTTGAACACGAATACCTGGTCGGCCAGGTTGATCGGGTCGCCATGGAGAAAGTTGACCTCCATCTGCGCCGCTCCGGCCTCATGGATCAGCGTATCGACATCCAGCCCCTGGGCGGTGCAATATTCATACAGGGTATCGATCACCGGGTTGAATTCGTTAACCGCATCGATACCGTAGGACTGACGTGCCGTCTCGCGTCTTCCCGAGCGTCCGATGGCCGATTTTAGCTCGTAATCCGGGTCCAGATTTTGTTGCAGCAGGTAAAACTCTAATTCAGGCGCGATGACGGGCTTAAGGTCCTCATCCTGGAATAGTTGCAGCACCCGCCGCAACACGCCCCGGGTGGCGAGGGGATGCAGTTTGCCCTCAGCGGTGTAACAGTCGTTGATGATCTGCGCGGTTGGCTCTTCGGCCCAGGGGACCAGGCGCAACGTGCTAACATCAGGGACCAGGATCATGTCCCGATCAGAAGGATGGATCAGCGCCTCTGGATTATCGGCACAACCACCGGTGACGGTCTGGATCAGAATCGCTTCCGGGATTCGGCCGTTTTTTTCAGCTAAAAACTTGCGGGTTGGGTAGAATTTGCCGCGGGCGTTGCCGGTCATATCGGGGATGGTAGATTCGATTTCGGTAATGCGGTTTTCTTTGAGAAAGCTTTCAAGGGCTTCCATAGATCACCTGTAAGGTCTGTTAGGATAATGCGTGGTTTTACATCGGTATTATAGGTGATTCCTGTTTATGAGCGCCGTGCCTGTCTGGCTGTTGGTTGTTGAGGAAGAAGACTATGGGTCTGCAGGGGTACGAACCCTCCTACTATGTCGATAGTGCCAACGGCACCCCGGAGTATCCGATGCTTGCGGGGGGGCAAATCTCTGATGTGTGCATCATCGGTGGGGGGTATACCGGTTTGTCCGCGGCGCTGCATCTGGCCGAGCGGGGTTATGACGTCGTCCTGCTTGAAGCGCAAAGGATCGGCTGGGGAGCGTCGGGGCGTAACGGCGGTCAGGTCACAGCGGGGCATAACCTGGATCCTGTTGCGCTCGAAGCTAGGGTTGGTAAGCACGCGGCCAGGGCACTCTGGGCGCTGTCGCTGGAGTCGGTCGCGCTGGTTAAAACGCTGATTGAAAGGCACCAGATTCAGTGCGATCTGAAACCGGGGGTGCTCCACGTCGCCGCTAAGGCCTCGGTCAAGCAGCGCTATCGCGAAGCGGTGGATCGGTTACACGATGCTTACGACTATCAGGGGGTGCGTTATGTGGCGCAAGCGGAACTACGCCAGATGCTCGGGACTGAGCGCTATGTTGGCGCCGAGCAGTGGCAGGAGGGCGCCCACCTGCACCCGCTCAATTATGCGCTAGGGCTGGCGAAAGCCGCGACTGATGCGGGGGCGCACCTCTTTGAAAAGAGCCGCGTCTGTCACTATGTCACGGGTAACAGTAGCGACAAAACGGCAGCAATACGCACCTCGAACGGGGTCGTAAAAGCCCGCTATCTGCTCCTGGCTTGTAACGGTTATCTGGGCAAGCTGGAGCCTAGGGTGACCGGTAAAATCATGCCGATCAATAACTTTATGCTGGCGACCGAACCGTTGAGTGATGCCTGGGCGCGCGAGTTGATCCGTGATGATGTGGCGGTGGCCGACTCTAAATTCGTGGTCAACTACTTCCGTCTGTCGGCGGATAATCGATTGTTATGGGGTGGTGGCGAGAACTACCGCAGCCGTTTTCCTACAGATATTAAGCGCTTTGTTCGTAAGCCTATGTTGGAGGTATTTCCTCAACTGGCCGATGTGCGGATCGATTACGGTTGGGGCGGAACCCTGGCGATCACGCGTAACCGGATGCCTCATCTGCAGCGCCTCGACGCGAATGTTTTTGTGGCTCAGGGCTATTCAGGGCACGGTGTGGCGCTGGCGACACTGGGCGGCAAGCTGATGGCAGAGGCGATCGCGGGTAGCGCCGAAAAATTTGATCTGTTCTCGGCGCTACCGACCTCCGCATTCCCCGGAGGCACGCTGCTGCGCTGGCCCGGGTTAGTGGCTGGCATGCTTTACTACGCACTCAAAGATAGGCTCTGAGCAACGAGCAGGTTCGCTGCGTCCTTGATACAACCAGGCTGTAGGGCGAGCTACCTTGGCGACAGGTTTATAGTAAATGCATGCTGGGCTCTGATCACTCATCGCATCCGATTCCGCCGCACCCGTTCAGCACTATAGTTACAGAGGCTGAAAGTTACAGCGGCAAACGATACCGTGACAGACGTAGCCGCTGATCAGCAGGAGGTCAGGATGGCAGAGTGGCAGAGTGGGGTGGTGCGGGAGAATATCGGCTGGAGTGCGCATCTGCATTCATTGAGGATCGAAACAGCGCCACTCGCCTTCAGTGCCGGGCAGTACACCCGTTTAGGGCTGGAGGTCGAGGGTACGCTGATCGGCCGGCCCTACTCGTTCGTCAATCCGCCGACCGAGCCGTTGTTGGAGTTCTACTTCAATGCGGTGCCCGGCGGTCCTCTGTCTAATCGCTTGCTGGGGTTGAACCCAGGTGATGAGATACAGCTTGCGACGACCCCCAGTGGTTTCCTGGTGTTGGACGAAATCCCCGACGGTCGTGATCTGTGGCTGCTGGCGACAGGCACGGCGATCGGGCCCTTTCTGTCGATTCTGGCCACGGCACAGCCCTGGCAACGCTTCGAGCGTATCGTGCTGGTCTATGGGGTTCGCCATCAGGCCGATCTAAGCTACCGTAATCTGCTGGATCAGTTTGGCCGCGAACATCACGAACAGTTTGTCTGGTTGCCCTTTGTCAGTCGTGAACCGGTGGAGGGGGCTGTCACAGGGCGAATTCCTGCGGCGATTGCTGAGGGTCGGTTAGAGCAGCGGGTTGGGCTGTCGTTGAGTGCTGAGCACTCTCAGGTGATGATCTGCGGTAATCCGGAGATGGTCAAAGATTCGCTTGCGGTGCTCAAAGCGCGCGGATTAGCGAAGAACCTGAGGCGCAGTCCAGGGCAGATTACCGTCGAGCGTTATTGGTAACCACCTGGGAATAAAACCGGGCGATAAACACCCGGCTTTTAAGCTGTCGGCCTGGTTAACCAGGCTGCTAATACAGCCGTCGAGGTTTAGATATCTTCGGCCACCATCTCGATCGAGCCACAGGGGCACTCGGCGACACAGATGCCGCAGCTCATGCAGCGGCGCGACTCGTATTGAGCGGTCTGCTCGTCCAGATTAGCCACCACCTCGGCAAGCCGGGCTAGTGAAGTGGTACTCTTTTTTTTCAGAATCCTGTAGGCCAGGATCGATTGTTGCGGATCGCCGCGCTCTGTCACGCGCACGCAGCAATCATCTGCCCGTTGTGCAGTATCGCGAACGATTTATGCGGGCGATTACTGGCGAGATCTGGCCAGTTCTAGTAGGGGTTGTGGGTGTATCCACTCAGCGAGCTGCTGAGAACCGGTGCGGGTGAACTGATTGCTAAGGCGTTGGAGGCAGAGTTGCAGGCGCTGCTCGACCAGCATGCAGATGTACGCTTGGAGGATGGTCGCCGCGCGGTGGTGCGCAATGGATACCTGCCGAAACGGCAGGTACAGACCGCGATCGGAGCGGTTGAGGTCAGGGTACCTAAGGTGCGTGATCGCGGAGATTCAGGGATCTGTTTCAGCAGCAGGATGCTGCCTCCCTATTTTAAACCCGCCTGCGCCACCGCCACTGAGACATTGCTTCCCTGGTTGTACCTGACGGGTGTCTACAACGGTGATTTTCGCGAATCGCTGATAGCGTTGCTGGGTATTAACGCCCGGATACTGCCCGCCTATACCAAGTCGTTGCTCAAGGGTCAGTGGCAGGAGGAGCATGACCGGTGGTGTCGCAGCAGCTTAAAAAACAAACGCTATCGAAAGGGCGAATGCTGCGGTTAAGCGTCTGCTTGGTTAGCATCGCATGGCTGTTTGCAGACCCCGTATTCAGCCAGCCGTTAACATTCGTCACTCAGGACTTTCCTAAAATCCACGTGGCCCCGTCTCAGGTAGCGGCATTCAGCCAGGCCCATCTGCGATTACTGCGCTCGGGTGAGGCCGATGTGTTGCTGCACCCTATGGAGTGCAGCTTCAGCGCGAGGATGAGGCAGAGCTGCCCGAGTGGTCGAATCCCTGAGGTGTTTTTTGCCAGCAAGACAAATTACACTGACTCCTGTTAGGAGATATATCGTGAAAGATGTGCATCCCGATCTGTGTGACCGAGTCCCCAAACTGGTACAGGTGGCCAGCCCCATGTTCGTCAATGACGACGGTCTGAGATACCTTTAGTGGTGAGATTGTTACCATCAAGGTGTTCGAAGATAGTATTAAAGGAACCTCTCGCGTTGTTTTAAGCTGGAAAAATTTGATATAGCTGTTCATTTAATGAATGCGCACCAACATAAGGAATAGATCATGACAGACTTCAATGACGCCCCCACAGGTAGTCTACTGTTGCGAACCATGGCGATGCCTGCGGATACCAACCCCAATGGTGATATCTTCGGGGGCTGGCTGATGTCACAGATGGATATAGCCGGTGGGATCCTGGCCAAGGAGATTGCCCAGGGCCGTATCGCGACGATCGCAGTAGAAGGGATGAAGTTTATTCAGCCCGTTAAAGTGGGCGATGTCGTTTGTTGTTACGGTGAGTTAATAAAAGTGGGGTCTACCTCCATGACGCTGCAATTAGAGGTTTGGGTCAACCCCGTGTTACGGGAAAAAAGACCCGAGCGCTTTAAGGTTACCGAGGCGGCATTTATTTACGTAGCGATTGACGACGAGGGTAACAAACGAAAAATTGTGATGCCCTAATTTGCGGACAGGATGACACTCAATCCTGGGCTCCTGTGGTCGAGTCATAAGGTTTCATACAGAGGTTCGCTAGAGTCCCCATGTTACCGTTACAAGCACAGCCATGACAACCAAACCGAGATGGTCCTGCTGCGGTTTGCGGATCAGATCCAGACTTTATTTCAGCTGTACGTCTCAGGATGGCTTAGGGGCGTTCTGGGGAAGGGCCTGAAAGACGCGGGGTTAGTTCGGGCTCAAAAGCCTGTTAGAGGGAAAGAAGTAACAGGCGGCGACGGCGGTCTTTTGTTGCTAACGTAGCGGTACTGTTTTGTCGGAACAATCTATCGGTACTATCCTATCGGTACAATAATGGGCACCTATTACCACCCCGGCTCGAGCGCTATTTAAACGTAATGATCAGCTAAGGCTTAGCTTAGTTCTTCGCGATGGCTGCGATCGACATAGGCGATCGCATCTGTAACCGCTTTATCAACCTTGGTTTTCATCTCCTGATATTCGCTGGGAGAGAGGTAGAACGCCATATCTATTTCGTGGCGAAAATAGCGTGGAGGTAGGTGGTTAAGCGCGACGCAGGCGATATCGGCAATATATTCAATATCCAAGGCGGAGTCTTTGAGCTGTACGGCCAGCGCATCCGCAACCATTTTTTCGTAATAGTTATCAATATTTTCCTGAATTGACATGCTAACCTCTTGTCTTTTAAGGTGTTCGTGTTGTGCTTTAAGTGACACGATAACACAGTCTGAGAGATTGTGAAGTGGATTGCAGACAGCGGACGTTTGCAGCCTATCGCTGGCACGCATTACGATCCTATCGAGTGTCCGGTTTGGGCCAGTAACAGGTTCGCGTACTATTAACCTGGTGGACCAATAGGTTCCAGACCTATTGGTCCATCGTCCCTAAAATCGGGCGCAGTTGCGTGGAACTGCTTGATTTTCAGGGACTCGCATTGGTCTTCGAGCAATGTTGACGCATCCATGCGTCTCCTATTAACCCGCCGGGTTAATAAGGCGACATCGATTGCCCCTTTCTTGTCTAATGAAAAAAACGGTATCATTCGCTGCGGAGCATTTGGACTCCATGACTCTTACCGGATATATAACGTATGGACCTCTTTATCTACCTTGATGGTTCTAACATTGACCCTGTCGACTTCGATAAGTTGAGCCACCCCATCTGCGAATCCATCTCTGAATGGGTCAAGCAGAATCCGTCCAATGTGATCCTTGTGAACCAGCGCAGCGATGAACCTGACGGCGATACCTCGCATCCGCGTGAGTTTCCGGCGCTGGGTATTCACATGGTGGTAAAGCGGAAAACGGAACTAAAAGTGCCATTGAATTTTTTCTATACCTTAGCCAAGCAGCATAAGCAGGAGTTTGTATTGGGTGTTCTGGACAAGGAAACGGGCGCGACCGAGGAGGTTTATTACTTTGGCTTCGAAGAAGGCAAGCCTGATGCCTTTGAAGTGTCCAACTATGTTGGCCTTTGAACCGTCAATCGAGCCGATTAACGACACGATTATGATAGTCGTAGAACAGCGCGCCATTTCCACCACGCCAACGACACTCAAAGGCTAATGGATTAAGGTGAACACGGTCAGAAATTGATAAGCCAAACGCAAAACCTGTGTCGACAAGCTTGATCACGCCCCTGATATTAACCGTTTTTCACGACCCCCTTGGCACAATCCCAGTGCAGGGTGGAAACCATCTTCGCGGCTTCGTTTGGCAGGGGAATGCTCTTTAGCCGTTTTATGTTCTCCTCGGTGAAAAACAACTGTGCTTCAATCAGCAGTTTTTCCGCCGCCACTAAGTTGTGTTCAACCTGGTCAGGCCAATCAACCGATACGCCGACAACCCCCTTCGATCCTGCTTTTTTTGCCTTTTCATCGAGTATCGCCAATGGCTTAAGAACGCTTTCAACCAATAACTGCCGGATATCCGCAACAAAGATGCCCAACCCATCCAGTTGCTCAATATCCTGTAGTTGTTGGTCGCTGGCGTTGTTTTCTATCAGAAGTTCAAAAACAGAACTTTCCTCCTTCCCCGCCTGCAGCTCTTTCAGAGCGATAACCAGCTCCGATGGATAGGCTTTTTGAAAGTGACTCAGCGATTGAAACAACCAGTTGGCCCCTTGAGGCATCTGCTTGAGCTCCTTTACCCGCTCCTTAATGCGCCGGCTTTCGCTGACAAAAATATCCAGATCCATGTTCAGGGTGACAGATTGTACAGTCGATGAACGGGTTGACGCGGAAGAGCTACGGCCTGATCGACTTCGAGACATCTTTGGAGGGATTAGCGCAGCCGGATCCATATGACGGTCGGCGCAACTTTCGCAAATACTACATTCCGCCCCATTCGAGAGGCGAACCAAATACCCCTTTTTGTGATTTAGATAACAGTTAGTAATACTGCAGCTGGCGATCTTTCTAGGAAAGGAATAAGAGGCCAGTACATACCTTAGCCGTGATCGACTGGGTGGCACGGACGCCTCGAAGTGGGGGCGATTGATGATATCTTCCAGCGTGTTGATGCTGATTCTGTCTTCTGTGTAAAAGTTGGCCATCGTTTTGGAGTCTCAGGCTACGGTTGTCGGCTATCATATTTCGCGATACGAAGCGCTTCATAAAAACACAGGTAGGTTACCCTATTCTAGGCGCGGTAACCTAAGGGTACTCTGATCAACGCATTGCTACCCAGTGACTGGCGGCTGCAGCCGTTAAACCCGCCGCTCGTGATGATCATTGTAAGGAAAAAAGGCAATACCCCTTCTCTTCTTTGCATACGCGGTATATAGGGTCATTACGTTTCGAGTTCGATCGCAGTCTGAAATTTCTCCCGCCTTAGCGAAATCAATGAGCGGAATTTGCTTAGATTGGGATCGCTGGCCAGTTCACGACGGGAAAATGCCTCGTAGGCTTGTATATCTGGCACCAGCACCACCAGCACAAAATCTACCTCACCGGTAACCTGATAGCACTGACTTACCTCCGGCGCGCCCTTCATTTTACGGACAAAAGTGTCGTAGATATCCAGCTGGTCACGCACCATCTCCACCTCGACGATGATGTTGAGCCGGAACCCAACCACGTCAGGATTGACCAGCGAAACGTCGGCAGAGATCACGCCTGATTGGCGAAGCTTGCGCACCCGTCGCAGGCAGGCAGGCGGCGACAATCCAACCTGTTCAGCCAGGTGCTGGTTGCTGATCCGATTGTTCTGTTGCAGGACGCTGAGAATGCGCCGGTCGATTCGATCAAGATCCATAGGGCTAATATTTCGTTTTGTGGCTTGTAATGATTCAAATATTTCTTGAATCTATATAATTAGCAAGTATAGCCATATAATACGATGAAATAAGAAATTATTGAAAATCAAATCTCTCTATCCTTGGCGGCTCGTTAGTTCATTTTTTCACCGAGACTGATCATGTTCAAGACGCTGTCGACACCCTCCTTCGTATCCAACACCTTGACCGAATTGATTAAGGAGATCTATTCCGTCTGCTACACCCTGTTCAAGCTGATGATTCCGGTAATCATTGTGGTCAAAATCCTGGAAGAGATCGGCGCTATCCCGGTACTCAGTCGCTTCCTGGAGCCGCTGATGAGCCTGGTGGGGTTGCCTGAGTCCATGGGATTGGTGTGGACGACAACTCTGCTCACCAACATCTACGGAGGTATGCTGATATTTTTTCAATTGGCCCCCCAGGAAGATCTCAGCGTTGCCCAGGTGACAGTACTCTGCGGTCTGCTGCTGATGGCTCACGGCTTGCCAGTGGAGGTACGCATCGTTCAACAAGCCGGTGTGCGCATAATTACCGCACTGATGATTCGCCTGCTCGGTGCGCTGTTGTTCGGTATGTTGTTACATCACCTCTATAGCTGGGGAGATTGGTTGCAACAGCCAGCGCAGTTTCTCTGGACACCGCCTGTGGTGGATAACAGCTTGCAAGCCTGGGCCTTGAGCCAGCTAGAGAGCCTGGTGATGATCGTGCTGGTCATCAGTGCTCTACTCAGCCTGCTGCGGTTCTTGCGCTGGATACATGTGGAGCGGTTGATGATCTGGCTATTGCAGCCCGTATTGAGACTGCTGGGGATTGGCCCTCAGGCCACCAGCCTGACCATTATCGGCATTACCCTGGGACTCTCCTTTGGCGGCGGACTGCTGATCCATGAAGCCCAGACCGGTCATATCAGCAAGCGCGATGTGTTTTCCGCTCTTTGTTTATTGGGGCTCTGCCACAGCCTGATCGAAGATACTCTACTGGTGCTGTTGCTGGGGGCTGATTTCACGGGTGTGTTCTGGATGCGATTGTTATTCAGCCTGGTGTGCGTAGCCTTGATGACACGCTTGATGGATCGAACTAGTGACCGTTTCCAGCACCGCTATCTGGTGCGTAGTGTCAGTCGTTCAGATGGTGAAAGCAGTGCGAGCATAGAAAACACCAAAGTCTGAAGGGAGGCTACAACCGCTGAAATTTAATTTCAGCTTTTTGCATCCAAATAAGGCTGGTCAGCGTTTCCATAGTTACCACAACCAAAAACTATGGAACAACACGATGACGCCGATTAAAAATATACTCCCGCTGATCCTTGTTAGCACCCTTGCCGCTTGCGCTTCCAATGCTCCCAATCCAAGCACACAATCGCCAGCAGCAACGCAGGACACTAGCCAGGGGCTGGTCTGGCGAACAGATTCGGGCAAGACTCTCTACACCTTCGCCAAAGATTCACAGGTGAAATCCAACTGCTACGGCCCATGCGCCGAAAAATGGCCCCCTTTTATCGCGGCAAAAAACACGTTACCGTCGGGTGATTTTGGTCTCATTACGCGCCAAGACAGCAGCCAGCAATGGACCCTCAAAGGGCTGCCGCTCTACACCTGGATCAAAGATCAGCAAGCCGGAGATACCACCGGTCACGGTGTCAAAAACATCTGGTTCGTTGCTCGCGCCGACGATGTGCCGGTCAAAGTCTACCTGAATCAAGGGGCCAGTATTCTCACTGACAACAGTCAGAACAGCCTCTATACCTTCGACAAGGATGCCTCGGGTGAGTCGAACTGCTACCAAAAATGTGCCACTCTATGGCCACCATTGATGGCCACGGAGCATGCAACCGCCAGTGGGCCTTTCTCGATCGTTAAGCGTAAGGATGGCGGCTGGCAGTGGGCCCTGGATGGAAGCCCGTTATACCGCTGGGTAAAAGACACCCAGCCCGGACAGACTAGCGGGGATGGCGTCAAAGGAGTATGGCACCTGGCGACCGTGGTCAAGTAACTCGGCTCTTAATAACGCGCGTAAACTGTCGGTCGGCCCTGTGCCGGCTGGCACGATGAGGATGACTAATTGCGTTCGGATTTATGGAACTCTCAGATCGAGTCCTGCCTGGCTCAGGTGAAACTGCAGCAGCGGTCTGCCTTCGAAGAACTCTACCAACTGACCAATGGCAAATTGTACGCTCTGACGCTGAAGATCATCCCCGACCGGGAGCTGGCCGCCGACGCGCTGCAAGAGAGTTATACCAAAATTTGGCGCAACGCCAGCGGCTACCGCAGCGATCTCGGCGGCGGCTGGGCCTGGATCTGCCAGCTGACCCGTAACAGCGCCATCGATCGGGTACGGCAGGCACAACGACGCCCCGAGAGTCCGGAGGATCCGTTGCTGGATCTACTGGTGGGGGATGACAGCGGACTCTGGCAGCAAAATCACGACCTTAGCCGCTGTTTGAACAAGATCCGTGAAGAGCCCCGTGCCGCAATTGTCTCAGCCTATCTTTATGGCCTAACTCACTCAGAGTTGTCCGAACGCTTGCAGACCCCGCTGGGGACCCTTAAATCCTGGATCCGACGGGGCCTGAAGGAGTTGAATCAATGTCTCGAAGCTTGAGGTACCGCCACCCTGAAATTCGTGAACACCTGGCCAGCCACTATGTGCTGGGCACGTTGTCGGACCGGGTGCGGCGCCGTTGCGAGCGCCTGATCCGGAGGGATTCGGAGTTCGAAGCCCGAGTCTACCAATGGCAAAACCGCATGAATCGAATCAATGACGAACTTGACCCCATCGCGCCTCCTGCCCGGGTTTGGAGTAATCTCCAGACGTTGATCGACGCAGGGTCCTCTCAATACTCTCAACCCTCTCCGCGATCCGGTTTCTGGTTTGCCCTGCCTTTCTGGCGCAGCTGCGCCGCGTTGCTGCTGGTACTGTGCCTCGGCTTGTTGTTGCAACCGTTGCAACCGTTGCAACCGTTGCAACCGACGCCGCCAGCCATCCAGGCGGTCAACTATATGGCGGTGATGCAGAGTGTTCCGGCCCAATCGGAACCGACGATGGTGATTACCGCCTATAAGGGTGATGCCCCTGGACGCTCGCACCTGCACATCCAGTGGAATGAGCGCCTGAGTCAGGAGCAGCTGGCGGGCTTGAGCCTGTGGGCGATCAGTCGTGAAACCGGCGAAGCGACCGACCTGGGTGCCCTCAGCCGCGCCCAGTCGCAACGTTTGCTCAGTAAACCCGAGTGGTTGGCCATCAAGGACAGCGCGGAGCTGTTGGTGGTGCGAGGAAATGCCCCCGACGGCCCGGTGCTGTTCCGGGGGCCTTGCTTGCAGCTCAGCCCGTGGCAAGACCAGGTCAGCCCCGGTTAATGCTTGCCCGTAAAAGAAAAGGCTCCTTGCGGAGCCTTGAGTGCTGCTGGCGCTAGCGCTTGAATCATGATGCAGAGCGCTGACGCGGGTCGCCGACCTTACGGCAGTTGCGCCGGATGAGTATAGACATAGTCGTTGTCTTTCACCGGGGTGTGACAGCCGAAGCATTCCTGAACAAAAGAGGCATCCTGGCCGTAGGGGCGCTGATCCATCCCCTTCCAGCGAGCAAATCCCCAGCCTCCTGTAGCTTTATACTGCTTGCTGTCCTTAATCATAAACTCCGCATGAACGAATTGACCCGGCACGGTAGCCATGGCCCACTTGTCGTCCTGGCGGTCTTTCCACACCAGTTTGGCCAGGATCGCGCCATCGGGCCAGGGTAAGGTGTTGCCGCTACGTGCCGCGGCAATTGCTGTGTCGTTACCCAGAATGACCCGCAGGCTATTGTTATCAGTCCGGTGAGAGGAGCTGATCACCTGCCAATCCTTGTAGTTCTCCGGCAGGGTGATGCCGTTGGGTGCGGGTGGAATGGGATCGCCAGCGTTGGCCAGCGAGACCATAGCCGTAAATAAAAGGGAGCCAATTATGGGTGATTTCATTTTTCTATCTCATGCAATGTGTTTGAACGCGTCATCAGGGTGGGCTTACAGCCCACCCGGTCTGAGGTTAAAGATGGGATACCGATGGTCAGTGGTCCACGCAGTAGCTTAGAGCCGCTTACAGGCCATTAATGGTAAAACTGACCTTGCGCACATTGGAGATCACGTCATAACCGAGTGCATGCAAGTCTTTCTTATCTAAAACGCCGTCACCATTCGCATCATCAACCCGATCCGGTGCCTGACCATCGACGATCGCTACCAGCAGCTCGCTGTTGACCTGCTGCCCCTCGGTGCCAAAGATGTTCTTCGCGCCAATGATCCAGGTGGCCCAAATTTCGGTTTCGTCTTCGCTGCGATCGGTGACCGCCACCACGTTGAACAGGTTAGCCAGATTTACTTCCGCCCCGAAAGGCGCATTCGGTCCTCGAGCAGACAGCAGGACCACTAAGCCCGGAAAACTCGGGTCATGGCCTGCGCTGAAGTCACCGGGGAAAGGGCCGCCGTTAGCAAGCGGTCCTGGCCCTGTCAGTTCAAGGCTGGCGCCTGATGCTGCCAGGTCACCCTCAAAGCGGACTCGCAGATCCACTAGAAAGCCACGGCTTTCCACACCGGCAACATCACCCTGCTTTGGGGCAAACACCTTAACGGCGGCGGAATCCGCCTGTGCACTGCTGGCCACTCCGGTCAAGGTCAAAAGTGTTGTTAGGCAAATCATTTTAGGTATCTTTTTCATCGTCATCTCTCTTATTTTTTAGGTTGTACTCATAGAAACGCTGTAAGACAGCGATTGGATGCAAACAACCAACAAAAAAACAGATGACATTTGAGTGAACATAAATGATCGCTATCGATAATGCGGCCGTAGCTATGCCGCTTCCTTCTCCTGGATAAGGGCGGGGGAAATCAGGTGCTTTAAGTATTGACCGGGGGTATCAAGCAATTGATATAAATTTAGGGCTACAGAATCTGGCTCAGAAATAGCTGGGTTCGCTCGGACTGGGGGTTGTCGAAGAACTCGTGTGGTTCGTTCTCTTCGATAATCTGACCGGCATCCATAAAGATAACCCGGTTGGCCACGGTCTTGGCAAAGCCCATCTCGTGGGTCACACAGATCATGGTCATCCCTTCTTGGGCCAGCTCGACCATGACGTCGAGCACCTCCTTGATCATCTCTGGATCAAGTGCAGAGGTAGGCTCGTCAAACAGCATCACCTCCGGGTTCATACACAGGCTGCGGGCGATCGCCACCCGTTGCTGCTGCCCACCGGACAGCTGTCCCGGATACTTGTGCGCCTGATCGGGGATCTTAACCCGTTCCAAAAACTTCATCGCGACCGCTTCAGCTTCCTTGCGCGGGGTCTTGCGCACCCAGATCTGCGCCAGGGCGCAATTTTCTAACACCGACAGGTGCGGAAATAGGTTGAAATGCTGAAACACCATACCCACTTCGCGGCGGATGGTTTCGATGTTCTTAAGGTCATTGTTAAGGATGGTTTTACCGACAATGATATCTCCCGCCTGGTGTTCTTCCAGGCGGTTGAGGCAGCGGATCAGCGTGGACTTGCCTGATCCGGATGGGCCACAGATAACGATTCTCTCGCCCTTGCGGACGGTCAGGTTGATATCTTTGAGAACGTGAAAATCGCCGTACCATTTGTTGACCTGCTTAAGCTCAATCATCACCTTGTCGGAGATGGCTGTATCGCTCTTAGTGTTTAGCTCTGACATTGCAGACTCCTGGGATTCTGTTCACGGCCGGGTGTTAGCGCGCACTGTGACCGGTATTCAGTTTACGTTCGAGGTATTGGCTGTAGCGCGACATGCTGAAGCAGAAGATCCAGAACACGAAAGCGACAAAGGCATAGCCTTCAATCGAGTAGCCCAACCACTTAGGGTCGGACAGGGCCGCCTGGACAATCGCCAATAGGTCGAACAGACCGATAATCAGTACCAGCGAGGTGTCTTTAAACAGGGCGATAAAGGTATTAACAATGCCGGGGATCATGATCTTTAGCGCCTGAGGCAGCACAATAAACCCCATCTTTTTCCAGTAACTCAGTCCCAGGGCATCGGCTGCTTCATACTGACCCTTGGGGATCGCCTGCAAGCCGCCACGGATAACCTCTGCCATATAGGCCGATTGGAATAGGGTGATGCCGATCAGGGCGCGCATCAGCTTATCGAAATTGATCTCTTCGGATACGAACAGCGGCAGCATCACCGAGGCCATAAACAGGATTGTGATCAGCGGCACTCCGCGCCACATCTCGATAAACACCGTGCAGAAACTACGCACGGCGGCCATCTCCGAGCGTCGACCCAGTGCCAGGAAAATACCGATGGGTAATGAGGCGACGATGCCCACCAGTGCCAGTACCAGGGTTAGGCTCAGTCCTCCCCATTTGTGGGTTTCGACCAGCGTCAGTCCGAACGAGCCGCCGTACAGCATGAAAAAGGCGATGACCGGGAAGACGGTTAGGGCAAAAAGTGCGATCCAGCCTTTGTTCGGCGTTCCCTCATAGATCAAGGCGCCAACCTGTAGCGCCAGTAACGCGAACAGGATGTTGATCCGCCAGTATTCGGCTTCGGGATAAAAACCGTAGATGAATTGGTCCAACCGCACCGAGATAAATACCCAGCAAGCACCGCCGCTGGTGCAGGCCTCACGGCTGTCACCCACCCAATCAGAATCGATAAAGACCCACTGGAACGCAGGGATCAAGGTAGACCAGAGCAGGTAGCCGACGATCAGCGTCAGGATCGAGTAGAACGGCGTAGAAAAAAGATTGATCCGCAGCCAGCCAATCACCCCGGAGGTATTGCTGGGTGGGGGCAGGTCGGGAAGTTTGGTGTCATTAATAATCATATTAGCGCTCCACCAGCGACATGCGTCTGTTGTACAGATTCATCAGCATCGACACCAGCAGGTTGATGGTCAGATAAACCGCCATGGTCATGAAGATGATCTCGATCGCCTGACCGGTCTGGTTGAGGGTGGTACCCATAAAGACTGACACCAGATCCGGATAGCCGATCGCGGTGGCCAGCGATGAGTTTTTGATCAGGTTCAGGTATTGACTGGTCAGCGGGGGGATGATGACCCGCATTGCCTGGGGGATCACGATCAGCTGTAGAGTCTTGGTTCTGCTGAGTCCCAGGGCACTCGCAGCTTCGGACTGACCATGGCTGACCGCCAGGATGCCGGAACGGACAATCTCGGCGATGAACGTGCCGGTATAGACTGAGAGTGCGATCAGCAGCGCCATCAGTTCAGGGATGACGGTAGCGCCCCCCCTGAAGTTGAAACCTTTGAGGGCCGGTTGGTCCCAACTCATCGGCGAGCCCGCCAGCAGATAGGCCAGTAGCGGTAAACCGATCAGCAGCGCCAGTGAGGTCCAGATAACCGGGAAGCGTTGGCCGGTCGTATCCTGGCGTTTATGGTTCCAGCGCAGCAGAAATATCACCGCGCTGATGGCGATTGCGAGCGCAATAAAGACCACCGAAAATCCCGACTCGAGTACCGGCCAGGGCAAGTACAGACCGCGGTTATTCAGGAAGGCTCCGCCGATCTCGATACTGGCACGAGGCAGGGGCAGCGGTTGGAGTACGGCCACATACCAAAACAGGATCTGCAGCAGTAGCGGGATGTTACGGAAAATTTCGATATAGGCGGTGGCCACCTTGTTGATCAGCCAGTTTTTAGAGAGTCGGGCGATCCCCATCACAAAACCGAGCGTGGTTGCCAGAATAACACCCAGAAAAGAGACCAACAGGGTGTTGAGCAGGCCGACCAGAAAGGTCCGGCCAAAGCTGTAGGTGGCATCGTAGGGGAGCAGCGATAACAGTATTTCGAAACCGGCCGACTGATTAAGAAAAGCGAATCCGGTGGTGATACCGCGTTTTTCAAGATTAAACAGCGCATTGGAGATGATATAGGCAAAAAAACCCAGTACCGTCAAAACCATCAATACTTGAAACAACAGTGCCCGTTTGTCGGGGTCGTTCCAGAATTTGGGTTTCGAGGAGGGGGCCACGCCTTTAGTTACATCAGAGGGCATGGAAGTGCTCCAAAATTGTGGATCAGATTATCAGTATAGTTATGAATATGTAGTTATTAGCATGTAGTTATGAGCGAAGTTATGACTCAGTTATGAACATAGCGTAACAGCGGCCGGTGAAGGCGATGTTCACCGGCCGTTTGGCGCTCAATGCATGATTAACGCATAGGTGGCGCGTACATGAAGCCGCCTTTGCTCCAGAGCGCGTTGACGCCACGGGCTATCTTCAGGGGTGAGCCGGAACCGACATTGCGCTCAAACGCCTCGCCATAGTTCCCGACCTGCTTGACGATCTGGTAGGCCCAGTCATCGCTCAGATCCATGCCGGATCCCTTCGGGCCGTCTATCCCGACAAAGCGGGTGATATTAGGGTTGGTGCTTTTTTTCATCGCGTCGATGTTGGCCGAGTTCAGTCCCAGTTCTTCGGCGTTGATCATGGCATTGAGGGACCACTTGACGATGTTGAACCACTGATCGTCACCTTGACGAACAACGGGGCCCAGCGGTTCCTTAGAGATAACCTCCGGCAGAACGATGGCGCTGCCTGGATCTGCTAGCTTGATCCGCAGGGCGTAGAGTTGGGATTGGTCAGAGGTCACCATGTCGCAACGACCGGCTTCAAACCCTTTTATGGTCTGATCAGAAGTATCGAATACCACCGGCGAGAAGCTCATCTTGTGCTCGCGGAAGTAGTCCGACAGGTTTAGCTCAGTCGTCGTTCCCGATTGAATGCAGACCGCAGCGCCATCAAGTTCAAGCGCATTTTTTACCCCCAATTTATTGCTGACCATAAAGCCCTGGCCGTCATAGTAGCTAACCCCAGCGAAATTAAGGCCCAGGGTGGTGTCGCGGGTCTGGGTCCAGGTGGTGTTACGTGACAGCACGTCTATTTCACCGGACTGGAGTGCGGTAAAGCGCTCCTTGGCGGTCAGCGGGATATATTTAACTTTGGAGGCATCGCCCAGCGTTGCCGCAGCGACGGCACGGCAGACATCGACATCCATCCCTTGCCAGTTGCCTTTTTCATCGGGGTTGGAGAAACCGGGCAGGCCGGTAGAGACGCCGCACTGGACAAAACCTTTGCTTTTAACCGCATCGAGGGTCGTGCTGGCGGCTTGAGCGCCTGACACCATGCCTATAGCGATGGCTGAAATTGCGGCAAGAGAAGTGATTTTTTTCATAATTATTCCTTCTGTTGTCAGGTTGTCTGTGGGGCGAATCCTTCAGACAATGCACTAACGGGTAATGGTTGTTGTTATCCCGTACAGCAAGCGCTGTACCAACTGCTATTGGTTGTTTGGGGGCGCGCTAGTAGTGTGGTCCTATTTTGAGCCACAAACACATACTAGCAGTCGACTTGACACCCTGCGTCTTACTAACCCGCAAATTGCACCAGAACACGCTTAGAAATCCTGGAGTAGGCGAGACAGCATGATTTACAGATCAGTAGGAGTCCTGTTTGTTTTAGGCCCGGTTAAGGCAAAAAGGCGGGCTGTCCTGATCTCAGGCTCTCCCCTCTATCCACTATTTTTGCTAAAGTGGCGGCCCTGAATGCTGGCCGTATTATTGATCCCTGTTATCTCCTGGGTGATGCAGTGAGCGGTTACACAAAGCCATTTATTTAAGCTGCGAGCGCTCGTCGGGCTTAACGCGATTCGATACCGATCTGGCATTGAAAGTTATGCTGACTCGGAGTCGTCAACTGACTGATAAGGTAGATCCCATGAATCACTCTGTCCCGTTGTCTTTGCAGGCACTGGAGAATCAAAGCGAATTTGGTCAGCGTCATCTCGGGCCTGATACCGCGCAACAGCAACAGATGCTGGAGCGGTTGGGGGTTACCTCGTTATCGGGGTTGATTGAGCAGACGGTGCCGGGTTCCATCCGGCTCCCGGATGGCTTGTCGCAGGCGGCGGGGGTTACAGAGCGGGATATGTTGACCCGGCTTAAGGCGTTGGCCGCCAAGAATATCATCAATAAATCCTATATCGGCAGCGGTTATTACAACACCCTGGTGCCGAATGTGATTCTGCGTAATGTGCTGGAAAACCCCGGCTGGTACACCGCTTACACCCCCTATCAACCTGAGATCGCCCAGGGTCGTCTTGAAGCGCTGCTGAACTTCCAGCAGATGGTGATGGATCTGACCGGTATGGATCTGGCCAACGCCTCGTTGTTGGATGAAGCGACCGCCGCGGCTGAAGCGATGGCGCTCTGTAAGCGTGCCAATCGCAAGAAGAGCAATCTGTTTCTAGTCGATGAGCAGGTTCATCCGCAGACACTCGATGTGATTAAAACCCGGGCTGAATATTTTGGCTTTGAGGTGATCGTCGGTGCGCTTGAGGATCTGCTCGATAAGCACGATGCGTTTGGGGTGATGATGCAGTATCCGGGGACCACCGGTGCGATCTGTGATATCGAAGCCCTGATCAATAAAGCCCGCTCTCAAAAAGCGATGACCTGTGTTGCCGCCGATCTGCTTAGCCTGGTGGTGTTGCAAGCGCCGGGCGAGTTGGGCGCCGATGTGGTGTTTGGTTCGGCGCAGCGATTTGGTGTGCCGATGGGTTTTGGGGGCCCGCATGCGGCATTTTTTGCGACCAGCGACAAACAGAAGCGCTCAGCTCCGGGACGTATTATCGGGGTCTCTATCGACAGTCGGGGTAATCCGGCGCTACGGATGGCGATGCAGACCCGCGAGCAGCATATTCGCCGCGAGAAGGCCACATCCAATATCTGTACCGCTCAGGCGTTGCTGGCCAATATGGCTGTTTTCTACGCCATCTACCATGGGCCTGAGGGGCTGGAACGGATCGCCGGGCGGGTGCTGCGACTCACCACGCTGCTGGCGCACGGATTGCAGGCGAAAGGCGTTAAGCTGCTGCACGACAGCTGGTTCGATACTCTGACTCTGGTTGTGGGCGAGCGGCAGCAGGCGATCGCTGAGCGTTGCTATGCCCAGGGCGTTAACCTGCGTGTGCTCGATAGCGACAAGCTGGGTATCAGTCTGGATGAGTCCACCACGGCGAACGATGTCGTGCAGTTATTTGATCTGCTCCTCGGTGCGGATCATGGTCTCAGCATTGAACACTTGGATGCAGCCGTCTGTACGGGTGGCGCTTCAGGGGTGCCAGCTGCGCGGGTGCGTCACAGCGATTTTCTGACCCACCCGGTGTTCAATAGTTATCACTCTGAAACCGAGATGCTACGTTATCTCAAGCGTTTGGAAAACAAAGATTTCAGCCTTGCTCACGGCATGATTCCGCTGGGGTCCTGCACCATGAAGCTCAATGCCACCGCGCAGATGATCCCGGTTACCTGGCCCGAATTCGCTAATGTGCACCCGTTTGCTCCGCGTGATCAGGTGCAGGGGTATATGCAGTTGATCGACGAGCTTGAGGCGCTGCTGGTCGATGTGACCGGCTACGACAAGATCTCGATGCAGCCCAACTCCGGCGCTCAGGGTGAATATGCCGGGCTACTGGCCATTCGCAAGTATCAGCAGAGTATCGGTGAGAGCCATCGGGATATCTGCCTGATTCCCAGTTCTGCACATGGGACCAACCCCGCATCGGCGACGATGGCCGCGTTGAACGTGGTGGTGGTTGAGTGTGACGCCCAGGGTAATGTTGATATCGCCGATCTGACCGCCAAGGCGGAGCAGCATAAAGAGCGGTTATCCTGTCTGATGCTGACCTATCCCTCGACCCACGGCGTGTTTGAAGAGGGGGTTAAGGGGATCTGTGATGTCGTCCATGCCAACGGCGGCCAGGTCTATATGGATGGGGCCAACATGAACGCTCAGGTGGGGGTCTCTAAACCGGGTCTGATCGGTTCCGATGTATCACACCTGAATCTGCATAAGACTTTTGCCATTCCGCATGGCGGCGGCGGTCCGGGTATGGGGCCGATCGGGGTTAAGAGTCATCTGGCACCGTTTCTGCCCAATCATGCCGTCAGTCCCATTACCGGCCCTAAGGTAGAGATCGGGGCGGTCTCGGCAACCCCCTTTGGCAGTGCGTCAATCCTGACCATCTCCTGGGCGTATTGTGTCCTGCTGGGGCGCGAAGGGCTGCAGCGCAATACCGAAGTTGCGATTCTGAACGCCAACTACCTAACAGAGAAGCTCAGCGAGCACTATCCGGTACTCTATCGCGGACGCAACAATCGGGTGGCGCATGAGTGCATCATCGACATCCGCCCCATTAAAGAGCTCTGTGGTATCACCGAGGAAGATATTGCCAAACGGCTGATGGATTTCGGTTTTCACGCGCCGACCATGTCGTTCCCGGTACCTGGTACGTTGATGATCGAGCCCACCGAGTCGGAATCCAAGGTTGAGCTGGATCGCTTTATCGAGGCGATGGTGGCGATTCGCGCGGAGATACGCCAGGTTGAGAGCGGTGCCATCGATGCCGATAACAACCCTCTGAGGCGCGCACCGCACACCCAGGCGGATATTATCGAGGGAGACTGGAGTCGCCCTTATTCGCGTGAACAGGCGGTGTTCCCGGTGCCCGGGTTAAAACACAATAAATTCTGGCCGACGGTAAACCGAATCGATAATGTTTACGGCGATCGTAACCTGTTCTGTAGCTGCCCTGCGGTCGAGGATTACCGCTAATGCTAGCGCAACCTGACCCTGATAACCCAGGTCTGATCAAACTATGGCACTGCCACAGTGCCCGTTCGCTGCGACCCTTGTGGGCGTTGGAAGAGATGGGGCTGGCGTATCAGCTAGAGGTGCTGGCGTTTCCGCCCCGGGTGTTCCATAAGGAGTACTTCGAGGTTAATGTGCTCGGCACCGTGCCGTTTTTTGATGACGGTGAGGCGCAGATGACCGAGTCGGTGGCTATCTGTCAGTACCTGGTCGCGCGCTATCAGCAGTACCCGCTGGGGCTGGAGGTCGAGCATCCGGAGTACGCCGATTACCTTAACTGGCTCAGCCAGAGCGATGCCACCCTGACTTTTCCGCTGGCCGTTGCCCTGCGCTACAGTCTGGTTGAGCCGCAGGAACGACGTTTGCCGCAGGCATCTGAGGATTACGCGCGCTGGTTTCTGGCGCGTCTACGGCGTCTCGATCGGCATATCCAGGCGCGCGAGTTTTTGGTTGCCGAGCGCTTCACGATTGCCGATATCGCTATCGGCTACGCGTTGCATTTTGGTTCGATCCTGGGGTTGGATGTGCACTACACGCCTCAGGTAAAGGCCTATCTTGAGCGCTTGCGGGCCCGTCCAGGCTTCCAGCGGGCCGATCGGCAGGGCGCTGATCAGAACCCCTTTAAGGGGATAAGGCTGCAGTTGCTTGATCAGCCTTGATCGCTCTGCTTAAACGGCAGATGCTCGCGAGCTTGCGCCATGTAGGCCGCTATGTGCTGCCGCTCCTGGATTAATGCATGCTGCACCGCCCGGTGTAGTCCCGGATGTCTGATCCAGTGCAGCGAGCTGGTTTGGGTAGGTTCAAAACCGCGTACCAGTTTGTGTTCGCCCTGGGTGCCGGGGTCGAATCGCTGCAGCTTGCGTTCGATCGCAAATTCGATCCCCTGATAGTAACAGGCTTCAAAATGCAGGCAGTCGAATTCGGGGTCTCCGCCCCACCAGCGACCGTACAGGCAGTGTTGATCAAATAGAAACAGCGCCGCCCCGACCGTCTGTTGTTTGTGCTCGGCCACTACCAGCATCATGCTGTCGCGCAGGCCTGCATGGATGCGCACGAAAAAATCCCAGTTCAGGTAGGGTGTTTGACCGCGTAGCTGATAGGTCTGTTGGTAGAAGCTGAAAAATTTCCGCAGCCCTTCCAGGTCCAACTCCATGCCGCAGAGTCGGCGTAGTTTGACGCCCTGTTCCTGGACCCGGCGTCGCTCGCGGCGGATCGTCTTGCGCTTGCGTGAGCTGAAACGTTGCAGGAAATGCTCAAAATCGCGGTAATCCGCATTCAGCCAGTGAAACTGACAGTCGTGGCGTTCGAGCAGTTCTTCGGGTTCCGGCCAGGCGGAGCGGATCTGCTCACGGCATCGCTTATCTGCAAACAGCAAGTGCCAGCCGGATGCGTGTTGCAGATGCGCCTGCTGCGCCAGTTTCTGCAATAGTGTGCGGGTTGACTCCGCAGGGCTATCAGCGGCCAGCCCCAGGCGCTGGCCGCAGGTCGGGGTGAAGGGCAGGGCGGTAACCAGTTTGGGGTAGTAGCGGATGCCAGCCTGGTGGCTGGCGTCAGCCCAGCTCCAATCAAACACATACTCGCCGTAAGAGTGCTGTTTAAGATACAGCGGCAGCGCCGCCAGGGGTTGTAGGGCTGCGGATTGCAGCAGCAGGTGCTGGGGGATCCAGCCGCTTGCCGGGGTCAGGCTGTGGCTCTCCTCCAGGGCGGCCAGAAACGTGTGGCTGGGCAGCGGTTGTGGGCCGAATAAGTGCTGCCAATGAGCCGGATCGATCTGCTGGATGCGCTCGATAACCTGGACTTGGATCACGTATAAATGCTCACTCTGGCTTTGATCGCACAAGCATAGATCATACACTTGCTTATACTGTTTAAAAAAGGAGTTGGATATGACCGAGCTGAACGCGAGTGCTGATATCGATTATGACCCTGAGCGCGAACTTGATCCTGAGCTGCATCTGTACCAGCTGCATCCCCAATTAGCCAAAGATTGCGTTGTCTTGGGGCGGTTTTCACTCTGTGATCTGTTGCTGATGAACGATGCCAATTATCCCTGGTTTATCCTGGTGCCAAGGCTGGCGGATGTGGGAGAGATATACCACCTGTCAGCTAAGGATCAGCAGCAACTGATGCATGAGTCCTGCGTGCTTGCCTCGAACCTGGCGGATATCTTTAATGCCGATAAGATGAATATCGCGGCACTGGGTAATGTTGTGCCTCAGCTGCATATTCATCACGTGGTGCGTTATCAGGGTGATCCCTGCTGGCCTGCACCGGTGTGGGGGCGTACTGATCCCAAGTATTATGCCTCGGCTCAGATCGAAGCGTTGCGAGAACGGGTCAATACTCTGCTAGCGGACTGCGGCGCCTACCAGGCGGCGACCCTCTGAAGGGCGGCCGGGTGAGCCGTGCCGGTCGCTGCCTCCGAGCGTTGGTATCGCCGGGGATTAACTCGCAAATTGATCTTGAGTAAGGTTGATACTGATCCGGATACAGAAGTTCTGCTCGGCATCGCGTAGCAGGGTCCACGCTCCATTCATCGCGTGGACGCGTTCAACCATGCCACTGAGGCCATAGCCGGACGCCTGTTCTAAACGTTGTTGGTCAAAGCCGATACCGTTATCGACGATCTCAAGCACTAACAGTTGCGGCTGTTGATTATCTGAGTCGATGCGCAGTCGCACCCAGGCCTGGCTGGCTTGGCTGTGTTTAAGGACGTTGGTCAATCCCTCCTGGGTAATTCTGAAAATATGTATAGCGATATGGTCCGCAAGTTCTGGCTGCGTTAGCGGTAAGTCGGTCGTTACCTGGATGCCGTGTAGTTTTAAATTGCTCACTGCCGGCATATGCCGGATAGCTTCGTAGAGCCCCAGGTCGTTAAGCGGCATCGGTCGTAACGACTTGATGCGGTTATAGACCACATCGGCCATCTCAGCGGCGTTCTGCTGAATCGATTCAGCACCTTTGAAGATAGGCTCGCCAGGCGCACTGGCTTTTTTGATCAGATAACAATCGGTATTGATGACGGCCAGTGGCTGTCCGAGTTCGTCATGAAGCTCCTGGGCTAAGTATTTGCGCTCCTGTTCCTGTAGGTTGAAAAATTGGTGCAGCAACTTGCGGTTACGGCTCAGCAGGCTCTGCTGTTGCAGGTGTGAAAGCTCAAGCAAACGCCGTTTTTCGACCAAGTTCTGTTCGGATGCTTGCAGTTCGCTGAGCATCCGGGCGACTTCATGGCTGAGTTGCTGAAACTCAAGGATCGGCCCGGGATTGAAGGGGTGAGTGTCGCGCTCGGCCGCGAGCGTGCGGAGCCTGTTTAGCGGTGTGAGTGTGAGTTTTAGGGTCAACAATACGACCAGCACAGCCAGTAGGATGGAGAGCACCGCGATGCTTGAGGTCTGTTTAATAATCCCTTGTTGCAAGGTACGCATCACATCGGTCTGGAGTGCGCTGATTATGCGAACGTTTTTAACGTTGGTGTGCTCGAATGAGAGGTCGTGACTCATTGCAATGATGCCCTGCTGCTTTAGCTTATGCAGTTTGCCTGGCTCCTTGGTGGCCTGTTCTAAGGCGCGATACTCGACGGATTTAGGCGTGGCGCTAGAGGCAATCAAGTGGTTCTGATGGGCGAGACCGAGCGCGAACGTTAGTTTTCCGCTGGCCCTTATGGTCTGATTGAGCAGTGAGAAATTGCCGCTGAGGACGATGCCGCCATAGAGATGGCCGAGAATGTGGCCGCTTGGGCTGATCAGCGGTGCACGGGTTAGGAGCACGAGTGTCGGTTGCGCCTGGGGGGATTGAGTCAAGGGCGGGAGTTTAACCAGGTGCCATTCGTACAGCTCAGAATCAAATTGCTTGATCATCGTCATGCAGTCGAGCATTGCTGCAAAGAACGCCTGATGGGTGTTGTGGCATTGAGTGTCATTCTGGTTGCTGATGACGATGAAATCACTGGCTTCGACCTGGTTCTGCTCGGTGAGCAGGGTAAGAAAGGCCTGTTCAATGGTCTCTAGTGAGTCATTGCGATTAAAAGAGGTCAACTCTTCCTGTTGTGTCAGTCGCTTGAGTTCGTTGTTGACCAGCTTGAGCTGGCCGTTAAGTACCGTTTTAAAGAGCGCTTGGCTTTGTTCGAGGTTATGGCTGATATCCGTGTCGATAATCTCGTTGGCGATCCGGTATTGGCTCCATAAGTTAGCCCCGACGATGATGCTAAAAGCGATTAGTATCGCCCCGCCCAATACGGTGAACAGCGACACCTTAGTCTTGGTAATAGGGCTGTTTTTGGTGGGGATTAGCGGTCTCTGGTTCATGGGTTGGAGTAACGAAATGCGGTGTTAGACAGCTGTTGGATCTGTTCGGCGCTGTGCTGCTGAGTCACCAGTACCATGCGGCCGGAGTAGATCTGCGGTACCGGGAGGCCTGTTTGATCATTGCAGATCGCCTCTGCCACGGCGACAGCCGCGTCATCATTCATGCGCATCACCGTCAGTGCCATCTCCTTACGGCGGATGGCGTCAAGCTCGGCCTGCCCGCCCCCCCAGCCATTCACGATAACCCGGCCTTTGAGGCCCTTCTCCCCGATCGCCTGGATCGCGCCAAGGGCCACGTCGGTGGCGCAGGCGAAGATGATGCTGAGGTTGGGGTGCTGTTCCAGTAGTCGCAATGCGGCCAGGTGTGATGTCTCTACGTCCGACTTGGTGTAGTAACTGGCGCTGAGTGTGCCCCCTCGCTCGCGCACAAGGTCGGCAAAGCTGCCGCCGCGCATGGTGCTGACGTAGCCGGGTTGACGGTACAGTAAGCCAATCGATTGCGGCTCGCGGGTTGGATTAAGCAACTCGTCGGCTAACAGTTTGGTGCCTAAAATATGATCGAAACCACTGTATAAAAGGGGTTGGTGCGAGGCCCAGTTTTTAACCGGGGTGGTGATATTGAGCAGGATTATTTTAGGCCGCTGACGCATCAGTAGCTGTTCGATCATTCGCTGCTGGCGTGGCTCGTCCAGCGTTAGAATTAGATAATCAGGGTCCGCCAGCAGCGCCTCGTTAATGGCGTGTTTCTGTTGTTCCATGCTGGCGTTGAAGGCGTAGGTTTGTTCCATAAACTGGTAGTTGAGGCCAAGGAGATCAAGTCTGAGGCTGAGTGCCCGCATGGTGCGGCGCCAATAGTCAGAGCGTTGTTTTCCCGGGTACACCGCGGAGATTTTGATCGGCTGATCATGGCTTTTTTTCAGAGGTAGGGCGGTGCCCTCGACCTTGGCTGCAAACGCTTGCATCCGGGTCTCTTGTTCAGGATGGAGCTGAATGAATTGCTCTATGGTTAAATATCCGCTGCCGCTGCCGCCAGCATGGGCGGCGCTGTTGATAAGTGCCCAAAGTGCCCAAAGCAGTAGAAAGCTGGGTAACTTACGGGGTAAGCGGTACCTGCCGATTGTGGTGAAGAGAGGTAAGAGTGCTGGCATTGTTCGCGTTACTTTCAATGTATTATCAAAGCGCGATAATACCCTGTGTTGGATGTCATGTCTTGGCATGGAGTCGGTAGGGTGCCAATATAACCGCATGATTTGCCGCCTGACGTCGGCAGGCTAGCGTGCCCGGGACGGGTGATGCAATCAGTGTAAATGGGTTTTTAAGGAGCAGTGATGGACGCGAACTTTTGGCAGCAACGTTGGCAGCAACAGCAAATTGGATTTCATCAGCAGCTGGTTAACCCGCTATTGAGTGGTTACTGGTCTGAATTAGGGTTGCGTCCGGAGGCGCGAGTGTTGGTGCCGTTGTGCGGTAAGTCGCGGGATATGCTCTGGTTGCTGGACCAGGGGCATTCGGTGGTCGGGGTTGAGCTTAGCGAGGTCGCTGCGCAGGCGTTTTTTACTGAAAATAAGTTGCAATCGTCTGCTTGTCAGCAAGCGGGTTTGCAGGGATGGCAGGTCGACGCACTTACGCTATTGTGCGGTGATTTTTTTGCCTTAACCCTTAGTCCTGAAGCCTTGGATCCTGAAAACCTGGCCCTTGAAACTCTTGGTCTTGAAACCCAGGGCTCTGAAAAGAGTACCGAAGGCGCTGTTGCAGGCAAGGCGGAGGAGATGTTTGATGCGATCTATGACCGAGCGGCCTTGATCGCGCTACCGCCATCGATGCGTACCGCTTACGTCGATAAGCTGCTCAGTGTGCTGCGCCCGGGAGGGCAGCTGTTGTTGATTACGCTGGAGTATCCTCCCGAGATGCACCAGGGGCCGCCGTTTTCGATCGCTGAGGAGGAGGTCTGTGCGCGCTTTGGTGATCGTTTTAGTGTTGAAAAACTAACCAGCGAAACCCTGACGCGTGAACATGAGGATTTTAGTCGTCGAGGGTTGCTGGGGTCACAGGAGACTGTTTACCGGTTGCGATGCCTTGATAATCCCGCGGATAGCTAATCCCAAGAACCGCTAATCCCAAGAACCGCTAATCCCAAGGGCGGCCAGGCGTAGCTGGCTACAAATTCAGCGCGGTTATTTTCGCGTGGGGATGTGCCTTGGGTGTGAACCGGTTATAATCACCGGTTGTATTGTCACTGTGAGATTTAGTAATCAATGCCTATCTACGAATATCGCTGTGGTGAGTGCGGCCACCAGCTTGAAGCCCTGCAGAAGATGAGTGAGCAGCCGTTGCTTGATTGTCCTGTCTGCGCCAAGCCTGCACTGGACAAGCTGATCTCGGCCGCAGCATTCCATCTAACGGGTAGTGGCTGGTACAAGACTGATTCTAAAGCCGACGCGAAGAAAAATCCTGCCGGTGGCGGTAAGTCCGCCAGCCCTGCCGCTACGTCTAGTCCGGCAGCGGATACCCCGACCAGCACTGCGACGGCAGCTAAGTCCGGTACTCAGTCAACGACTAAGCCCGTGACTAAGACCGGTAAGGCTGCTGCGAGTAACTAATCTCGGCCGCGCTCGCAACGCCTCGCCAGTGCGGGGCGCTGTTGGTTTTAGCCGTTTAAGAATTTAACCGATAACGCTTTAGCCGTTCAGCCGATAGGCCGCTCGACTCTTTAACCGTGTAACGTTTAACCGTGCAACGGGGCGTTAGTTTACTTTTTAGCATTTGGATAACAGGAACAAACTATGCGCAGCCATTACTGTGGCATCTTGAATGAGTCGTTGATCGATCAGACCGTTACCCTTTGCGGCTGGGTGAATCGCCGCCGTGATCACGGCGGGGTGATCTTCCTCGACCTGCGTGACCGTGAGGGTATCGTTCAGGTGGTCTTTGATCCGGACACCGAAGAGCACTTCACCCTGGCTGACAGCGTCCGTAATGAGTACGTAATCCAGGTCACTGGCCGGGTGCGTGCACGCCCCCAGGGTACTGAGAACGCCGACATGGGTACCGGGCAGGTTGAGCTGTTGGGCAAGGAACTGGTTATCCTTAATAAAGCGGATACACCGCCGTTCCAGCTCGATGAGCACCAGAGCGTCGGCGAAGATGTGCGTCTGAAGTACCGCTACGTCGACCTGCGACGTCCGGAGATGCTGAATAAGCTGCGGTTCCGCTCCAAGGTTACCACCCATATCCGTAACTATCTTGACGATAACGGCTTCCTGGATATCGAAACTCCGATCCTGACCCGGGCCACGCCCGAAGGTGCGCGGGATTATCTGGTGCCTAGCCGTACCCATCAGGGCAGTTTCTTCGCGTTGCCGCAATCGCCTCAGCTGTTCAAACAGCTGCTGATGGTTTCGGGTATGGATCGTTATTATCAGATCGCCAAATGCTTCCGCGACGAAGATCTGCGCGCCGACCGCCAGCCTGAATTCACCCAGATCGATATCGAGTCCAGCTTTCTGGATGAAGATCAGATCATGGCGATCACCGAAGAGATGATCCGCGGGCTGTTTCTTAAACTGATGGATGTGGATCTGGGCGAGTTCCCGCGGATGCCCTATGCCGAGGCGATGCATCGTTACGGTTCGGACAAGCCCGACCTGCGCATTCCGCTGGAGCTGGTCGAAGTTAAAGACCTGATGGCTAGCGTTGATTTTAAAGTGTTCTCTGGCCCTGCCGCAGATCCCAAGGGCCGTGTGACGGCGCTGAAGGTCCCCGGTGGCGCGGTACTGACGCGCAAGCAGATTGATGAGTACACCAAGTATGTAGGCATCTACGGTGCCCGGGGTCTGGCCTGGATCAAGGTCAACGAACTGGCCAAAGGTGTTGAGGGTCTGCAGTCGCCGATCGTTAAATTCCTCGGTGAGGATGTGTCGCTGCAGTTGATGGAGCGGGTCGGTGCTGAAGACGGTGATATCGTCTTCTTCGGTGCCGATAAGGGCAAGATCGTGTCCGAGGCGTTGGGTGCGCTGCGCTGCAAGATCGGTGAAGATCTTAATCTGTACCAGCGCCCGTGGGCGCCGCTGTGGGTGGTTGACTTCCCGATGTTCGAAGAGACCAATGAGGGTTCGCTGACGGCTATCCATCACCCCTTTACCGCCCCCTCCTGCACCGCTGAGGAGCTCAGTGCCCATCCGGAAACCGCGCTCTCGCGTGCTTATGATATGGTGCTCAACGGCTGTGAGCTGGGCGGTGGTTCGATCCGTATTCACCAGCAGGCGATGCAGGAAGTGGTGTTTGGTATCCTCAATATCAGCCCGGAAGAGCAGCGAGAGAAGTTCGGATTCCTGCTCGACGCGCTCAAGTTCGGCGCGCCACCCCACGGTGGTCTGGCCTTCGGTCTTGACCGTCTGGTGATGCTGATGACCGGTTCCACCTCGATCCGTGAAGTGATCGCCTTCCCGAAAACCCAGAGTGCCGCCTGTGTTATGACCTCAGCACCCGGCGAGGCCAGTGTGGCTCAGTTAAGTGAGCTGAGCATTCGGGTGCGCAAGCCCCAGGCTGCCGAGTGAGTGTGACCCTGTCTTGAGCGCTACGGCGGGTGCTACCCGTCGCATAACGTGTCTGGAGTGATTTAAAAACCGTGGCTTGTTTTCAGAGTCGCGGTTTTTTTATCGCTGTTGCAAAGGAGCTAAGGTTGTTAACGAAGAAGCTGTACAGCGATGAGCTGGTTGAATTGGCCAATCAGGCCTGGATCTTAAATGTAGCGCTTGCCGAGCTGCATCGCTTTGATGCCAGAATTACTGCTCACCTACTGGCAGAGCCGGTAACGGCTCTGCAGTTAGCGCATGATCGCGACGACACGTTAAGCCCTGCGATCAGTCGCTTGAAAATCCGTCTGGATGCATTGCTGAGCAAATGGCAGCGGCGCATTGTGCAGGAATCTCCGGAGCTGGTATCGCTGGTGATTTCTGCCGAGCCCTGGGGCTGTCGCCTGGAGGTACCCGACGCGATCCGAAAGCAGATCCAGATCGAATCTGCGGGAGATATGCCACTTGCGGATGCAGAGATGCTTGCGGCTGGCAATCCGGAGGTTTTTTACATCTTTTGGACACAAAGTAACAGCGCTGAGGATCCGTTTGAAAGGGTCAGCGTGACCGGTTTTAGTGGCATCGAATTAAATACCGCTAAGATGTGGTGGAGCTGGTGCCTTGATAGCCCGTGGCCGCTGAGTCGGTTACAGGTCACCCGCGCAAACCTGTGGCAGGTAGATCGCTGCTATTAACTGCGGCCGCTGTTGGCTTGAACCCCGGTCTAAAACTGTGGCTCGGCTGAAAATTGCTCCTGCATTTTAGGCACTTCCCACATTTCCTTGTGGGTCGACCGAAAATTGCTCCTGCATTTTAGGCACTTCCCACATTATCCTTGTGGGTCGAGTTTATTCCTACCGGTTTAGCTTGGCGGCTAGGCGTATCAGTTCTGCGCGGCTGGTTTTGAGGGCTGTTGTTGGAGCCGGTAAGGGCAGGTAACGGATAGGTATCAGGTAGCCTGGCAGGCGTTGGCGTAGCCAGGATTCTAGCTGGACGGTATCGATGCTGGATAGGGTGCTGATAAAGGCGACAGGGCGCTGACCATAGCGGGGATCAGCAACCGGTACCACAAAGCACGCCGCTATGCCTGGGTACGCAGCCAGCGTCTGTTCGATCATTTCGGGTTGAATGTTCTCGCCCCCGGAGATGAACTGGTTGTCCAAGCGCCCGCAGATAGTTAAGTGCTGCCGTGCATCAAACTGTCCTAAATCCCGGGTGTTAAACCAGCCTTGATTATCTAGGGGGCGGTGATACTGGCCATCGCGGTAATAACCCAGAAACAGCGACTCACCCTTGACCAGGATTTCATTCTCGGCGGATAGCTTCAGCTGACAATGCGGCAGTAACGTTGCCAGTCGTCCCGAGGGGCAGAGTGGCCCCGTCATCACCTGGGAACTCATCTCGGTCAGGCCGTAGCTGATCCAGCTCTGCACGGGCTGCTGTTGCAGCCAGGTCAGCAAGGCGGGTGGAATGACGCCGCCCCCGACAAGCAGCTGTCGTAGCGCGCTGTCGGAAAAACTGAAATTAGCGTGCTGCAGTCGCAGCAGTTGCGTGGAGACTGCCGACAGGTGGGTCAGACGGGGCTCTCTGAGCAGCTGCTGCAGCGATTCATCCGCGGCAGGGATGATCAGGCATGCCCCCGCCAGAAGCGCGCGGAACACCGTGGCTTGGCCGCCGATATGATACAGCGGTAACGCCAGTGCCCAGCCATCACCGGGCTGCAGTGGGATCAGTGCACGGCTGCCCTCCGCACTGGCAGCATGGTTACGGTAGCTGTGCAATGCCAGCTTGGGGGTGGCGGTGGAGCCGGACGTTAATACGCCACTCAGGGGCGCTTGCGGATTGCCGATCCGGATAGGCTCTATCGGGGGCTGGTCGGTTATGGATGTTGTAGGGGGCTTGGCGAGTGTGTTGAGATCGAGTCTGCGACAGCGCTCTGGCAGCAGGGTGCAGTCGGTAACGTTTCCGCTGTCATCGATAACCCCGTCCGCATTACAGCGCTTAAGTAATTCGAGCTGTTGGGCCGCAGGAAAGGCGGGATTGATCGGGATTAGGACACATCCCAGCCGCAGGCTCGCAATGAGCAACCGTATCAGTTCGGCTTTGTCATGAGTCACCAGCAGCAGGTGTTGGCCTGGCTTGACGCCCTGTTGCTGGAGCCAGTGGCGGCGCTGTTCGACCTGGAAATGCAACTGATCGTAGCGGCATAGGCGCGATTGGCCATCCGCCAGGCGCTCGACCAGCGCGATCGCCTCGGGGCGTTCCAGAGCGTGTTGTGCCAGCGGGCAGGTTGTTCGGGGGGCAGTCATAAAAGGCTCACAGGTCACAGCTCACAGATTAGCTACGCCACAAACAGGTCAGATCATGCGGCGTCAAGGTGGGTTTGGCCGGATCGCCGCCGCGTAGCAGATTGCGACTAAAAGCCCTCGCGGTATCCAGGCCGGGTGCTTCGGCGGGGGTCAGCTGGGTCGCCAGCGCCGCGATCTGGGCCAATCCCAGGCTCGATTCATAACTGCTGCTGAGGATGACGCGTACCCCCCGTTTCTGCCCGAGTTCAATCCAGTCACGAAGCTGCTGCAGCGATCCGGTCAGGCTGGGTTTGAGGATCAGTGCGGCCAGTGCAGGGTGCTTGGGGAGGATAAAGCCAGGAAGGCGCAGACTTTCATCCAATGCCAACGCCACGCCGGTCTGTTCCGTGAGCTCGAGCGATTGCTGCAGGTCGCGGCAGGGCTCTTCTAGATAGTCGATCGTGGCCCGCGGAATCGCGGTTAGAAATTGCTGTGCCTGCTGCAGAGTCCAGCCTTGATTGCAGTCGATCCGTAATCGTAGCTCAGGTGTTTCTCGCAGCAGCGCCTGAACTAGCGCGATCTCCCGAGCCAGTGATCGACGCGCCAGTTTTAATTTGAGGCTAGCTGGTTGCTGGGTTGTTGCCAGACACCTCCACTGTTGCAGCATCGCCTCGGGTTCGTCCTGCAGCAACGGGTAGCTGACGGGCGTACCCGGCTCGCTGAGCGGGCCTTTGTCTAGTTCGTGCAGGGCGCAGCTAAACCCAAATCGAGCGCTGGGACTGAGGACCGGGATCGGATCTGTTGCGGAACCGTTCAGCCAGGCTTTCGCCTGGGTAATCAGATCCTGTTGGCTCTGGGCTAGTGTTTCAATGCTGAAACCGGGCAGTGGCGCGGCTTCACCCCAGCCACTCCGGTCCGATCCCTGGTCTAAGCGTAACAGCAGTCCCTCGCGCTGAGCGAGCATCACCCCCGCACTCCGGATCGGAGAGGTTAGCGGGATACAGTAGGCGTAGATCGCCGCCCCGCGCTGGTTTTGGTTGCGCATCTTAGAGGCTATCCCTTTTAGTTGTTATCTGGCTCAGGGTGAGCGTTTGAATTTAGTAAATTCCGGGCGGCGTTTCTCAACGAAGGCGTTGCGGCCCTCCTGGGCTTCTTCGGACATATAGAACATCAGGGTGGCGTTGCCCGCCAGCTCTTGCAAGCCGGCCTGGCCATCGCAGTCGGCGTTCAGCGCGGACTTGAGGCAGCGTAGCGCCAGGGGTGAGTTTTGCAACATCTCCCGGCACCAGCGTACCGTTTCGGTTTCCAGTTCTGCCAGCGGCACCACGGTATTGACCAGCCCCATATCTAGGGCTTTGGCGGCGTCGTACTGGCGGCACAGAAACCAGATCTCGCGGGCTTTTTTCTGGCCGACGATACGCGCCAGATAGCTTGAGCCGTAGCCGCCATCGAAGGAGCCGACGGCTGGCCCGGTCTGGCCGAATACCGCATTGTCTGCGGCGATGGTCAGGTCACAGACCAGATGCAGCACATGCCCGCCACCGATCGCATAGCCTGCCACCATGGCTACTACCGGCTTGGGGCAGGTGCGGATCTGGCGTTGCAGGTCGAGTACGTTGAGGTGCTCGGTACCTTCGCCATCGCTATAGCCCGAACTACCGCGAATGCTCTGGTCGCCGCCGGAGCAGAATGCTTTGTCGCCCGCGCCGGTCAGAATTACCGCGCCGACCTCGCTGTCGTAACGGGCATCTTCAAGCGCCTGCTGCATCTCGCGCACGGTCTTGGGTCGGAACGCATTGTGGACTTGAGGGCGGTTGATGCTGATCTTGGCGATCCCTCCGGCCTTGTGGTAGAGAATATCTTCGAAGCGCTCGCTGTGATCCTGCCAGTGGATCGGCGCACTCAGTTGTTGTTCGGTCAATCCGTATTTCATTTTAGGCTCGTCGTTAGGAATAGCTGTTAATGGGTGTTGATTGTTAATTATTGGTCTGTCGTCAGGTCCTGAATCTGCTGCACGGTGATGCGGGCATCGGCACTGATCTCGATCAGACAGGGTCCGTTGCTCTGCAGTGCTTTTTGGTAATGGACGATAAAGTCGCGCAGCGACACGGGGTGGTGGTAACGAATCTGGAACAGGTTACAGGCATGTTCGAAAGTAAGCCCGTGCGGACGCTGGTAGTGTTGCTGGCGTAGGCTCTCATCAGGGATCGGTAGCATCCGAAAGATGCCGCCGCCATCGTTATTCAGCACCACGATCACCAGCGGAAACGGATGCTCGCGCAGCAGCGCCAGCGCGTTCAGATCGTACAGCAGCGAGTAATCGCCCAGCAGTAGCGTGCCCGGTTGCTGCTGGGCCAGTCCGCAGCCGAGCGCGGTTGCCACTAGGCCATCGATGCCGCTGGCGCCGCGGTTGGCGAAAACCTGCGGGCTGGCTTGGCCATGATTGAGCGGGGGCGAGATTAGGCTATCGCTACTGCCGTCACTGTGGTTGGCGAAGCTCTGCGGACTGGCTTGGCCTTGATTGAGCGGGGGCGAGATTAGACTATCGCTACTGCCGCCGCTGTGGTTGGCGAAGCTCTGCGGACTGACCGGCAGCACCGCGCCGATCAGATCCAGCAGGCGGATGCTCAGACTGTTGCCAGCCAGCAGCCAGCTCTCAATCGGGCTGTGGGTAAACAGTTGATAGGCGACCGCTAGTTCGCTGAGCTGGGGATGATGGTTGGTCGAAAATTGCTGTTGCAGTTGTATGCTCAGCCGGTGTTGCTGCGCAAGCAGCAGTCGGTTCGGTTCTGTGTGTAGGGGGAGGTCGGTGAGCTGTTCAAGGGTCGCTAGTTGCTGTTGGCTCCAGTCGCCAATGGCCGTCGAGAAAAAGTGACTCTGGTTGCGACCCGGAGCCAGAGGCGTCTCACCCGGATGGACCAGCCAAAATTGCTCCCAGGGGTGCTGATCGACAAACGTCTGGAGCCGTTTGGAGACTAGCCGGGTACCGAGTTGTAACAGGTGCCGGGATTGCAGTAGTGGGCTTCTGCTTGCCTCGTTGGATAGCAGCAGGTCTGTCAGTCCCAGGCAGTCCGGGTCGGTTTTTAGTTGCGACTGTATGTCCGCGAGTAGCGGCCAGTCGAGCGCCCTGGCCAACGCTTTCACCGCGTGGGCACTGGCTCTGTCTGGCAGTGCGCCGACAACGATCAGCCCCGGTTGGGCAACGAGCTGCCGCCAGCGGGTTATGCCCGGTTGCGCTGCATCGGTAGGGTGAGGTAGCGGCCGTTCAATGGGATACGGCAACCCGCTGCTAAGCCAGGGCCGAACAGAGGCCAGGTACTCGCTGAAGTCCTCCGTCGTGCCATTGGGATAGAGCGGTTCGTCAAACATGCAGTTAATGTGCGTAACGCCTCCCGCCGGGTCGGCGATGGCGTCTATGGCGGTGGCTATCTGTTCTAGTAACAGGTCTGCGGATTGCTCCTGGCTGGGCGGTTGCAGATAAAGACTATGGCGCGGATAGGCGGCGAAAATCCCGCGCTGGTTGATGGCCTGATTGGCTCCGCAATCCTGCAGACGCGGGGGTCGGTCGGCGCTGATCACGAGCAGCGCAACACCGGTCTGCGCCGCTTCAATCACCGCGGGGTAGAGGTTGGCCACCGCCGTGCCCGAGGTGGTGATGATTGCGACAGAGGGGTTATCGGCGGCGTCTGCAGCGAGTCCTTTGGCGATCCCCAGGGCTAAAAACCCCAGGCCGCGTTCGTCGAAGTGGTGCAACAGCTGCAGCTCAGGGCGCTGAGCTAAAGCCAGTACCAGAGGCGTTGAGCGTGATCCCGGCGCCAGGCAGACATGGCTGACGCCGCGCCGGACCAATTCTTCGATCAGCAGCGTGGCCCAGAGTTGATTAACGGAGGCGTGATGAGTTGATGGCATGCGTTCCCTGCGAGTCAGATTATGATTGCTGCAGCAACGAAAGCGGCAAGGCTATTTTTTGCTCCAGTTCCTGCCATTCTAATTCAGGATCGGATTGCGGTACGATACCCGCACCGGCATGTAGATGCAGTTGCTGTTGGTCGATGTAGGCGCTACGGATGGTCACGGCCAGTTCTGAGCGCGCTGAGCTGATGTAACCGCAACTGCCCGCGTACAGACCGCGCTGAAAGGGTTCTTTATCACGGATAAACCGACGCGCGCGCTCTGCAGGTAATCCCCCCACTGCGGCGGTAGGGTGTAGGGTGCTTAGCAGCTGCGCATCCATATCCGCGTGGGGTAGCTGCCCCTGAATCTGTTGCTGGAGATGTTGTAGCCCTGATAGTGGCAGTAATTGGGTACCCTCTCCCTGGCTGATCTGTACTCCCAGCCCTTTCAATTTGGCGCCTATCTCCACCACGACAAGGTCATGTTCATGGCGGGTTTTGCTGTCATGATATAGGGCTTCGGCTTGCTCTCCTGCCTGGGCACTATCGTTGGAACGCGGTAGCGTTCCGGCCACAGCTTCGGTGGTGAGCCAGAGTTTGTCGCGCAGAAATAGCCGTTCAGGGGTGAAGCTCATAAAACCTTTATCGGCTGCGATCTGGTAGCCGATCTGATAACTATTGATTGAAGCGATCTGCCAGCGTTTGAACAGCGACCAGTAATCGACGGCTTGCGGGCACTGGAAAGTGCTTTGCCGCGCCAGCACCACTTTTTGCAGGTGACCCTGGTTGAAGCAGTGCTTGGCGTCGATCACCGCTTGTTGCCACTGGTCGAAATCAGGACTGTCTTGCCGCTGCGATGTCGGCAGAGGCATCTGGGTGAGGGGGCGGGTGGGTTGTATTTTTCGTAGCCTGCGAGCCAGGGCATCTAGGTCGCTGGTTGCGTTGAGGGTAACGCTCAGGCTTAACTGGTGCCGATCCAGCGATAATGCAATCTCTGGCAGAAACAGCAACTGCTGCGGGTAAGCGGATGTGTCCGTGTCATTGCTCTGTTCCAGGCTGTCAAACCCGGATAGCCAGTAATAGCGCAGACCGGTTTGAGCAACGAGTCCGGCGTCGAGCTGGTTGCGGGCCTGTTGGTTGTGATAAGCCTCCGCCGTGCCCAGAGCGGCTATCTGAGTGTTGCTTTTACGGCAACACCAGAAAAATTTCGGAAACAGCTCCTGAGCCGCCAGCCAGGCCGCAAGGTCCGGCGCGTCGCTGAGTGGCAGTGAGTGCTCGAGCAGGCAGGGGAAGGAGTGGCGCGGATTGCAGCTTAGCCCGGTAAGTTGCAGGCACAGCGTATCGATCGCCTTGGCAATGGCCTGATAAAAAATGGTCATGTGGATTAGAGCCCTGTCTCTGTTCTGGCACGTTCAACTGGGCGCAATTTAGCACGTTTCCACCCTCGAGTGATAATCCTAAGCTGCTGTTTTTTAATGGCTAGGTGCCGCGGAGCGTTGATCTTTCAGGATCCTGTTGCTAGGCATGGCAGGCTTAATCAAGGAGGCTGGGTTGTAAGGTTGTTGTATTTCTGCAAACAAGGCTTTCGTTTGTATAAAATTTATTTATTTACAATGTGTTATCTTGGGTGTTGGCGTGAATATATATTATTTTATTGGCGTCTGAGTAAGTTTTTGGTTTAAACCGCGATTGACGGGTGAGGGCCGAATAAAAATCGACCTGATTACCCACAAAACTTAGCCATGATGCAGCCGATCTATTCTCGCAAGCTCGTATGCCCACGACTTGGCACGGGGGGATGGCTGAAGATCATGGGTAATCAGGTGGGATTTTTCAGAGCAAGATTAAAGATAGAGCGGCAATCACTGCGTTGCCGTCTATGGCAACTGTCTATAGTTGCTTGTGGTTTACCGAGGCGGGAAGGCAAAAAAAATCCCGGGCCGGCGGTCTTGTGACCGCAGGCCCGGGACCTTTAGCAGGGCTTAGACCTTTTCAGTCTGTCCCTGTTCTTCCTGCTGGCGTAGCAGGAAGCGTTGCAGCTTGCCGCTGGCGGTTTTGGGCAGGTCGCTGACAAATTCGATCTCGCGAGGGAACGAATGGGTCGACAGGCGCTTGCGCACGAATTGCTGCAGCTCTTCGGCCAGAGTAGGCGTGGGATCCAGCTCGGGACGGATCACCACGAACGCCTTGACGATTGAACCGCGCTTGGTGTCGGGCTTGGCGACCACGGCGCTTTCGGTGACAGCCGCATGCTCCAGCAGGGTGTTCTCGACGTCTGCCGGTCCGATCCGGTAGCCAGCGGAGGTGATGATGTCGTCATCGCGGCCGGTATAGGAGTGCGAGCCATCGCCGTTGCTGATCACCATGTCGCCGGTCAGGTAGTAGTTACCCTGGTAGGGGTTTTTATCGCTCCAGCTATAACCCTGGAAGAAAAACTGCGGGGATTGGGTTAAGTCGACCGCTAACTGGCCGGTCTCCCCGGCAGCTATTTCATTAAAGTTGTCATCCAGTGCCACCAGTCGGTAACCCGGCAGCGGGTAACCCATGCAGGCGGTGCGCTCGGGGTGCTCCAAAGCGTGGAAGTTACAAGAGGTCATCCCCGTTTCGGTCTGGCCGTAATGGTCGCATACCGGGCAATCGAACACCCGTTGCATCCAACTGATCACTTCCGGGTTAAGCGGTTCGCCGGCGCTGCTGGCGATGCGTAGATTGATATCGTAATCAGCGCGCTGCTGCTCGTTGGCCATCAGCAGGCGGTAGGCAGTGGGTGCTGCGGCCAGATTGGTGATACGGAAGTTTTGTAGAAACGCGTAGGTGTTATCAGCCGTAAAACCGGCTTCGTTGAAGTGGGTGGTGCAGCCCAGCAGCAGCGGTCCGACCACGGCGTAATAGAGACCGTAGGCCCAGCCCGGATCGGCGACGTTCCAGTAACGATCATCTTCACGCAGGCCGATGGCCAGTTCCATATAGTTCCAGAACGGGATCAGCGCCCGGGCAGGGACCGCCACGCCTTTGGACTTGCCGGTGGTGCCAGAGGTGAACATCTGCAGGAAGGGATCGTCCTTACCGATCTTGACCGGGGTGAACTGATCCGATTGGGATTCGACCGCGGTGCTGTAGATAAAATCTGCATCGCCTGCCAGGGGATCCTGGGCATCAGCCACCAATAGTGTCCTGGGGCAATCTTTAACATCGGCTAGTTTAGGCCACTGCTCGGGGTTGGTGACGATCAGTTTTGATTGTGCCTGGCCGACGCGATACTCAATGGCGCCGGAGCCAAATGCGGTAAACAGGGGTTGGTAGACCGCGCCTGCACGCAAGGTGCCCAGTACGGCTACCAGCAGTTCGGGCGTGCGCGGCAGCAGGCAGGCGACGCGGTCACCTTTGCCGATCCCCTGGCTGCTGAGGAAGTTGGCGAACTGGGCCGAGCGGCGCTGCAGCTCGGCAAAGCTCAGTTCGCCGCTGCTGCCATCAACGCGCAGGTAACGCAGCCCGATCTTATCGCCGTTGGCATGACGATCACAGATCTCTTCACAGACGTTTAAGCCGTCGGCAGGATCTGCGCTGAGGTTGCCGATAAACTGTGATTCGATCTGGGCAACGTCGAACTGGTCGATGTAAGTTTGATGGGTGGGTCGTGTCATTATCTTACCTATTGTTCGTAAGCGATTGTTCGTAATCGATTGTTCGTAATCGATCGTTTTGATGCGATTGGTAACTGTTACTTATTCAACCCGAGTTCTTCGATGCTGGTTTCGCGCATCTTGAACTTCTGGATTTTACCGGTGACGGTCATCGGGAAGGCGTCGGTGAATTTAATGTAACGCGGCACTTTAAAGTAGGCGATCTTGTCGCGACAGAAAGCGCGAAGCTCATCTTCGGTCAGGGTTTCACCGGGCTTGAGGATGACCCAGGCAACCAGTTCTTCACCGAATTTTGGATCGGGCACGCCGGTGACCTGTGCATCGGAGACCAGCGGGTGGGTATAGAGAAACTCTTCGATTTCGCGCGGATAAACATTCTCGCCGCCGCGGATGACCATATCTTTACTGCGGCCGATGATGTTGATATAACCCTCTTCATCCATCGTGGCCAGGTCTTCGGTGTGCATCCAGCCGTTGCTGTCGATCGCCTTGAGGGTCGCGTCTTCATTTTTCCAGTACCCCAGCATGACGCTGTAACCACGGGTACAGAGCTCACCCACCTCTCCACGCGGCACAATCTTGCCCTGCGCATTGACGATTTTGGATTCCAGGTGCGGCTGGGTCAGACCGACGGTGCTGACGCGTTTCAGTAGGGGTGCATCGGCACTGGTCTGGGTGCTGACCGGGCTGGTTTCAGTCATGCCGTAGGCGATCTGAACCTCGGACATATGCATCTTGTCGATCACCTGCTTCATCACCTCGATCGGGCAGGTGGAGCCTGCCATGACACCGGTACGCAGCGATCCGAGGTCATACTCGGCGAACTTTGGGTGCTCCAGGATGGCGATGAACATCGTGGGTACACCGTAGAGTGCGGTAGCGCGCTCTTCAGCGACGGTCTTGAGTACGGATTCAGGATCAAACGCATCGTTGGGGTAGATCATCGTGGCCCCGTGGCTGACACAGCCTAGGTTGCCCATCACCATACCAAAGCAATGATACAACGGCACCGGAATCACCATCCGGTCCTGATCGGTAAAGCGCTGGCTTTCGGTAACAAAGAAGCCGTTGTTGAGAATATTGTGATGGCTCAGGGTGGCACCCTTGGGGAATCCGGTCGTGCCGCTGGTGTATTGGATATTGATCGGGTCATCAAATTGCAGTTGTGACTGGCGCTCGGCCAGTGCCTGATCATCAATCTGAACGCCCTTTTGCTGCAGTTGCTGCCAGCTTAGCATCCCGGGTACCGGGGTCTCGGACAGGGTGATCAGCCCTTTCATATGCGGCAGTGCCGGTGAGATCAGTTGACAGGGTACCGAGTCCTTGAGTTCGGGAACCATCTGGTTGAGCATCTCGGTGTAGTTGGAGCTTTTAAACTTGTCAGCGGAGATCAGAAAACTACATTCCGATTGGTTTAGCGCGTATTCCAGTTCGTGCGGGCGATAAGCGGGATTGATGTTGACCAGAATCGCACCGATCTTGGCGGTGGCAAACTGGGTCACGCACCATTCGGCCATGTTGGGTGACCAGATACCGACCCGATCACCGGTGCTGACGCCGATCGCCATCAGCGCCTTGGCGCAGGTATGAACCTGTTGCTGCAGTTCGCGGTAGTTCCAGCGAATTCCCTGATGGATAGAGATCAGGGCATCGTTGTCGGCGTATTGGTTGGCAATGCGATCGAACATATCGCCGATGGTTTCACCTAACAACGGTGTAGCGCTGGTGGCGCTGGTGTAGCTGGTGGCGATGGTTGTATTGGAAACGCTGGGTTGGCTCATGTTCGGTACCTTGGGAGGTTCATCGGTTAGTGAAAATCAGGACTATTAACAGCTACCGGCAACAGCAGGGGCTCGGAACAGACTGTGGTACTGCGGATTGGGTGCCATTTCCACGGCGCTGGCAACCCGGTTGGTCATGTTGTAGAAGCCGGTGATGTTGGCGATGTCCCAGATATCGGCATCGCTGAAACCTGCGTCACGCAGTGCTTGCCGATCGGTCTCGATGATCTGATCGGGCTGACGGGTCAGCTTGTCGGCAAAATCCAACATCGCCCGTTGGCGTGGCGTTAACTCGGCGGCCCGGTAATTCATCACCAACTGCTCGCCGAGGATCGGATCACCGCTGTACTGACGCACCGCCGAACCGTGGGCGCTGAGGCAGTAAAAACAGTGATTGACCGAGGACACCACTACCGCGATCATCTCCCGTTCGAGGGGTGACAAACCCGATTCGCCAAACATCAAACAGTTGTAGAAATTGGAAAAGGCGTCCAGTTGCTTAGGGTTCTGGCTGTATGCCTGGAGCACGTTGGGTACCATTCCCAGCTTCTCCTGACAGGTGTCGAAGTAGCGTTGGGTCGGCGCGTCGAGTTGCTCCCGAGTCGGGATACGGAGCTCCAGAGCCGTTAATTTCTGGCTTGAGGTGTGGCTCATCGTTGCTGCTCCGGTCCGGTTCAAGAGTTCCCCTTAATGCGTTCTTAAGGGTACGCTAAATTAGCATTAGAAGTTACGTTTAACCAGTTTTTGCAACTCGCCCACCAGGCCGTTGCGGAACGCCAGTACGCAGACGATAAACACCAGCCCCATGATCACATGGACGTAACTGCCCAGTGGACCTGCGGCCAGAAAGTTCTGCAGGCTCACGATAGTGCCCGCCCCGAGTACCGGGCCCCAGATGGTGCCCATGCCGCCCAGCAGCGTCATCAGTACTACTTCACCGGACATAAACCAGTGCACATCGGTGAGCGAGGCCAGCTGAAATACCAGTGCTTTGGTCGAGCCGGCAAGGCCTGCCAGAGTCGCGGAGAGAACAAAGGTCATCAGCTTGTATTGATTAACTTTGTAACCCAGCGAGATGGCGCGTGGCTCGTTTTCGCGGATCGCTTTCATCACCTGACCGAAGGGGCTGTGAACGGTACGGTAGATCAGTGCGAAACCGCCGATAAAGACCGCCAGTACAAAGTAGTACATATTGAGGTTGTCGGACAGGTCAACCAGGCCGAACAGTTTGCCGCGGGGGATTCCTTGGATACCATCTTCACCGCCGGTAAACGGCGCCTGTAGGAAGAAGAAAAACGCCAGTTGCGCCAGTGCCAGGGTGACCATCGCAAAGTAGATCCCCTCGCGCTTGATCGCAAGTTTGCCGTAGATAAAGCCGATCAGGGCCGAAACCGCGACTCCGGCCAGGATACCGACTTCCGGGGTGAGTCCGTCGACGTTAAGCATCAGATAACCGGTAACGTAGGCGCCGCTGCCGAGAAATACAGCGTGACCGAAGGAGAGCAGTCCGGCAAAGCCCAGCAGCAGGTTAAAGGCGCAGGCGAACAGCGCAAAGCACAACACCTTCATCAGGAATACCGGGTAGATAGCTAAGGGGGCGACTAGCGCCAAGCCCAGCAACACCAGGTTGAGTTTCATGTTTTTCATAATTAGCGACCTCAGGTCTTTTAAATCTTTTCAAATGACGATATACACAACTGCTGACGGCTACGCTTCTTTACCAAACAGGCCGGCAGGCTTGACCAGCAGAACGATGACCATCACCAGGAAAATTACGGTATTGGAGGCTTCGGGGTAGAAATACTTGGTCAGGCCTTCGACGACGCCCATCCCCAGTCCGGTAATAATGGCACCACCGATGGATCCCATGCCGCCGATAACGACGATGGCGAATACCACGATTAATATGCTCGATCCCATCTCGGGTGAGACCGAATAGACGGGGGCCGCCAGCACCCCAGCCAGTCCCGCCAGGCCAACGCCGAAACCGAAGGTCAGGGTAACGATCAGCGGCACGTTGATGCCAAAGGCCTGCATCAGTTGCGGATTTTCGGTACCGGCACGCAGGTAAGCGCCGAGCTTGGTTTTTTCAATCATGAACCAGGTGCCGGTGCAGACCAGCAGCGAACAGACGATGATCCAGGCGCGGTAGTTGGGCAGGTACATAAACGGCAGCCGGGTACCGCCTTTGAGTTCAGCCGGGATGGGGTAGGACAGACCTGAGGAGCCATACCAGTGGGTAAAGAGTCCCTGTAGCACCAGGGCGATGCCGAAAGTTAGTAGCAAGCTGTAGAGGTGGTCTTCGCCGGCGATGGGGCGAACCAAAAACCGTTCCATAATAATACCCACCACCGCGACACCGATGGGTACCAGCAGTAACGACCACCAATAACTGATTCCCAGGTATTGCATCCCCATCCAGGCAGCGAAGGCGCCTAGCATATAGAGCGCGCCTTGGGAGAAGTTGATGATTTTGAGCAGCCCGAAGATGATCGCTAGGCCTAGTGCCAGTAGCGCATAAAAGGAGCCATTGATCAGCCCGATCAGCAATTGGCCGAACAGAGCGAAAAGGTTGAGATCGAAAAAAGTCGCCATAACCACACCTGAAGGGTTTTCAGACGGAAGCAGAACGCTTCCTTTTTTTATTCTTGGGTAATTAAGCTTTCACCCGCAGGAGAAAGCTTGGATGAGGCGGCATTGTTGTCGCTCAACTGTTCATTAACGACGCTGCGCAATGCCTCTCGGTCCTCTGTGTTTCCGCGTTTACCTTTAACAGGGCGCGGGAGGGTAACAAGAACCGTAGCGGTTCTTGTTACCGCAGGTCTTATTTGGCCAGTGCGAACTCGCAGCCGCCATCTGCCATCTTCATAAAGGCATCCTCGCCTTTGATGACTTTCTCAATAGCAAAGATGTCGTTTTTGTCTTTACGCTCAGCCGCGGTCTTGATCCGTACCTGGAGCATGTCATGCACCATGCGTCCATCTTTACGCAGGTAGCCATTGCGCGAGAAGAAGTCTTCGACCGGCATCTCTTTCATCTTGGCCATAACGGCTTTGGACTCATCGGTACCGGCTGCTTCTACCGCTTTGAGGTAGTGCATGGTTGAGGAGTAAGCACCGGCGTGTGGCATGGCAGGGATCTTTCCATCCATACGCGCACTGTAACGCTTGGACCAGGCGCGGGTCTGATCATCCATATCCCAGTAGAAACCGGTGGTCAGCTTCATGCCACCCGCGATTTCAGGGTCTAGTGCCTGCGCGTTAGGGGTGAAAACCAGCAGTCCGGCTACATCGGTGGTCTCGGTGACGCCGAATTCTGCTGCGGTCTTAAGGGCGTTGACCATGTCGCTACCGGCGTTAGCCAGGGCGATAACATCAGCGCCTGAAGATTGTGCCTGAAGGATGTAAGAGGAGAAGTCGGTGGTGCCCAGTGGTGCGCGCACGCCCCCTACAACATTACCGCCATTTGCTTTGATAACGCCGGTGGCAACTTTTTCCAGTGCGTGACCGAAGGCGTAGTCAGCGGTGATGAAGAACCACTTTTTCTTGCCGCCTTGTACCATCGGTTTAACCGTACCGTTAGCCAGGGAGACGACATCGTAGGTCCAGTGAGCATTAAACGGTGAGCAGGCCTTGGTGGTGAAGGCGTGGCTGGCGGAGGCTGCGATCAGTAGGATCTTTTCTTGATCGGCCATGAATTTGGCCACGGCGCCGGTAACCGAACTGGCGACTGCGCCGTTGATTACGTCGACCTGCTCCTCCTCAACCCATTTACGGGCGATCACGGAACCAACGTCCGGCTTGAGCTGAGTATCGGCAAACACAACTTCAATCTGCTTTCCCAGCACCTTGCCGCCAAAGTCTTCAACCGCCATTTTCACGGCTTCGACGCTGCCTTGGCCTGAGATGTCGGCGTAAACGCCGCCCATATCACCCAAGACACCGATTTTTACTTTGTCGTCGGATAGGCTTGCCTGTGCCGCGCCGGTAGCGGCGATCAGGGCGGTAGCCAGTAGTGTTTTGCGCATCGCGTTCATTGTGTTCTCCAGTTTTATTTTTGTTGTACTATTTTTTATGGGTTGTGCTTAATTGTTGCTTGCTTGGAGCTTAGAGAGTCGTCACGAATGACTAGACCCCCAGGTAGGTATTTAATAATTCAGTTTTGGCGACCAACTCGCTGGCGTGGATCTGCTCGACGATATGGCCGTGCTCCATCAGGTAGTGACGATCAGCAATCGGCGCGGCGAAACGGAAGTTTTGCTCCACTAGGATGATGGTCAGGCCGCGCTCTTTGAGTTGCATCAGCACTTGGGCCAGTTTCTGAACAATAACCGGTGCCAGGCCTTCGGTGATCTCGTCGAGCAGTAGAATGTTGGCGCCGGTGCGCAAGATCCTGGCCATCGCCAGCATCTGCTGTTCACCTCCGGATAGGCGGGTGCCCTGGCTTTTGCGTCGTTCCGCCAGGTTCGGAAACATTTCGTAGATCTCTTCAACCGACATGCCGTCAGAGCGGACCACGGGCGGTAGCATCAGGTTCTCTTCTACGTTGAGGCTGGAGAAGATCCCGCGCTCTTCGGGGCAATAGCCCATGCCCAGGTGAGCGATTTTGTGACTGGGCATATTGATGGTTTCGTGACCATTGATAACAATAGAGCCGCTGCGTTTGCCCACCATGTTCATGATCGCTTTCAGGGTGGTGCTGCGGCCGGAACCGTTACGTCCGAGCAGGGTAACCAGTTCGCCCTGATTAAGGGCCATATCGATCCCATGGAGGATGTGCGACTCACCGTAATAGGCATGCAGATCGTCGATTCGCAGTTTCTCGCGCTTGGACTGAATTTTCTGTACCGGTTTCATGCGCTAGTCTCCGCGGGTTGGCTGCTGGTAGATGGGGTGCGGGACGCTTTAGCGACCGGTTCATCATCGGACGCAACACCCATATAGGCTTCGCGCACCTGCGGATCGGCAGAAACCTTGGCGTAGTCGCCTTCGGTCAATACGGCACCACGCTGTAGTACCGTGATGGTATCGGAGAGGTCGGCGACCACGTTGAGATTGTGTTCAACCATTAAAATAGTGCGATCCTTGCTTACCTTCTTGATCAATTCGGCGACCACGCTGACATCCTCGTGCCCCATGCCCTGGGTTGGTTCATCCAGTAGCAATAGCTCCGGATCAAGTGCCAGGGTGGTGGCTATCTCCAGCGAACGTTTACGTCCGTAGGGCAGGTCAACGGCCTGGGCGTTGGCAAAGGGAGCCAGGCCAACTGAATCCAAGAGTTCCATGGCGCGGTCGTTGAGGCTATCCAGGCATTTTTCAGAGCGCCAGAAATAGAGGCTGTCGCTGCGCATGCGCTGCAGTGCAACGCGCACATTTTCGATTACACTCAGATGGGGGAAGACGGCGGAGATCTGAAATGAGCGGATAACCCCCATGCGGGCGATTGCATCGGAGCTCTTATTGGTGATGTCGGTGCCGTTGAATAGAATCTGCCCCCGGGTCGGGGTGAGAAACTTGGTCAGCAGGTTGAATACGGTGGTTTTACCCGCGCCATTGGGGCCGATCAACGCATGAATGGAGCCGCGTTCGATCTGTAAGTTGACGTCGTCAACTGCTGTAAAACCTTTGAATTCTTTAACGAGATTACGCGTTTCTAGGATGATATCTCGGCTCATGGATAGCGTTCCTGACCTTGCTTACCCGTAGTCGGAGGTTCCGTTTCGGGTGTTGTTTTTGTTTTAGTGGCCAGAGTTAACCGACCGCTTTAACTCCTTGTAACCATTAAACGCTATGAGTGTTTCCGAAATAGGTCTGAAATCTAACCAAATGTAACAGTGGTTAGATTTTGTCAGAGCAGGGGTTCTCGCCTTGGCGGTTTGTCGTAGAATGGTCAAGTCCGGCAGATTGCTAGCGTGCATTGATCGCAGTGGTCTTAGTGCGCTACCTGAATTATAAGAAGAATAAAATCATGCTATTAGGTTCTAAGTTACTGCAGCGTTTTTTTTTAGCAATGGTCTCTATCATTGTTATATTTGCCTTGGCGATCTATTTTTATTCGGTGCCGCTGATTACCAGTACCGTGTATGGCATCGAACGCAACGCCAGTCGTACCGTCCTTAATAATGTTTACCAGCTGGCTGAAAAGATCCATTTCAGCCTTGAGGGTTATCGCCTGCAGGCGCTTGAAGGGCGCAAACAGCAACTGCAGAGCGCGGTGGCACTGGCAAGCGCCTATGTAGAGAATGTGTTTGCGCAGGTGCCACGCGGTGAATTGAGTGAGGCGGCTGCACGGCAGCAGGTTTTCGAGGGGCTGCGTCAGTTTACTTACGGTAATAACGAGTATATCTGGGTATCCGGTTACGATTCGGTGGTGTTATCCCATCCTGACAAGCGTTTTCACGGCGTCAATGCGGAGACACTGATAAGCGACAGTGGCGAAGCGATCATTCCTAAAATTGTCTCCCAGGTGCGTGCCGAAGGGGATGGCTTTTTTCAGTACCCGTGGCCACGCCTCGATCAGCCTGATGCCATCGACAAGATCTCCTACGTTAAAAACTTTACCCAGTGGCGGTTTGTCCTGGGCTCGGGTTTATACCTGGACGATATCGAGCTGGAGGTTCAAAAACGGCTTAAGCTGGCGATGGCTGAGCTGCGCGTTGCGTTGCAAGAGATCAAAATCGCCAAGACGGGCTATATGTATATCTTCGATGCTGACGCCAATATGTTAATCCACCCTAACGACAACCTCGATGGGATCAATTTTAGTGATCAGCTCAATCCCGCTACGGGGCGCTCCATTGCCCAGGAACTGATTGCGGTCGCTGATACTGGCAAGGAGTGGGACTACCCTTGGGATAAGCCCTCGGACCCGGGTAACTACATCTATCAAAAAACTTCATTGGTTCGACATCTGAAAGGGTTCGATTGGTATATCGGTTCCTCGGTTTACGAAGATGAGCTGCGGCGCAGTTCTGATGTGCTGACAGAACGAATCATGACCATTACCGTGGTGGTGCTATTGATGGCGGTATTGCTGGCTCTGCTGTTTGTCTCTCAGATTGCCGCGCCTATACGTCGTTTGGCAGATACCGCCAAACGCGTGCGTCGGGGTGACCTCAGTGCCCAGAGTGGGATAAATTCTGATGATGAACTCGGGGTGCTCGGGCGTACCTTTGATGCCATGGTGACACAGTTGAGTCGTAGCATTCAGACGCTCGATCAACAGGTACAGAGTCGGACTCAGGAGTTGGCAGCGACGGAGCAGCGGCAGCGGATGATTCTTGACGAGCTGCCAGCGCAGATCGCCTATGTCGGTGCTGATCAGCGCTACCGTTTTGTAAACCGTCGTTACGCGCGGATGTTCAATCAAACCAAACGGGCATTGGTAGGACGGACGCTTCAGGAGGTGATGCCCCCTTCAATGTATGCTGAAATCGCCCCTCAGTTTGAGCGGACCCTGGCTGGCGCAGAGTGCGATTTTGAATATCGATTTATGCATGATGGTCGAGAGGTGGTCACTAAACGCAAACTGATTCCCGAGTTCGATGACCAGGGGCAGGTTACTGCGGTCCTTAATCTGAGTCTAGATGTCACGGCGGAAAAAGAAGCCGAACATAAGCTCACCGAGGCGCAGCGGATGAATGCCGTAGGGCAGCTGGCTGGCGGTTTGGCGCATGATTTTAACAATTTGTTAACGGTGGTGATTGGCAATCTGATCTCCGCCGGAGACCGCTATGCTGAGATCGAAGGGCTGTCAAAGTATCTCGAGCCCGCAGTCCGGGCCGGACAGCGCGGCGCCGATATTACCAACCGGTTACTGGCGTTTTCCCGTAATCAATCCCTGACCCCAACCCGGGTTGACGTGGCCCTGTTGTTCCGGGATTCGCTGGCCCTGTTGCAGGGATCCCTGCCCAGTAATATCGATATCCAGCTCCATGTCGATGAGCATCAGGACACGATCGCTTATGTTGATCAGAGTCAGTTTGAAAATGCGATCTTTAACCTGGCGCTGAATGCGCGTGATGCCATGCCCAAAGGTGGCACGCTGCGGTTCGAGGTGGTTGAGCGTAGGATAGATGTGCCTGTTGAGTATGATGAGATGGTGGTTCCAGGTGATTATCTGGAGGTCTCGGTGCACGATAGCGGCAAGGGGTTTAAAGTGGGAAGTTTGAAGCGCGCTTTTGAACCCTTTTTTACGACCAAGAGTGGTACCAGTTCCGGTTTGGGATTGAGTATGGTGTATGGCTTTGTCAAGCAGTCGCAGGGGTATATCCGTATTCATAGCAGTCCCGGGCAGGGTGCTTGCGTGACCCTGCTGTTACCCGCCTGTACCGTCAGTGAGGTCGGCGATGAGCGTCACAGTCCGGCCCATGAACTGGTGCAGTCGGGCGAAGGTAAGTTGATTCTGCTGGTAGAAGACGACGCGGATGTTAGAGCGGTTATTCTGGAGCAGTTGGTGACTATGGGGTTTGCGGTGGTTGAAGCCAGCGATGGCGATGAGGCGCTGCTGCTGTTAACCAGCTTGACTGATCTCTACGCCCTGGTTTCAGATATTATGATGCCGGGAAGTATTGATGGCTATGAGTTGGCCGACCAGGTTAGTCAGTCGCGAGCAGACGCCAGAATAGTGCTGATTACTGGCTATGCTTTTGACCAACAAACGCGGGGTCCTAAACAACCCAGTTACCTGACTCTGCGTAAACCGTTCAAACGCGATACACTGCGGCATGCCTTATTGCGGAACTATGTGTCTGATTCTGGTTCTGGTTCAGGCGCAGACCCCGGCGAGCAGGCAAACGCGGATGCTTGAGCGGAGATTTAAACTAGTCGGCAATAAAAGGGAGGGGTCACCCACGTGGGCGTTAATGTGAGTAGTAACAAGCTGGTCTACGTTGTTGAAGATGAACGCGATATCGCCACGCTGGTGTGTGCGGAGCTGGAACGGTTTGGGTATGAAACCGCCAGTTTTCGCACCGGTGCCCAGGCGATTCAGGCGATCAAACGGCGCACTCCCGCACTCTGTATCGTTGACCTTGGTTTGCCCGATATGGATGGCCTGGCGCTGGTGCGCGAGCTCTGTGATAAACACCGGGTTGGGGTGATGATCCTGACCGGGCGGGGCAGCTTACCGGACCGGGTGCTGGGATTGGAGCTGGGCGCCGATGATTACATGATCAAGCCCTTCGATCCCCGCGAGCTGGTGGCGAGGGTCAACAGTCTGCTGCGGCGTTTGGATCAGATCGGCCCGGTGGATACCGATACGGGCCCCAAAATAGCGCGGTTCGGCGGCTGGTGTTTTGATCTGGCCACGCTGACCTTGAACCATGACGACGGTCGCAGTGAGCGCCTCAGTGCTGCCGAGGCGGATTTGCTGCAGCTGCTGTTACGGGCACCGCAACAGATCCTTAACCGTGATCGGCTTATGGGCGATCTGATGGGGCGCGAATCGATCCCGTTTGAGCGTAGCATCGATGTCCGCATGTCGCGGATACGGAAAAAATTAGAAGATGACCCCAAGGTGCCCAAACTGATAAAAACGGTGTATGGCGTCGGTTATCTGCTCTCTGTGCCGGTGGACTGGATCAGCCCATAAGGCTACGGTGAGCATTGGCCGCAGTTCAGTAGTACAGTAGTCCACCAGAAGCGTGGGCTTGCTTGGGTCGGTCTTTCTGTCGGGTTCTTGTTTTTTTCTGTTTTTTGTAAGTACGGCACTCCACTGCTGCAGTCGCAGACGTTCTGGCGACGTGTCTGGATGGGTCCAAGGTGTCAGCAGAGCAGGCGAAGGCGGGGAGGTTGCTCTTTGCTAACGCTGCCATTGTCCTCTGGCGATCGATAGGATTAGCTTAGGCAGGCCCTAGGCAGTAGAATTACTCCTTAAAACTCACACAGACTTTGTTGTACTGTTACAACGTTTCTTGGTTCTTATGCTCTGGCGCCCCCGATCTCTGCTGCAATTGATGCTTATTGGTTTTTTTACCGTGGTTGCCCCGCTCTGTGTGGCCATTTTCTTTACGCTTCAGGCCTTTGATCGATTCGCAGTGAATAACAGTCGCATGACCCAGAACCTGGTTACGCTAACCAGAGAAGTCCAGCTGTTGCAGTCCGATCTGTTGGGCTTGGAGCGAAGCGCCGGTCAGTACCAAGCACTGGGCGAGGAAAATCTACTGGTTCTGTTTCAGCAGGGGCATCAGCGCATCGGTTCTCGCCTGCAGGATATAGAGCGGTTGGTCGACCAGGAGCGCAGTTTTTATCTGCTCACTTTAGCCGAAACGCTGGAGCAGCTTGGGGTTGGTATGCTGACACCGGCCGAGCAGTTCAACAGTGACGCGGTACTGGTGATGTTCGACAAAATTAACAGGCTGTCGCTGGAGTTTCGTCAGGCCAGTCAGCTGTATGTGGATCACCAACTTGAGCAGCAGAGGTTGGATGCGCTTGAGATCAAACGATCGCTGGTGTGGATGTTGCTGCTGCTGGCGTTTTTAACCTTGCTGGCGGTATTGTTTTTTACCTACTGGATCAACCGGCCCGTCCGCCAGCTAGAACGGGAGATCGGCTTGCTTGGTCGTGGTGATTTTAGCCACCGGATCCGGATCAGCGGACCCCAGGAGATGCAGTTATTGGGCGAACGGCTGGAGTGGTTACGGAGTAAGCTACACGAGCTGGACGAACAGAAACAGCAGTTTCTACGGCACATGTCGCATGAGCTAAAAACCCCGCTGGCCAGTCTGTGCGAGGGTGCGGATCTGATGGCAGAAGGCGTTGTCGGAACGCTCGATAGCCAGCAGCTTGAGATTGTATCGATTATTCAGCAGAACAGCGGCGAGCTGCAGCGGTTGATCGAAAATTTGCTCGATTACAATCAACTCCAGCATCATCAGCAACTCAAGACCGCGGTGGTTGATATCCACGGGCTGTGGCTGGAGCTCATTAGCAGTTATTCGATCACAATTGCGCGCAAAAAACTTAACGTTAACTGCGAAGGCCCGCCGCTGAACTGGGTTGCCGATCCTTCGAAATTGCGTACCGTATTGGACAACCTGTTATCCAATGCTATTAGTTATTGTCCAGCGGGTGGCGAGGTGCGGGTTGACTGGCGCGAGCTGGACTCAACACTGATTTGTGATATTAGTAACAGTGGTGAGGCGATTGCCGATGATGACGCCAGGCAGATCTTTCAGCCCTTCTATCAGGGGCGCAATAAACGCAGCGGTGCGATCAAGGGGTCAGGTATCGGGTTGAGCGTCGCAAGAGAGTGTGTACATGTCCATCAAGGAACCTTGCAGCTAGTGCCCAGCGCTATCTTGCCGGTCAACTTTCGTTTGACCCTACCGTTACTTGAGGAGAACTTGTGAGAGTACTTACCCTTACGTTTATGCTACTACTGCTAAGTGGTTGTCAGGCTTTGATGCAAGCGTATCAGGCTGTCGTGCCTCAGGCCTCAGCACCTCAAACCTCAGCACCTCAAACCTCAACATCTCAGGCCTCAGTATCGTTTACACAAGCGCCTTTGACGGATGATATCAATGCTTCCAATACCGATCTAGGCCACGGGTTGAACGAGGTAGAGCGGTCGCTGACGCTTACTGAGGAGCAGGCACAGGCTGAGCTGCAAGTATTGACTAAAGGTAAAATCGACAAGCCTAATCGAATCTTTATCTATGCCCTGCTGAATCAGCAGCTTAAGGATCTACCGGGGTGGATACGGGCCAGGGATAGTCTGCAACAATTATCGGTAAATTCAGAATTATCCGCCCCATTGCTGCAGTTGGTGCGATTGTTGCAGTTCCATAATCAGTCTATGATTAATGCGGACGCGCGTCAGACCCGGCTGTTGCAAGCACTGCGGGAGGATGATGAAAAGCATCAGGAGCTGGTTGCTGAGTTGCAGCTTAGCCAGCAACAGGTTATTGAACTCTCTAACAAAATTGAAGCGCTAACGAATCTTGAGAAAAGCATGAGTATTCGTCGCGCACTGACAACAGACACTCCCAAAGGGCTTGCCGATGACTGAGCATCCTCCCCGTTTACTGGTCGTTGATGATGATCCAAGCCTGTTGCGGCTGTTGGTGCTGCGGCTCGAAGCCAAGCACTATCAGTTAGCGACTGCCACTAACGGTCAGGAAGCATTACAGGTGCTGCGCTCCCGGGAGATCGACCTGGTCATCAGTGATCTGCGCATGGATACGATGGGTGGTATGGAGCTGTTCGAACAGGTTCAACATTACTATCCCGGGTTACCGGTGATCATTCTTACCGCACAGGGGTCGATACCCGAAGCGATAGAAGCGACTCAGCAGGGGGTGTTTGCCTTTTTAACCAAGCCGATCGATAAGGTGGCGCTGCTGGAGCAGATCGAGCGGGGGCTGAGTCTGTCCCGTGGTAATGCACCCTCGCGCGCTAACAGCGCCTGGCGGGAGAAGATTCTGTGCCGTAGCGACTTGATGGAGCAGCTACTGGCCAAGGCGTTGCAGCTCGCCGATGCTGATGTCAGTGTGCTGATCTCAGGTAACAGCGGTAGCGGCAAAGAGTTGCTGGCGCAGGCTATTCACCGTGCCAGTAATCGTGCAACAAAACCCTTTGTGGCAATCAACTGCAGTGCGTTGCCTGAGCCGCTGTTGGAGTCTGAGCTGTTTGGCCATGTTAAGGGTGCGTTTACCGGTGCCGTCAGAGAGCACCAGGGGCTGTTTAGAGCGGCCCATCAGGGTACGCTATTTCTGGATGAGATCGGTGATATGCCTGCTTCATTGCAGGTGAAATTGTTGCGGGTGTTGCAGGAGCGTCAGGTGCGCCCGGTGGGTGGAACTCAGAGTGTGGCGGTGGATGTGCGGGTTATCTCGGCGACCCATCGCAATCTTGAAGAGGCGATGGCTGCAGGTCAGTTTCGCCAAGATCTCTACTACCGTCTCAACGTAGTAAACCTGAAGCTTCCCGACCTGAATCAGCGGGCAGAAGATATCCCCCTGCTGGCAAACTATTTTCTGCAGAAAACCGGTAAAGGGGTTTCAGGACAGGTCACCGCGTTCTCGCCAGATGCCATCAATTTACTGGTTGGGGCTTCCTGGCCTGGCAATGTCAGGCAGCTAGAAAATGTGGTACAGCAGACGGCCGCACTGTCTGGCACCCGGGTGATCCCCGCCGCATTGGTGAATCAGGCGCTGGCGCAGGAGTCAGGATTTTTACCCTCCTTTAATGAGGCGCGGCACCAGTTTGAGCGCGACTATCTGGTCAAGTTGATGCGTATGACCGAAGGCAATGTGTCCAAGGCTGCCGAGTTGGCACAGCGTAATCGGACTGATTTTTATAAGCTGTTGCAGCGTCACGAGTTGAAAGCAGAGCAGTTTAAATCGACTCAATAATACCTTGTCACGTGGTTCCTCGGTACCAAGTATGTATCCGATCCGAGACAATATAACTATTTGATTTAAATCTTTTTCTCGTTTGTGGGAAGGGATCTGTCTCTGATTAGAGACGAAGTGCAAAGCGGGCCCTCTCTATAGGGCCCGTTTTTTTTTGAATAAACAAATAAGATTCTGTTTCAATTAGCTTAATGTGATTGTGGCGTGTATTTTGCTTTGCTCTTCCTTGTTGGTCAGGATCGATTTTTTTAGCGCTCTGGTCAAAAGCGTAGTCATCCCTTTTGAAGGTAGCGAGGTTATACCGTGTCCATCAGTTTTGAGCTTATTCAACATACAGGATGTCGTGTTGGCGAACCAGAAGTCACCACGTGCCAGCATGCTCGCGTGCAGCGGAAAAAATGGTTGGAGCAGTATTATCAGATTCGTCAGGAGTGTTTTCGTCAAGAGCTTGGGATTCGTACATTTGATGGCTCTGAAGATGATTTTGACCGCAGCGGCTACCTGCTTATCGCCCTCGACCAGGAACGTTGTGTTGGCGGGGTCAGGCTGTCGGTCAGTACCCCGGAATCACCGCAGCTGTTACCGCTGGAGATTGGTGGGTTTATGCTTCAGGAGTTTTTTCCAGATATCGCACGTAACCGCGAGTCCTACAGTCAGTGGACACGACTGGCCTTGCTGCCTGAATACCGAACTCCAGCGATACTGCAGCAGATGGCGGTGATGCTGATTTGGCAGGCTAAACGTCTCGGGTGCAGTTATTCGTTCAATGTGGCAGGGATGAACCGAGCCCGGCTGTATCAGCGCTTACATCGCGTCCAAGGGTATCACTATGAGATTATCCGCAATTTGAAAATACCGTCCGAAGGCAATTTTATGGGTCTGGAACACCTGCTCTCTGTCGGCTATCTTAAGCCGCAGCTTAGCCAGCAGTTGCTGTCACGACAGCTGCCCAGGCATGCTCCCGTGGCTTACAGCAACGATCTGGCCGATGTCGCTGCTGTTAGTCTGCCTGCTCCTGAATCTGTGCCGCTGCAGCGGGTGAGTGGGCGGGTTTGATTCATTCCTGCTTGGTTGAATACCGGCTAACGTTGAGCGGTTATTAGGGCGCGAGAGGCAGTCCGGGATTTTGTTAGCGACGGCCATCAGCATCACCAGCGCCAGCGATAAATACTTGGTAGTCTTTGGGTCGTCGATAACCGGTTAGCCGTGCAAGCCGGGTGCGATTGTTGCCATTCAGGGCGGTCAGATTTCCCGCGATGATGACCAGCAGGCCGATGATGCTGGTCAGGGTCCATTGGTAGCCTTCAAGCAGACTCGACAAACTTAATACGATTACGGGCGTGGCGATCAGGGTGTAGGCGGCGCTGTTGGCACCGATCCGTGCGACCAGCATCAGATACGCAGTAAAACCCAGTGCCGAGGCGAACAGCGATAAGTAGAGCAGGGCTGCGAGGTAGCGGGGGCTGGAATCCCACCATTGTCCTGCAGTCACGGGGGGAGCGCCTGCCATCGCTAACATCGCCATCAGTGTCAGCAATATCAGACAGCCGTATGCCATCGCCCAGGTGGTGCTGGTATAGGCATGCAGGCCGCAACGGGTATGACGGACGCCAACCCTATTGCCAAACGAGAACAGCCAGGTTCCTAGCAGTAAATAGCCGATCCTTTTTAAATTGTCGAGCGTCCACTGCTGCGCCTCCAAGTCGCTCCAGAACAGCAACATCAGCCCGCTGATGGCCAAGACGGAGGCCCGCTTGAAATGCGTCGTCGGTGGTTGTTTTCAGATCAGTTGGCTGTGGCCAGCGTTGAACAGCGTGGCGGTCGACATCACCACCGCCACCAAACCGCTGGCGATGTAGTGAGAGGCCTGATAGAAGGCGATAAAGTTCAACGAGAACAGGCAGGCACCCTGCAACAGGCAAAAGAGCTGATCGCGACGGCTGGTCTGCTGCAGTTTTCCCAGTACGATCACCAGCAGTAACATGATTGCCGCTGCCAGTCCAAATCGATACAAGATCGACAACGGCGAAGGAACTACTCCTGCCTGCCATTTGATGGCCAACCAGGAACCACCCCAGACGAGAAGTGCGCAAGGGTAGAGCAGGCTGTTGAGCACGAATAGACTCCTTTTATACTTTTTTAAGGCTATGTCTGAGTTAGTTGTTGGAAGGCTATGCTTCAGGTGAATCTCCATTAAGTGCATATTCCGGCCCATCATGAATGAACAAGCCTTTAACTAACTACTGAAACAGCTGGGCCAACTATCGCCTAGCCAGGTAAGTCAGCTTCAAACACACCTCCAGCACCAAGAGTCGACCTCGACCGAAATACTCATTTCTGCAAATTAAACGTATCGCTGTCCGAATTGTGACTCCGTTAATCTTCGACCGTGGGGCTCAAGCCACAACTTTCCTCGCTGCCGTTGTAACAACTGTGGCCGCGCCAGTAATCCGCTGACAGGGACGCCACTGGCCCGCTTGCGTAAGCGTGAACAATGGCTTCGCTATGCGAAGGCCTTGATCGATGGGAGGACGATTTGTCGGGCAGCAGTAGAATGCGATGTCGATAAGAATACCGACTTTCTGTGGCGCCACCGTTTTCTCAGATTAGCGGCGGCGCATCAGGCTAGCCAAGAGCACGGGATCGTTGAGGCGGATGAGACGTTCTTTCTTGAATCGTTCAAAGGGCAGCGAAAACTCCTCCGACCGGCTCGATGCAGGGGCGGTGTAGGTAAAACGCGCGGTACTGGCCCTTGCACAATGTGAAGTTTATCGAGCGCTTCGAATCGCTGCAGCCAATCCGCAGATATCCGCTTCATCGACAGCCTCCGCTCTGGCAATCGTCTGTTAAGCCAGCGGGTTTTTAATATGACTAAACCAGTCGGAGGCTGTATCTGCTATCATTCGCCACCAAAGGTAGCAGCTGTAGCCCGTTGAGGGAACCGCAGGCTTACGTTTGCTTTTACCCATTACTAAGAGGTCATAAATGGGAAACAAAACTGACAAATACAGTATCGACAGCACCGACTATACCGTCGGGCAGGATAACGTCCAGAAATGGGGGTTTGACGTCCACAACCCGGTGTTTTCCCTGAGCGCCGGGCTGGTGTTGCTCTTTCTAGTTGCAACGCTGGTCACCGACCCCGCCACGGCCAAGGCGGCCCTGGACGGATTGAAGTGGAACATCATCGGCACCTTCGACGCCTTTTTTATGTGGTCGGGGAATTTTTTCGTTATCTTCTGTTTGGCGCTGCTGGTGTCGCCCTACGGCAGCATCCGCCTGGGTGGGGTCAACGCCAAACCGACTCATTCGACACTGTCCTGGCTAGCCATGCTGTTTGCGGCGGGCATGGGTATCGGGCTAATGTTCTGGGGCGTGGCCGAGCCGGTGGCCTACCTCACCGGCTGGTACAAGACGCCGTTGGGGGTCGAAGCCAACACGCCTGAAGCAGCTCGGATGGCGATGGGGGCTACCATGTACCACTGGGGACTACACCCCTGGGCGATCTACTGCGTGGTTGGGCTATCGCTGGCGTTTTTCTGCTACAACAAGGGCCTGCCGCTGTCCATCCGCTCGATCTTCTATCCCCTACTGGGTGACCGCGCCTGGGGTTGGCCCGGCCATTTGATTGATGTGCTGGCCGTGCTGGCAACACTCTTCGGCTTGGCGACTTCGTTGGGCATGGGCGCCCAGCAAGCCGCTGCGGGGATCAACCATGTGTTCGGAATTGAGAGCAGTATCGGCCTGCAGATCCTGGTGATCATCGGTGTGACCTTGCTGGCCATTATTTCGGTTATTCGTGGTATAGAAGGGGGCGTTAAGATCCTGAGTAACGTCAATATGGTGATCGCCTTCGCCCTGCTGGCATTCGTGACCATGACTGCGGCAGCCGTGGCGCTGGGCAACCTGCCCACCACTCTGGGTGCCTATATCGAAAATATCATTCCGCTGAGCAACCCCCACGGCCGTGAGGATGAGGCCTGGTTTCAGGGCTGGACCGTCTTTTACTGGGCCTGGTGGATCTCCTGGTCACCTTTTGTCGGTATGTTCATCGCGCGGGTGTCCGAAGGGCGTACCATTCGCGAATTTCTGACGGCGGTGCTGCTGGTGCCCACATTGGTCACGGTGATCTGGATGTCGATCTACGGTGGCATCGCCATCGACCAGGTGCTTAACAATGTCGGCGCCCTGGGGACCAACGGGCTGACCGAGGTGCCACTGGCGATGTTCCAGATGTTCGACGAACTGCCGATGGGCACCCTGATGTCGGTCATCGCCATCGTGCTGGTGCTGGTGTTCTTTATCACCTCGTCGGACTCGGGGTCGCTGGTCATCGACAGCATCACCGCCGGGGGAAAGATCGATGCCCCTGTGCCCCAGCGGATCTTTTGGGCAACTTTGGAGGGCGCCATTGCCATTGCCCTGCTTTGGATCGGTGGCACCGAGGCGATTCAGGCGTTGCAGGCTGGCGCCATTTCAACCGGGCTGCCGTTCACCGTCGTGTTGCTGCTGATGTGCGTCAGTCTGCTGATGGGCCTGCGCACCGAACGGCGTTAATCCCAGTGCTACAGATGCCCGGGGTGGCCCGTCAAGCCACCGCGGAGCCTCAGCACCAGAGGTCCGCGACCGCAGTATCCGGCCGGTAGTGGTAGGCGACCTGCGCTTGGAGCAACTCGGCGGTCGCCAGGGCGTCGGTTTGTGCCTGGTGGGGCGGGTAGTGGGGTAATCCATAGCGTTGCCTGCAGTCGGCCAGACGCGTAGACCCCAGCGGGCGACGCAGCAGACGGCCGACGATACCCTGTCGGGCTATTAATGCCCGGCATTCCAACGCATGGGTATCAATGATCGCAAATTCGATGCCTTCCCCGATGCGCCGCTGCAGGGCGTTGTTTAAAAACGCGCGCTCGATCTGGCGAAAATGCACCACGACGATTTTACCAGCCAGCGCCGCCAGCAGTTGCGGCAGAATCGCTGACAGGTCGGGGGAGTCGTGGACTTCGGAGTGGGTGATGCCATGAACGACCACCGACTCCTTCTGTAACGGTCGCCGGGGTTTTACGACCCAGTGTGCCGCGTCGCGGCAGTAGATACGCTCCAGGCTGAACGGGGTTAGGCCGACGCTGACAATCTCGTCCTTTGAGGGGTCGAGGCCCGTGGTTTCGAAGTCCATGGCCACCAGTGGGGCGGCCGAGATAGGCGTACCTTCGGCCACCATCCCTTCGGCATAAAAGCCTTTGAGCTCGCTATTGCGGCTTTGCACCTGAAGCTCGTAGTAGCGTTCAGCCCAGCACTGGCTGGGCGGTTTGGTGGATAACATAACCATACGGGTGGATGACGCCTTCGGTTTATTTCAGTGGATGGTTGGCGTTATAGCGGAATTTCAAGAAACTCTGCGCCTTGTCGAGGACCTGAAACGCCTCTTTGAGGTTGCGCCGTTCAAAGGTGGACAAGGTTCCCGGCTCGATATTGTTATCGGGTTGCTCGCCAGCCTCAATATCGCGGGCCTGGTGGCGGATACGGACCATCGAAATATACTCAAGCGCATCGCTCAGTTCCTGCCCCTTACCGGGGGGGAGCAACTCGGCGGCGATAATGTCCTCCAGGCGCTCGAACGAGTTCTGTGCTATCGAGCCTATCGCCAGAGCGTGCACCCTGATTACGTCGGTCAGCGGTGCGGTCCCGCGCCGTTTGAGGTTGATGGAGTTGCGGTGCCGTCCATCCTGCTCCATCACAAAGCCTTTGAAGAAACCCAGCGGTGGCGTACGGTTGAGAGCGTTACGTGCCAGATTGGCGAGAAAACGGGGGTTCGCCTTGGCTCGCTCGGCGATGAACTGCCTTAGCTGTTTGGCCCAATCCACTTCGCCCCAGACGCCGTCAAGGTCGAAAAAGATCGAACAGTTCAACAATGCCTTGGGGTCGGGGCGGTCGATCCAGGCGGCAAACTGCGCCTGCCACTGATCTTGGGTCAGTCGCCACTGGGGGTTGGTGGCCATGATATCGCCACTGCACGGGCTATAGCCGCAGGCCGTCAGGCCTTCACACACCAGCGTGGCCAGCTGCTCGAAGTAAGCCTCGTGGGCCTCGGAGCGGTAATCGTTATCAAGGATGATGGCATTGTCTTGGTCGGTCACCACCAACTGCTCGTCCCGCGCCATCGACCCCAGGGCCAGAAAGCAGTAGGGGACCGGCGGTGGACCCAGCTGCTCTTCGGCCAGAGACAGCAGGCGCTGCTTGAAACTGCGACCAATCACCGCCATGGCACTGCCAATCATATGGGAATTGGCGCCCTCGTTGACCATTCGCACGAACACGGCTGGCAATTGTTGGGCATAGGCTGCGAGATCTTCGATGCTTTGTTGGGTAAAGATACTCCGGACCAGTAGCAGGCTGCTTTGGGATTCGTGGCGCACGATATCGGACAGGGCCAGCACTCCGACCGGATTCCGGCCGTGCAGGATCGGTAGGTGGTGAATATTTTCCCGCAACATGATGAGCATCGCTTCGAACACGTAGGCGTCGTGGTCAAGGATGACGAAATCGGTGGTCATCACCTCTGCGACCGGGGTCTGTGGTGGTCGGTCGCAGGCGAGCACCCGCTGGCGCAGATCTTGGTCGGTAAGTACGCCCACCACCTGGCCGTCGCTGCAGTCCCGCAGCGCCGGATCGGTAATCAGCAGTGACGACGCATCCTCTGCGGTCATCAACACCGCGGCGTCACGTACACAGGTATCTTTGGTTACGGTGATAGCCTCACGGGTCAGCAGCGATTTGACTTTGACTGTGGTCAGATCGCTTCTTTCGGCTTGGTCAGAGACTGCTTGGCGTAGCACCGTTCGTTCGTCGGTTTCGAAGAAATCGGCAAAGACATCGAACTGCTGGCAGTAGTCGCTGAAGGTATCCGCGGGGATGCAGTATAGCAGTGTGTCTTCCAGCGCCCTGGCGGGAAAACGCACTCGGCGGTTCATCATCAATCCCATCTGGCCAAACACCGAGCCTTCGGCCAGACGGTTGAATAGCTCGCCGGTTCGCCGGTAGGTTTCGACTGCTCCGCTTCGAATCAGGTACAGGTCTTGAATGGGGTTGCCAAAGCAAAGGATGTCGCTATCGGCTCGATAGTAGGCCACTTCAACCTGCCGGGCCAGGTTATCCAAGGCCTCGGGTGGCAGCGCCTTGAAGGGTGGGTGCCGTTTGAGAAAACTGGCAATTTCCGCCTGCTCTGCCTGCATATAACGACCCCCTTAAATGCACTATCCAACATGAAAGCCCGGCAAGATTAGCATTGAAATCAGGGAGGGGCGAGCTATTAGTTACGCTGGCCAAAGGTAATTCCATGCGTTTTTATGGACCCCGTTTGCATGTCTGGAAAATGGTGAGTCGTTAACTTTTGGTTTTTGCAAGGCGTTCGTCTGCCGAAAGTTTTCAATGTGCGCAATCTGCTACTTGTAGGCTCTGCTCTTGCCTCTCCCTAAAGCCTGCTTAAGGGAGTCATTTGCTACTAAAAACCGACATCGGATATGTCCGCTGTCTGAAATTGAAGCTCTCGAATCAAAGCATGTATAGCCAAGCGCTAATGTTGGCTTGTCGATACCGCTGTAATACATACATCCTGAAAGGAAACAGCAGGAGCACCCGCTAGAAATAGCGTACAGCATTGTCGCTGCCAAGCATTTCGTGAATATGCTTCATGATGTGGTGCAATGTCGGTAGCGATGACTGGTATATCTCCACAAGGGCCAATTCCTGCAGTCAAGGAGAGTGACCGATTTGGAAAATTTCAATCGGTGCGGGAAGTCGTAGCCAGGGCTGACACGAGAGTCGCCTCTGTGTCGACGATAGCGGCCTTTGCCTGTCTCGCATTTGCTACAGCTGCTAACTCGAATACAGCCCGTAATAAACTACCCTGCTGTCTAGCCCGGACATTTCACAAAGGCGCTAAAAACTGACCTGTAGCACCGATGTTTACAGAACCTATGGCTTGTTTTAGAAAATTACACTTTGTAACAGGTATCGCTGATCGATTTTCCGCATCCACTGCCGTTGCATTTGGCCCGATCTCCCTTAAGCCTTGGAACCACCAAGGCTTAAGGGAGATAGAGCCAACTGCTTAGCCAGCGGATCCGGAAATTTCGATCCCTTCATGAAATATCCGGGCTAGATGCACCGCACCCTGATGCCCTATAGACTGGTTGTATATTCCGGTCGGTCGGGCATGCTCGGGGCAGGGCTCATTCGTTCCGGATTCAGTCACTGTTTGGGAGTCTTTAGTGTCAGTCATTAACCCAGCTATTAATTCACCCTGTATCAGAAACTGTTGTCTTGACGAACAGGATATCTGTCTCGGCTGCGGGCGCAGCCTTGACGAGATTCTACAGTGGGGCGGGGCGGATGATCGGCGCAAACGGCAGATCCTCAAGCAGATTGCTGTACGTAAGCAGGAGCGACAAAACAACGCGGCAGGGCACACCTCGGGTGCGCCTGAAAGCGGGTCCGACTAAGCGCTGAAGAGGAAGGACTTGATTCCGGTGAAGATGATTTCGGCGGCCATCGCGGCGAGAATTAAGCCGGTTATCTTGCTCAATATATTAAGCCCTGTTTTGCCCAGTATCCGTTCCAGTGCTGCTGATAGATGCAGCAGGACCAGTAGACCTGCCAGCGCCAGCATCATGCCGCCGATGCCGTAGGCCAGCTCCACTCCTTTTAGTTCGGCACCGAATACCAGAATGGCACCGATGGTGGCAGGGCCGACGATGGTGGGGATCGCCAAGGGCACTACCGACACGTCATCGCGGCTCTCGGTAGGAACCTCTGCGTGGGAACGCACCCCATCTTTGACCAGGCTTATGGCTGAAAGGAACAGCAGGGTTCCTGCACCGATCCGGAATGAATCGAGCGTAATCCCCAGTAGTTCAAAGATGGGCATGCCGAAGAAGAACAGAATCAGGCTGATGCAGGCTGCAGAAAATACGGCGCGGTTGGCGACGTTGCGTTTTACGGCGGCCGAATCATCGCGGGTCAAGGATAGGAACATCGACACCACAAAGAAGGGGGCGAACAGAATCGAGAACTTGATCCAGGCGGAGAGGAGTAGTGTCATGTTGCATATATTCAACAGTTGTGGGCGCGCGATTTTACCATGGTTTTTATTTCTAACAAGCCCCGGGAGTCGGTTTTATCGGCTGTTTTGGTCCGATAGTTATCCCCGTAGATCGGCGGTGTGAACCAGGTACTGAGCGTGTTGGCTGAAGTCATTAGGGCTGCGCGGATCGGAGACGGTTACGCCAATACTCCATATGCCACAAAGGCGGCCCAGGAAAGCGCTAGCAGTGACCATGGCAGCCAGGCCGTGGACCTGGTGGGCTCGTCCGGGAGGCTGTCGGCTTGGGGAGGGGGTACTGAGCCCGCTTTCTTCAGACGCTTATCGAGCTCCCGAGCTTTGGCTTTTTGCTGTTTTTTGTAGACCTCAATCCCTTTCTGGATCCCCTGGGCAATAAGTTTAGTCTGTGCTTTGGTTTGCCCAGGTTTTTGAGTGCTGCGGGCGACGGCCATCGCTTCGGTCTGGGTCTGTTCGTTGGCGTGATGGCGTTTGGAATAATTGGCCATAAAATATCTCGTCGGCAGCGGTTGAGCGGTGTGGTGGCAGAAGGTGGCCAGAATAATAGATTCGATCTACCTGAACCAGCAACTATTAACGTGCTGGGTTAATAGAGTGTCTAAATAGGCGGTTTCGCTGGCTATTGCGGTGTATCATTCGCTCTTTATTCGCAATGACGTTAAGAGTGAAGTGCATGAGCCAGTTAAGCAGCGACCCACAACAGAATTACCTTGCCTTTGTTGATGGTATTAAAGCGTCCGGAGAGGTCTGGGGTGTGACTACACCCGAGGGCTGGGTTGTATGTGATTCCGAAGAGTATGAAGATTCCGATGTGATCCCGTTCTGGTCAAATGAGGAAGATGCCAAAGCCCAGTGTGCAGATGAGTGGGCTGATAACGTGGCTAAATCTATCAGCCTGGATGTCTTTGTTGAACGTTGGCTTACCGGCATGGCGGAGGACGGCGTGCTGGTCGGGCCCAACTGGAGTCTGGAGATGGAAGGCTTAGAAATAGAACCCGAAGCCCTTGCCGAGCAACTGCTCAAGGCTCAGTAGTCGCGGGCTGACGCTGGGGTTGTCTTTTAGGTTGTAGTCGCCCTGCTTATCTTTTTTGCATGCGTTCGACCGTGCTTTTGCGGTCGATACCCCGGTCCCGGGCGAGCATTTCGTCGACGCGGTCCCGATCGAGCGGATCCTGGCCCTGGATAAACAGCTCCAGATGTTCGAGCTGGTCGTTGCCCCAGAACAGCTCGCCGTCGATGATAAAGGTCGGCACCCCGAAGACGCCCTGAGCGATCGCCTGTTCCGTCTCCTTTCGCAACCCCGCCTTTACTTCTGTTGTTTCTATCGCTGCCAGCAGCGACGCGCCATCGAATCCGGCAGCATTAAGGATACCTGTCAGCTTTGTGACTGAACTGAGATCGGCACCCTGAGACCAGCCCGCGCTAAACAGCGCGCTGATCAGTTGCGGTTGTTGTTCGCCACAGACGTCGGGTAGCGAGAGTCGAAGCGCTGGCAGCGGATTGTAGGGGTGATAGCGGGGTGGGTTGAACTCGAAGCCATGCTGTCGGGCATAGCGATAACAGTATTTGTACAGCGCGGTTTTTTTCGGTGGGATCTCTGCAGGCCCCAGTTGCCCCCAGTGATCGAGCAATTTCCCAAATACGACCGGATGCGGACGCAGTTCAACCCCGTAACGCTGACACAGGGGCTGAATCTTGCGCCAACTGAAATAGGCGTAGGGTGACAGGTAGTCGAAATAGAAATCCAGCACGCGGTGGTTCATGGTGGCTCCTGCAGAAGGGTCATACCAAGGCATGATGCAGAGAGTGCCACGCGCTTGTTCGGTTGTCGATACGGATGCGTATGTGAACGGCACCCCTCTCTATGGAGACAGCTACAAAACTGATTAGCCGTATTCAACTCGTGGACGCAGTAGATCAATCTGATTGATCAGTTCTTCATCGGAGAGCGGGATAGTCCAATCATCGTTGGACAAGCGATTTAACGAAATGGGCATCACTGTCATTACTTAGCCTGTAGCATCATCAATTGGATACCTTCGCCATTACGTTGAGCAGGTCGGTCGGCTGATGGTCGATC